>NZ_BAAGPS010000009.1:401591-610871 GCF_054783935.1 Streptomyces pseudoechinosporeus
TCTCTCCGGCCGACCCTGGCTCCCGGGGCTCACCGCACACTCTCGGTCACGGTCGCCCGGACGGCGACCCTCCCGCTCTGACGGAACCACAGGCTGTACGGCAGCGTCTGCCCGGCCTTCAGCTCGGGCGGATCCAGGATCACAACTCCGAGGCCGCCCGGCGCCATGCGTACCGTGCCGCCTGCCGGGACATCGACGGCCCATACAGGATCCGTACGCCCTGTCCCGGCCCGGCGCACCGTACGGCGGAGGATGCTGACGCCCAGTTCCGTCGAGTCCGCGTACAGCAGGGTGTCCTTCGACGGGCCGGCGTTGCGGACCTCGAAGTAGGCGGTGGTGGAGCCGGAGCCCGCGGGTGCCGCGATGATGCGCGCGTCGACGACGGTGATCCTGGGCGGCGCTTCGCCTGCCGCGCCGGTCGCGGTGTAGGCCACCAGCAGGGCCAGCGCACCACAGGAGGCACCCAATGGTGCCGCGACGGCCCGTAAGACGTTTCCCAAGGGCGTGTTCCGCTTCCGGCGCATCACACGCATCAGACTTCTCGGCTCCATGCGTCAGTGGTCGTGGCGCGGTCCCGGCTGGTTCCCGGCTCTTGCCGAGCCGACCGGTTCCGGCTGGTGGCGGCGGGGAAGGACCCCTCCGAAGTTCCTCGGTGGGCGACCTTCCCGGAGCCCTGCTGGGCTGCGTCGCGGGACTGGTGCTGGGCGGGCTGCTCCTTCTTCTGGTGGAGTCGGCGGCCTCGGGTCGGCGACCGGCTGCACCGCCGTGGAGGCTCGCTCGCACTTCAGTAGGCGCGGCTGAACAAAACGCTGGGCGAACAGGGGGGAACTCTGCGGTCCTTCGGCGCGACAACTTGTTCGTGGGGCCGACCGGAGAGTGGACACCCTCGGAGTGTGTCCGCGTTGCCGACCGTGTCACGCAACGGCTGCATTCCCTGCCCTCGTCCGCTGACCTCCGGAGAACCGTATGACACCAGAGATGGACAACGCCTTCGCCGCGATCAGAGCCGGGTTCGGTGCGGAATCGATCACGCGGGTCGAGCGGATGCTGGAGCCGGGCGGTAGCGAACGGCATCCACTGCAGAAGGGAGCCAAGTGGATCATGCCGGGGCTCTCTCCCACTCCCTGGCACAGCCCGTACTCCTACGCCGAACTGGCCCCCGTCGTCCATGAACTGGAAGCCAGTCATCAGGTGATCAAGAAAGAGCTGAATGCCGCATGGGCGGCGCGCCGGGAGGCGTTCTCGAAATACGAGCACTACCTGACCCGCCAGGAGAACTGGCAGGCCCTCTACCTCTTCCGTGAAGGAGGTCTCGTCGAGGAGTCCGCCGCCATGACTCCCACTGCCTATCAGGTGCTGAAAGACGTGGCCGTCGACACGGAGAAGATATGTCCTCTCCTGGAATGCCATTTCTCCACCCTGTTGCCGGGCGCCGTCATCGAACCCCACTGCGACCTGTGGAACTTCAGCATCAACCTGCATCTCGCGGTGGACATCCCCGACGGGTGCAGCATCACGGTCGCCGGAGAGACGCGCTCCTGGGAAGAGGGAAAGTGCCTGCTCTTCGACTACTCCTTCGAACATGAGGCACGCAACTCCGGGACCAGGCCGCGAACCTGCCTGCTCATCGACCTCTGGCATCCGGAGACCACTGTTCCGGAACGCCGGGCGCTCGTCGCCCTGATGGCTGAGATTCGGCGGCTCATGGGGGAGAGGTGACACGGGGAAAGTAATTTCTTCGACCCCTTGATTTCCTCTACCGGCAGTTTTCGACTGCCGGGTGAAAGGGCTGCCCTGATATTCCGTGAACACGCCTTGCTGTTCGGGAAGTTAGCCATTCACAAGCCGGATCCGGGCTGCTACCGTGACTGAAAATGATCAGCCTGCTGGAATTCTCTTCGCGAGAATTCTGTGTATTGCGATACCAAAGGGGGTTATCGATGATGTCCGCGACAGAGCCGGTAACGACTCCGCTGCGAAAGCCACTTGGACTTCCTCTGTTTGTGCTGGCGTTGGGCCAACTCGTCATCTCGCTCGACTACAACATCGTGTACGTCGCGCTGCCGGACATCGGCGCCGGGCTGGGATTCTCCGACCACGATCTGCAGTGGGTGGTGAGCGCCTACGTCGTGGCCACGGGAGGCTTCCTGCTGCTGGGCGGCCGGGCCGCGGATCTACTGGGCAGGCGACGGATGTTCGTCGTCGCGGCGCTGCTGTACGCGGGCTCGTCCCTCGTGGGCGGCCTGTCGGATTCGCCGGGCATCCTGGTGGCCGTCCGGGCGGTCCAGGGCGTCGGCGGTTCCCTGCTGTTCCCGGCGACGCTGTCCTTGATCAACACCCTGTACGACGAAGGACCCGACCGGAACCGCGCGTTGGCGGTGTGGGGTGCCGCGGGAGCCGGCGGGCTCTGCTTCGGTTCCCTGCTCGGCGGGGTCCTGGTGGAGGCGTTCGGCTGGCCGTCGGTGTTCTTCGTCAATGTGCCCGTGGCGGGGGCTCTCGCGGTGGCCGGGTGGTCGCTCTTTCCTGAGGACGGGCCGTGGGACCGCTCGCGGCACTTCGACGTGGCGGGCGCGCTGACCGCGACGGGCGGGATCACGCTCCTGGTGTTCCTGCTGGTGCAGGCCCCCGCGGAGGGCTGGGGCACGCCCGTGGCCCTGGGGAGCGCGGTCGTGTCCGTCGGGCTGCTGACGCTCTTCGCCGTCGTGGAGAGGCGATCCCGTGATCCGCTCGTACCGGCACGGCTGTTCGCCCACCGCGGCCTGCTCGCGGCCATGGGGGTGACCGCCCTGTTCAGTGCCACGTTCAGCTCGGTGCCGTACTTCCTGACCCTCTACTTCCAGACCGTCCACGGCTACAGCGCGGTCGCGACCGGGCTCGCGTTCCTTGTACCCGCCGTGGTGGTGGCCATCGGTACCCAGGCCGGCGAAGGGGCCGTGTCCGCCTTCGGCGTGCACCGCATGCTGGTGGGCGGCATGGCGCTGGGCGCCGCCGGAGCCGCGGCCCTCGGTCTGGCACTCACCTCGAACGGGTCGTATTCCACGCTACTGCCCGGGATCGTGCTGATGGGCCTCGGCCAGGGGGCCGCGTGGACGGGCATGTGGATCGCCGCCTCCGCCGGAGTAGCCCCCGGAGACCAGGGCATCGCCTCGGGACTGGCATCGACCACCCTGCAGACCGGCGGCTCGGTGGGCCTCGCCGTGCTCGTCGCGCTCGCCGGCGGCGTCGGGCAGAGTGCCTCGGGTCCCGGGCTCCTCGACGGCATCCGTACCGCCGTCTTCGTGATCGCGGGCGGCATCGGATGTGGTGCGCTCGCACTGCTTGTCCTGCGCAGGGCGACCGGGACCAGCGGTCCCTAGGCCCTCCCCTCCTCGCGGCTTCCCTTTTCACTTTCCCTTCCCGTGTCCGGGCTGCCCGGCCGTCCTCCGTCATGCCAGGAGAACCTCATGTCCCCTATCGCCGCCGGCCCTTCCACCGCTCCGGCCGCCGTCCTGTGCGGGCTGGCCGGATGGGTGCCGTCCCGTGTGGTGACCAACGAGCACCTCGCGCGACGGCTCGACACCGACGACGCGTGGATTCGCACCCGGACCGGGATTCGCCGGCGGCACGTCGTCGAGCCCGGACAGGCGACGTCCGACCTGGCCGTCGAAGCCGGCCGCCGGGCTCTCGCCTCCGCCGCGACGGACCGGGTCGACGCCGTCGTCGTCGCCACGACGACCCCCGACCACACCTGTCCGGCCACCGCGCCGGCGGTCGCGTCGCGACTCGGTCTGGCGGGGGCGGCCGCCTTCGACGTCGGCGCCGTGTGTACCGGGTTCGTCTACGGGCTCGCCTCGGCCGCCGGTCTCATCGCGGCCGGCGTGGCCGAACGGGTGCTGCTCATCGGGGCGGACACCTACTCCACGATCGTGGATCCGCTGGACCGGGCCAACGCGATCATCTTCGGCGACGGGGCCGGAGCCGTCGTCCTGCGCGCCGGGCAACCCGATGAGCCGGGCGCGGTCGGCCACTTCGACCTCGGCAGCGACGGCGCCCACGAGGACCTGATCATGGTCGCGGCCGGCGGCTCCCGTCAGCGCTCCCGACCGGGCGAACTCAGCCGCCAGGACCGGCACTTCGCCATGCGGGGCAAAGAGGTCTACCGCCACGCGGTGACGCGCATGGCCGAGTCCGCGCGCGCCACGCTGTCCCGGGCCGGCTGGAAGATCGACGACATCGACCACTTCATACCCCACCAGGCCAACCTGCGGATCCTGCACTCGGTGGCCGACGACCTCGGTCTCCCACGGGAGCGCTGTGTGACCCATGTCGAGGCCGTCGGCAACACCGGCGCCGCGTCCATCCCGCTCGCCCTCGCCGACGCGGCCGCCGGTCAAGTGATCCGCCCCGGCGACCGGCTTCTGCTCACCGCCTTCGGAGGTGGCCTCACCTGGGGATCCTGCCTGCTGACCTGGCCCGCGCTGCCCGCGCCGGGCCATCCGCACGACCTCTATGACCAAGGAGAACGGACGACGTCATGAGCACCACCTACGAGCAGTTGGTCGGCATCCTCGCAAGGCTGCACGACGCACCGGCGGACCGGATCCGCCCCGAGGCAACCCTCGGCGAACTGGACGTCGACTCGCTGACGACCGTCGAGATCAGCATCCGCATCGAGCGTGACCTCGGCGTGAAGGTCGGCGACGACGAACTCCAGCCCGACCTCACGCTCGGCGGCATCGCCGGGCTCGTCGACGCCCGACAAACGGCCCTTTGACTCCTCCTCTCCTCGAAAGGCAGCACATGCAGATCAAAGAACAGCCCGGCAGCGCGATCGGCGCGACGGTCGAGGGATTCGACCACGCCACCGCCTCGGACGCCGACATCGACGTCGTCAAGAGCACCGTCTACACGAAGAAGATCGCCGTTCTGAAGGGCCAGGACCTCTCGCCCCAGGAGTTCCTCGCACTTGGCACGCGGCTGGGCCGGCCGGAGACCTACTACGAACCGATGTACCAGCATCCGGAGGTCACCGAGATATTCGTCTCCTCCAACGTGCCGGAGAACGGAAAGCAGATAGGCGTCCCGAAGACCGGTAAATTCTGGCACGCCGACTACCAGTTCATGCCGGACCCGTTCGGCATCACCTTGATCTACCCCCAGGTCATTCCGGAGAAGAACCGCGGCACGTACTTCATCGACATGGGCCGGGCGTACAACAGGCTGCCCGACGATCTCAAGAAGGAAATCGGCGAGACGTACTGCCGGCACTCCGTCCGCAAGTACTTCAAGATCCGGCCCCACGATGTCTACCGCCCCATCTCCGAGATCATCGACGAGGTCGAGCGGAAGACACCGGCTGTCGTCCAGCCGACCACGTTCACCCACCCCATGACCGGCGAGACGGTCCTCTACATCAGTGAGGGCTTCACCGTCGGCATCGAGGACCAGAACGGCAAGCCGCTCGACGACGAGCTCCTCAAGCGGCTGTTCGACGCCACCGGCCAGCTCGACGAGTCCTTCGAGCACGACAACATCCACCTGCAGAGCTTCGAGCAGGGCGACCTGCTGGTCTGGGACAACCGCAGCCTCATCCACCGCGCCCGGCACACGACCACGCCGGAGCCGACCGTCTCCTACCGCCTCACCGTGCACGACGAACGCAGGCTCCACGACGGGATCACGGCGGCATGACGGACGAAGCCCTGCTGGCGCAAGTGCTGACGCCGTACAAGGACCACTGCAAGTACCTGAGTTCGGCCGTCGTGACGGAAACCGACGGACGCGCTTTTGCCCGCTGCGAGTTCGAGATCCCCGAGTCGTGCTACATCGACGACACCGGACATCTGAATTCCGTCGAGGTGAACATCTGCTACAACCAGATGATGTATTACCTCGTCGCCAAGTCCGTGAAGGAAGGACTGGGGACGGGATTCGAATCCTGGACGCTGGACGACTTCTGGAAGCGCCAGCTCCCGGACATTCTCATCGCCCGCTTCTCATCGAATTTCCGGCGCCCGGTCAATCCCCGTGTGTTCTCCGGGGAGATGGAGTTCCGGTCCGTGACCCGGCGTGCCCCGGTCGGCGCGAGCCCGTTCCTGCACGCCGATACGGCCTTCCGTTACTGGGACGCCGACGCGGGCCGCTGCGACGGCGAGGCGACCCTGGCGTTCGTCAACGTCCCCTGACACGAGACTGGAGACCCACGACCATGGACCGGCTCCACCATCCGCAGCTCCAGACACTCGTCCAGACCACGAGCTTCCACGCACAGCACCAGCCCACCACCCCCGCGGTCCTCTGCGAGGGCCGCACACTGACCTACGAGCAACTGCACCGCGAGAGCAACCGCATCGCCAACGCCCTGCAGGCCGCCGGACTCACGCCGGGCGACCGGGTCGCGTATCTCGGCAAGGAGTCCGAGCACTACTACGAGATCCTCTTCGGCTGCGCCAAGAGCGGCACCGTCCTGGTGCCCGTCAACTGGCGACTCACCGCGCCCGAGGTCAGCCACATCCTGCAGGACTCCGGCACCCGACTGCTCTTCCTGGAGGACGAGTTCGGACCGATCGTCGAGAAGATGCCGACCGCGCCCCCCGAAACGGTCGTCACACTCGGAGAATCCTTCGCCGCATGGAAGGCGTCTCACTCCGACACCGACCCGAAGCCGTACGACGCTACCCCTGACACCCCGGTCGCCCAGCTCTACACCAGCGGCACCACCGGACTGCCCAAGGGCGTCGTGCTCGCCCACCGCAGCTTCTTCGCGATCCGCGACGCCCTGGCGAGCGAGGGGCTGGACTGGATCGACTGGTGCGTCGGGGACATCGCACTGATCGGCATCCCCGGGTTCCACATCGGTGGCCTGTGGTGGGCCACGCAGAACTTCAACGCCGGAACCACCGTCGTCGCGATGCGCGCCTTCGCCGCCCGCCAGGCCGTCGACCTGATCCGCGACCTCGGTATCACCACGGCCTGCGTCGTGCCCGCCATGCTCCGCATGATGCTGACCGAACCCGGCGTCAGCGCAAAGGACTTCACCACTCTGCGCAAGACGGTCTACGGCGGCTCCCCGATCTCCGAGGCACTGCTGGAGGAGAGCCTCGCCGTCCTGGAGTGCGAGTTCGCCCAGATCTACGGCCTCACCGAGACCGGCAACACGGCCGTGTGCCTGCCACCGGCCGCCCACGTTCCCGGCGGCACGCTCATGCAGGCCGCCGGCCGGCCGTATCCGGGCGTACGCAGCAAGGTGATCGACGGTGAGGGGCGCGAACTGCCGCCGGGCGCGCTCGGGGAGGTCTGCCTGGCCACACCCGCCCGCATGGTCGAGTACTGGGGACTGCCCGACAAGACCGCCGAGACCCTCGTCGACGGCTGGATCCACACCGGAGACGCCGGCTACGTCGACGAGGACGGCTACATCTTCATCCGCGACCGCATCAAGGACGCGATCCTCGTCGCAGGCGAGAACGTCTACCCGGCCGAGATCGAGAACGTCCTGGAGGGCCACCCCGGAGTCGCCGAGGCCGTTGTCGTCGGCGCCCCCGACGAGCGCTGGGGCGAGTACGTGCACGCCTTCGTCGTCCCCGCACCCGAGCAGCGGCCCAGCCCCCGGGACCTGCACACCTTCCTCGTCCCGCAACTCGCGAGCTTCAAGCTGCCCGCCCGCTACGAGTTCATCGACAGCGTCCCGCGCAACCCCAGCGGCAAGATTCTGCGCCGCGAACTACGCGACCGCTTCTGGGACGACTCCGCACGCAAGGTCAACTGACCGGCCGCCGACGCGCCACCGAGAGCCAACGAGCTACCGAGAGAGAACGACATGCCTGCTCCCCTCACGCTGGAGGGCTTCCGCGCGGACCTGGCGGAGTTCCTCTTCCAGCAGCCCGATGAAGTCGACCTCGAAGAGCACCCCGTCTACGCCGGGCTGGACTCCCTGCACATCGTCACCCTCATCGAACGGTGGCGGGAAACCGGCCTGGATGTGTCTTTCATCGAACTCGCCGAGTGCACCTCGTTCGACCAGTGGTGGCAGCTGCTCTCCGCACGTCAGGGGGGAACGGACCATGCCACCGCGTGACGACGCCATGAACGGCACAGGAGACACGGCCGACCGGCATCCGTTGCTGGCCGCCCAGGAAGGCATCTGGACCGGCCAGCAGCTCGACCCGGACAGCCCCGCGTACAACACGGCCGAGTACGTGCACATCGACGGGCCGGTGGACTCGGCCGTCTTCGGCACGGCACTGCACCATGTCGTCGCGGAAACGGAGGCCCTCAACGTCGCCTTCGTCGTCGACGAGCAGGGGAGGCCCTGGCAGACGGATGCCCCAGCCGGGCACTGGCGCCTGCACACAGCAGATCTCACCGCCGAGCCCGACCCGCACGCGGCGGCCCTGGCCTGGATGGACCGGGACATGGCCCGCCCTGTCGACCTTGCCCGCGGACCCGTCTTCGGCCACGCCCTGCTGCGGATCGCACCGGAGCAGTACCTCTGGTACCACCGGGTGCACCACATCGCCCTCGACGGCTTCGGTCTGTCGCTGGTCGCCCGCCGGGCCGCCGAGGTCTACACGGCCCTGACGGTGGGCGAGCCGGTGGCGGACAGCGGCTTCGGCACCCTGGCCGCGGTGCGGGACGAGGAACGCGCCTACCGGGAGTCGGCCCGGTTCGCCAAGGACCGCGACTACTGGGCGGACCGGTTCGCGGACCGGCCGCCCGTGGCGACACCCGCCGGCCGTACGGCCCTGCCCGCGCGCACCTTCCACCGACGGGTGGTGGACCTCGGGGCGGACCGGACGGAGACCCTCCGTGCCGTCGCCCGCGACCTCAAGGTCACCTGGTCAGAGGTCCTGCTGGCGCTGACCGCGGCCCAGCTGCACCACGTGACCGGAGCCCCGGAGATCGTCCTCAGCCTGCCGGTGATGGGGCGCCTCGGCTCGGTCTCGCTCCGTGTTCCCTGCATGGTCCGCAACATCCTGCCCCTGCGCGTGACGGTCACCGCGTCGGACAGTCTGCGCGACCTCGCGGCCAGGATCTCCCGCGAGTTGCGCGCCGGGCTGCCACACCAGCGCTACCGCTACGAACAACTGCGGCGCGACCTCAGACTCGTCGGAGGCCAGCGCCGGCTGTCCGGACCGGGCGTCAACATCATGCCTTTCGAGTACGACCTGCGGTTCGCCGGACACCGCAGCACGGTCCACAACGTCTCCGCGGGCCCCGTCGACGACCTGTCCGTCAACGTCTACGACCGCTCCGAGGGCGCGGGCCTGCGCGTCGCCGTGGACGCCAACCCCGACCTCTACGACGAGGCGGCCGTCGCCGCGCTCCAGGAGGGACTGTTCTCCCTCCTCGGGGAGGCCGTCGCCGCCCCCGACCGGGCGCTCGGTGAGCTGAGTACGCGCCAGGCCGTTCCCATCCTGGACGGAGGGCCGCTGCCCGGCCCCGTGCGACCGGTCCTCGACCTGATCGCCGACCATGCCGCCCGGCGCGGCGGATCCATCGCTGTCGAGGACGACGGGCGCAGCATCACGTACGCCCAGCTCTTCGGCTCGGCACGTGACCTCGCCCGCCGACTGGCGGCCCGTCAGGTAGGCCGCGGCGACCTGGTGGCCGTCGCCCTGCCCCGCGGCATCGACGCCATCACCGCCATCCTGGGCGTCCTGCTCTCCGGCGCCGCCTACTGTCCGCTCGACCCGACCGCGCCCCGGACGCGCAGAACGGAGCTGCTGGATGATGCCCGGCCCGCACTCGTCCTGACGACCAGCGCCCACGCCGACCACTACGCGGCCCGGCCTGTTCTGCAACTCGACCGGCCGGAACCCGAGTCCGAAGAAGCACCCCGGTCGACGGCACCGACACCGGAGGACCTCGCCTACCTCATCCACACCTCGGGCTCCACCGGGCGCCCCAAGGGCGTCGAGATCGGCCACCACGCCCTCGCGCACTTCGTCACCGGGGCCACACACCGCTACGGCCTCCACCATGGGGACCGTGTCCTGCAGTTCGCCGCCCTGCACTTCGACACCAGCGTCGAGGAGGTTTTCCTCACTCTGTGCGTGGGCGCCACGCTCGTCGTCCGTACCGACGACATGACCGACTCGATCCCCGGGTTCCTGGACGCCTGCGCACGGCTGCGGATCAGCTTCCTCGACCTGCCCACGGCCTACTGGCACGAACTGGCCTACGCGATCTCGACCGGCACCGCCGCCCTCCCCGCCGAGGTGCGCACCGTCGTCATCGGCGGCGAGGCGGCCCTCCCCGAGCGGGTCGACCGCTGGCGCAAGGCCGTCGGCACGTCCGTCCGGCTGCTGAACACCTACGGCCCGACCGAGGCCACCGTCGTCGCCACCGTCGCTGACCTCCACGACCCTTCCCCCGCCCCGGGAGACGTACCCATCGGACTGCCGCTCCCCGGCACCCGCGCCGCGGTCGTCGACGGTGAACTCCACCTACTCGGCGACAACCTGGCCCTCGGCTACCGGGGAGACCGCCCACCGGACGCCGCCCGCTTCGCCCCTCTCGACGTGCTGCCCGGTGCGCCCCGCGCCTACCGCACCGGCGACCTCGTACGGATCGGCGACGACGGGCAGCTGCGCTACCTGGGCCGGTCGGACACCGAGTTCAAGATCAGCGGACATCGCGTGCACCCCGCCGAGGTCGAGAGCACACTCCTGGCCCACCCGGGGGTCCGCGACGCCGCCGTCGTGGGACAGGTGCTGACGGACGGGACACGGCGCCTGGTCGCACACGTCGTCCCGGACGGGCCCGCCCCGGCCGTGGCTCTGGTCAGGGACCACCTCCGGGCGGCCCTGCCCGCGGCGATGATCCCGTCGGCCGTCGAGTTCCTGGACCGCCTGCCCCGAACGAGCGCCGGAAAGATCGACAGGAACGCGCTCGCCACGATGACCCCCGACGCACACGGGCCGGCCCTCGACGCACAGGTGCCGGACCACGGTGCCGCGACAGCGGCGTACGACACCACGCTGGAACACACCATCGCCGCCGTCTGGCAACAGGTGCTCGCTGTGCCGGCCGTCTCCGCGCGGGACGACGTGTTCGACCTGGGGGCCCAGTCGCTCCAGGTCATCCAGGTGGCCAACCGCCTCGGCGTCGAACTGCGCCGCGACGTGAAGGTCGCCTGGCTCTTCCAGCACCCGACGCCTGCCGAGTTGGCGAGGTTCTTGGAGCAGCAGGGGCAGGCCCAAGTCCAACCGCGGCCGGCCGGTTCCGGCTTTCCGGCGACCCTGCTCGCCGACGCCATCCTCGATCCCGACATCCACCCAGGCGGCGATCCTCCCCGGGCGGTCGGCACACCGGACCGGGTCCTGCTCACCGGCGCCACCGGCTTCGTGGGCGTGCACCTGCTGGCCGAACTCCTCACGAGCACCGACGCGGAGGTCGTCTGCACCGTCAGGGCCCCGAGCCCCGCAGAGGCTGCCGCCCGCATCCAGCAGGCCCTGGAAATCCACCAGATCCCCCTTGCGGACGTAGCGCGAAAGCGCATCACGGCGGTGCCTGCGGACCTCGCCCGCCCCCGCCTCGGCCTGGATGAGGCGCTCTTCGCCGAACTCGCGCGCACCTGCGGCGCGATCGTCCACAACGGCGCGACCGTCAGCATCATGCGCGAGTACTCCACCCTCCGCGCCGCCAACACCGAGTCCACCAGGGACCTTTTGCGCATGGCGGCCGCCCGCTCCACCCCCCTGCACTTCGTCTCGACCCTCTCCGTTGCCCCACCGAGCGGCCTTGCTTCAGAGGTGCCGGAGGCGTTCCTCCCGCCCCACCCCGGACTGCGATACGGCTACCAGCAGTCGAAGTGGGCCGCCGAACGCCTGCTGGAACAGGCCGCCGAGCGGGGCCTGCCGGTCACCGTGCACCGCCTCGGACGAATCGTCGGCCCGCACGCCACCGGCTACGTGAACGAGCGGGACTTCCTCTGGAGCGTGCTGCGCGCGGGGGTGCCCGCGGGCATCGTGCCCGACCTGTTCGAGGAGGAGACCTGGACACCGGTCGACCACGTCGCCCAGGCCCTCGTCCACCTCTGCCTCGAACAGCGCCCGCCTACCGCCACGGTCTTCAACCACGCCACCACCTTGATGCGGCTGAGCGACGTCTATAACTGGCTGGAGGAGTACGGCTATCCGCTGCGCCGCATGCCGCTGGCCCAGTGGCGCGCGGAGCTGCAGCGCTCATCCGGGGCCTCCGGCGCGGCGGCGACCACGCTCGCCTTCTTCGACTCCTGGGACGCGGGCACCGACGACGCGACCGGGCTCGAGCTACGCCTGGGACGCGTCCGCACCGACAACGTCGTGACCGGACTGCACGGCAGCGGCATCACCTGCCCGTCCGTCGACCGAGACCTCGTCTTCCGCTACCTCGACCACTGCGTCGCCACTGGAACGCTGCCCGCCCCGGCCGGGAAACAGGGCCATCTCGCAGCGCCCGCACAGTAGTTGGATCTCTGAGGAACTTCCGGGCTTCACCCCCCGACTACTGCATCAGAACCCGTCGCCTCATGAGCACCCCGCAGCAAGGAGTCAGCATGTCGAAGAAACGGCCGCTCGCCATAGCCCTGGCCGGCGCCCTCTGTCTGGTCACTGCGGCATGCGCCGACTCCTCGACCGACAAGGCCGACGACACCGGCGACAACGCGTCCGCGGCCGCCGCGAAGTCCGGCTACCCGGTGACCCTCGACAACTGCGGAGTGCCGGAGAAATTCACCAAGGCGCCCAGCCGCGTGGTCACCATGAACGGCGCCTCGGTCGCCGAGGTCTCCACGCTGCTCGCCCTCGGCCTCGGCGACCGCATCGTCGCCAACCAGCAGAGCTACGGGATGTCCGAGGTGGCGGGCCGCGCCAAAGCCATCAAGGCCCTGCCCACCGGCGACGTCAAGCTCAACGACGCCTTCGACATCCCCCGCGAGGCGATGATCGGGCTGCGCCCCGACCTGGTGCTGTCCACGACCTCCTACGGCTTCGACGAGAAGAACGGCTTCGCCACCCGCCAGCAGCTCAAGGAAGTGGGCGCGGGCACCTACGTATCCCCGCAGGGCTGCGACCAGGACACCTCCAAGATGACCATCGCCGACAGCTACACGCTGCTGCGCGACATGGGCAAGATCTTCAACTTGAGTGGCCACGCCGAGAAGCTGATCGCCGCGTCGGAGAAGAACATCGCCAATGTCTCCGCCAAGGTGAAGGGTGAGAAGCAGCCGAAGGTCATGGTCCTGTTCTCCAACATGGCGATGGGCGGCAACGACTTCAGCTCGGTCGTCGCCAAGGGCATCTACAACGACATCCTCGCCAAGGCCGGCGGCCGCAACGCCTTCGAATCGGCCTCCAAGACCTCCTTTGCCGACCTGAGCAAGGAGAAGGTGGCCGCCACCGACGTCGACGCGCTCGTCGTCATCGGCTACAACGACCCCGACCCGGCGGCCTACGCCAAGAAACTGCTGAAGGAGTTCCCCCAGTGGCCGGCCGCGAAGAACAACAAGTACGTGACCGTGTCGGACTCGATGTACCTCGGCCCGAGCAACGACCTGGCCGTCGAGAAGATCGCCAAGATGCTGCACCCCGACAAGTTCTGAACCAGATCCCCAGCCGCCTGCGGTTGCCGCTCGCGGTCGTCGGGCTGCTGGTCGTCCTCGGTGCCGTCATGGTGGTGGCGGTGAGCATCGGCTCGGTCAACATCCCGGTGGCCGACGTATGGGGAATCCTCCTGCACCACATCACCGGCCGGGGAGCAACCGAAGACCCGGCGCTCGACCAGATCGTGTGGACCTTCCGGGCGCCCCGCGTCGCCCTGGCCGCACTGGTCGGCGCGGGACTGGCCGTTGCCGGCGCGGTACTCCAGACCCTGGTCTCCAACCCGCTCGCCGACCCGATCGTCCTCGGCTTCTCCTACGGCGCCTCGCTGGGCGCCGTGCTCGTCATCACACTCGGCGGCGCCGCGCTCGGCGGCCTGGCAGGTCTCGGTGTGTCCGGCGCGGCGTTCGTCGGTGCCCTGGCGGCCGGGGCCCTGGTCTTCGCGCTGGGCCAGCGACGGGGCCGGCTGGCCCCGACCCGGCTGGTGCTGGCCGGAGTTGCGGTCGGCTATGTCCTGCTGTCGATGACCAGCTTCGTTCAGCTGCTGGCAACGCCCACCGAACTGCGGACCGTCATGTTCTGGATGCTCGGCAGCGTCGCCGGTGCCCAGTGGGACCAACTGCCCACCGTCACCGTGGTGGTCCTGGCGAGCACCGTCGTGCTGACCCTGTTCGGACGGCGACTCAACGCCCTGCTGGCCGGCGACGAGTCCGCCACCGCGCTCGGTGTGGACGTCAACCGACTGCGCGCCGTCCTACTGGTCATCAGCGCGCTGCTCACCGGCACCGTCATCGCCGCCGCCGGCGGCGTCGGCTTCGTCGGCCTGATGATCCCCCACCTGGTCCGCCTCACCACCGGCGCCGACCACCGCAGACTGCTGCCCCTGACCGCGCTCCTGGGTGCCATCTACCTCGTCCTCGTCGACCTGCTCTCCCGAACCGTCAACCGCCCCAACGAACTGCCGCTGGGCATCCTCACCGCCCTGCTCGGCGCCCCCTTCTTCCTGTGGCTGCTGCGCCGCAACAAGGGCCTGGACACCGTATGAAACTGATCGTTGACCAGCTCCACGTCACCCTGGATCGCAGGCCGATCCTCCGCGATGTGAACCTGGAGGCAGCCAAGGGCGACATCGTCGGACTCGTGGGCCCCAACGGCAGCGGCAAGTCCACCCTCCTCCGTACGGTCTACCGCTCGCTACGGCCGGCCGACGGTGTAGTCCGGGTGGGCGACGACGACGTATGGGAGCTGTCTCCGCGCTCCGCCGCCCGCCGCACGGCGGCTGTCCTCCAGGACGCCGGCACCACCACCGGCCTGACCGTGACCGAGATCGTCGCCCTGGGACGCACGCCCCACCACGGCCTGATGGGCCGGGACGGTGCCGAGGACCACCGGGCCGTGACGGAGGCAATCGACCGCTGCGGCGTCGCACCCTTCACGGACCGGGACTACGCCACCCTGTCCGGCGGCGAACGCCAACGTGTCCTGCTGGCCCGCGCTCTCGCCCAGCGGCCGCAGCTCCTGGTCCTGGACGAAGTCACCAACCACCTCGACATCCGCGCCCGGTTCGAGCTCCTGGACCTGATCCGCAGCACCGGGATCACCACCCTGGCGGTCCTGCACGACCTCGACCTCGCCGCCCGGCTCTGCGACCACCTCGTCGTGCTCCACGAGGGCGCGGTGGTGGCGGCAGGACCCGTACTGGAGGTTCTGACACCGGACCTCCTCCGCGACGTCTTCGGTGTACAGGGCGCCACGGAGCGATACGCCGACGGCGTCGTCCGGATCACGTACGCGGCCCAGCCACTCGCCCTCGACCGGGAGGCCGAGCCCGTCGACTGGTGACACACCATCACCAGCCGTGCTGCCCGGGCTCAGTGGGTTCCGGGCGTCTCGTACTGGATTCCGTGCCGGGTCTGCTCGCTCGCCTCGACCCCGTCGAGTCGGCCGACCAGATGCAGCGCCATGTCGATCCCGGCCGACACACCGGCGGAGGTGACGATGTCACCGTCGTCGACGTACCGCTCCCCGGCGCGTACGTCGACCGAGCCGTCGATCTTCGCGAGCTTGTCGAGGTAGTCCCGGTGGGTGGTGGCCGCTCGGCCGGCGAGCAGTCCGGCGGCCGCGAGGACCAGCGATCCTGTGCACACGCTCGCCAGGACGGTTCCCTGCCGGTGCAGTTCCCGCAGCCGGGACAGGTGCGATTCGTCCTTAGAGTACGGAACGTGAGCTCTTGTCCGTTTCGTGGTTGAGGTTGGGGAAGGACTGCTGGTCGCGGGTGGGGGGGGTCCTCAGGCGTCGGGGCCGGCGAACAAGCCGGGTTCGGGTTCGATGAGGATGCCCCGGCTGACCAGGCGTTTCAGTTTGGAGCGGATGCCTTCGGTGTTCTTCGGGAGGATCGGCAGGTCGAGAACCTGGCAGAGGTCGCGGGCGCGCATCGGCCGGCCCGCGTCGGCCAGGACGGTGAGGATCTGCCGGTAGGCGGGGTGGTCCGGGATGTCGGGGCGGTCCGGCCCGGTGGCGGGTGAGGGCAGCGGGAGAGTGAGGAGGGTCTTGCGGGTGATGCTCACGCCCTCCAACCGGACATCGATCTCGGGAAGCAGAACATCTTCGAGCGATCCAACCCCCATGATCGAGAAATCCCCGGCAGGAACGTTCCCGCATGCACCCTCTGACCTGGGGATTAACGAAACTCCGGACAGAGCCAAGTTCAAAGAGCGCCATCAGTTGCCCCGTTCGCGCTCACGCCGTCGTGATGGGGGTGGTTGTAGAACACCAGGTCGTCATCACTGCGGACCTTGCCGTCGGCGCCGAGGAGCAGCGCAGAAATGTCGATGCCGGCCCCGGCGACGCTGACCGTTGCGCTTTGGCCGCGCGGAAGGGGCGGTGGTCGCACCCGCCGGTGACGTGCCCGCCGTCTGTCCGGACTCGCCGCCCCACGAAGCACCGAAGGCCACGACGAGCGCCGCGACCACGGCCCCCACGGCCACGGCGACGAGGGCCGGCCGACCTATGTGGGCCGTATGTCTCCTGCGCGGTGCGCGCCGTCTGCGCGACGAGTTGCGATACGAACGAGGTGCCACTGACGAGTCCATGCGGTGGGTGGGACTCCCGAGAGGGGAGAGCTTGCCCCTGTTCGGTCGCCGCCGGGACGGGAATGGTTGCCGCCGGGACGGACATGGTTGCGGAGGCCCTGCCCGACAGGGACCTCGGGTGAGCTCACCACTCCGCGATCCGCCCGTCCGCATGCCTCCAGTCGGCGTCCGGATGGCGCCACGCAACGTCCTTGGCGCGCACGGCCTGTTCGGCGACGGTGATGCCGAGCCCCGGCTCCGTCGGCAGCCGCAGCCCTCCGCCGACAGGGGTGAGCGCGGTCGGGTCGTGCAGGTAGTCGGCCATCTCGCCCTGAGGGAGTCCCGCATAGCCGGAGTTGTAATGGAGGCCGAGGCTCTGTTCATGCAGAGGCACGTTGAGGCTCGAGGCGGCCACCTGCAGCGACGCGGCAAGCGAGACCGGCCCGTTGGGGCTGTGCGGGACGACCGCGACGTCGAACGACTCGGCGAGATGGCAGATCTTCGCCAGCTCGCCCAGGCCCGTCATGGAGACGTCCGGCTGGATGATGTCGACGCCGCCCCGCTGCAGCAGCGTGCGGAATTCCCAGCGGGAGAAAAGCCGTTCACCGGTAGCGATACGCGTGGCGCCGGCCGCACGCGCCACCTCCGGGAGCAGGTCCTCGTGGCCGGGTGCGAGCGGTTCCTCCACCCACATGAGGCGGAACTGCTCCAGTTCACGAAGGAGCGGACGCACCATCGAGCGGTGTACACGGCCGTGGAAGTCGAGGGCGATGTCCAGGCCGGTCCCGAACTCCTGGCGCAGCTGCGCGACCTGGGCCACCACCGCGTCGACTTCACTCGCCCCCGCGATGTGGTCGAGTTCGGCCGTCGCGTTCATCTTGACCGCGGTGAACCCCTGGGCGATCCGCGCGCGGGCATCGGCCACCACATTGTGCGGGCGGTCACCGCCGATCCACGCGTACACACGGGTGTGGTCGCGCACCGGACCGCCGAGGAGCTCGTGCACCGGTACGCCCAGGGCGCGGCCCTTGATGTCCCACAGTGCCTGGTCGATCGCCGCCGCGGCGGTGGCCAGTACCGGCCCGCCGCGGAAGAACGCGCCGCGCCGCATCCGGTGCCACAGCTCCTCGATGCGTTTGGCGGGCGACCCCGTGAGGTTCTCGGCGAGGTCGGCGACCGCGCCCAGGACGGCCCGGCGCCGCTTGGAGACGAGGGCCTCGCCCCAGCCGACGATGCCGGTGTCGGTGGCGACCCGCACGAGGATCCAGCGGGGCGGCACGCTGTACGCGGTGATCTCAGCAATGCGCACGGGCAGTGCTCCCTTCGGTGGGGGACAACGCGGTGAGGGCATAGGCGCGGACAGCGGTGCCGCCGAAGACGTCGGCGCGTTCAGCGGCGCAGAGCCCCGCGCACAACTGCTCGGCGAAGTCTGTGACTTGGTCGTACGAAGCGGACAGCAGGCAGACGGGCCAGTCGGAGCCGAACATCACCCGCGCGGGGCCGAAGGTCTCCCAGACGAACTCGACGTACGGCCGCAGCGCCCGAAGCACTGCTTCCCCGTCGTCCGGACACCCGGCCAGGGTGAGCAGCCCCGACAGCTTGCAGAACACGCGCGGCTCGGCCGCCAGCTCCCGCATGGACCGTGCCCAGGACGCGAACTCGCCGCGTGCGAGCGGTGGTTGACCCAGATGGTCGAGTACGAAGGTGGTGTCCGGGCAGGTGCGGACGGCCTGCGCCGCGGAGGGCAGCTGCCATGGCCGCACCAGGAGGTCGTACGCCAGACCCGTTTCGCCCAAGGCCCGTAGGCCAGCTTGTACCGTCGGCCGGGCGAGCCAGTCGGTGTTCGGCTCGGCCTGCACCGGGTGCCTTATGCCCACGAGACGTTCGCCGCCCGGGAGGCGGCGCAGTGCTGTGAGGTGATCGACCAGGTCCGCGGCGGTGAGATCGCACCAGCCGACGACGCCCGCGACCCAGGAAGTCCGCGCCGCGACGGCGAGCAGCTCAGATGTCTCGTCCGTCGAGGGCAGTGCCTGGACGAGCACGGTCCCGTCGATCCCGGAAGCCCGGGTGAGCGGTGCCAGATCCTGCGGCCCGAAGTCGCGCCGGATCGCACCGAGGGCGGGCGCCTCCAGCCAGCTGTGGTCATGGGCCGACAGGTCCCACAAGTGGTGGTGGGCGTCGACGCGCCCCACCGCACTCACCGCGACACCCCGTCCTTCTCGCGGGCGGCGGGCCAGGTGATCCAGTCCTCGGGCACGTCCTCCTCCAATCGGCACAGCTCATCGGGTGCCAGCGCCTGGACCGCGCCGAGTCCGCGGGCCACGAGGCGGGCCACCTCGATGGCTCCGCGCGGCCTCAAGTGGACGTCGTCCTGGGCGCCTTGGGGGTGATGGGGATGCTCGCCGGGGGCGAGCCGCATGAAGGCCTCTTTGGTGCCCTCGGGGCCAAGACGCTGCCACAGGGCGAGGGTCTCGTTCTGCAGGTCGAGCAGCGGCACATGCTCGGACGCGGCCAGCGCACGTACCGCCTCGGCATACGCGCCATGCGTGGGCCGGGCACGCCCCTCGGTGTCGAAGCTGCGCCGCTCGACCGACGTGAGCAGCACCGGGCGAGCGCCCCTCGCGCGAGCCGCGCGCACATAGCGCAGCAGTTGCCGGGGATAGCTGGTGGCCGGGTCGGTGAAGCGCGACGGGTCCTCGGTCTTCTGGTCGTTGTGCCCGAACTGGATCAGGAGCAGGTCGCCCGGGCGCAGCTCGGCGGCCAGCTCCCGGAGCCTGCCCTCGGCCAGGAAGCTGAGCGAACTGCGGCCGTCCCGCGCATGGTTGGCGACCTGCACCCCCGGCCCGAGGAAGAACGGCAGAGCCACGCCCCAGCCCGTCATGGGCGCCACCGAGACGGGCTTGGCCGCGGCGGTCGAATCACCCGCGATGTGCACGGTGCGGATACGGTGCCCACCCGCCGACTTTCGGGTGGCCCACGGTGCGCCGAGCTCCGAGAAGAGCGACAAGGTCGCGGCGCTCCGGTCCACCAGCGCGGTGACCCCCGGGATCACACGGCGCGCTGCGGTGCCGTCATGGTCCGTGTGCCATGCGGACGACGGGAGATGCGCGGGTTCGGGCGCCGTGCGGATCGCCTCGACGACCTGGGTGAAGCCGCCACTGCGCGCCAAAGGGCTGAGCAGTTCCGTGCCGTCGTGCAGATGCGCGAGCAGATTCTCCAGCAGGTCGGTGCGCGCGTATGTGTGCTCCTGCGGCGAGTGGCCGTCGCGTTCGAGGACAAGCCGGTCCGTCAGATAGTGCAGCGTGATGCGGCCCTGCTCACCGTGCACCAGGATGTACGGCTCGGAGTTCCGCTCCGCGCACAGGGTGGCGGCGTGCGTGACCGTGGTACCGCGGGTCGTGTGCAGGCGCAGGCAGGAAGTGTCGTCGGCCTCGATCGCGTTGGCGTGGAAGAGCTCCAGGCCGACGGCATCCACAGCGCCCACGCGGTCGCTTCCGTCGATCCGCAGCGCGGTGGCCAAGGCGTGCGCGAGCGGATTGGTGAGCACCCCGTCGACCACGTCCTGGGCCTCGGGACCCGAACCGAGTCGACGGCGGCCCGCCCACGGTGCGCGGGCGTAGTACCGCGCGTCCCGCACCCACGCCCCCGCGCAGCCGATGCCCATGAGTTCCCCGATCGCCCCGTCCGCCACCAACTCCCGTACGGCATCGACGGCTTGGGAACCGAAGGGCTGGAAGCCGACCTGGCACACCCGACCCGACTCCGCCAAGGCGTCGGCCAGCTCGTGGAACTCTGCGAGCGACGGTGTCGGCGGCTTCTCCAGGTAGACGTGGGATCCTGCGCGCACGGCGGCCAAGGCGAGGGACGTGTGGGTGTGCGGGGGAGTCGCGACGAGCGTGACGACGGGGCTCGTGCGTTCCAGGAGCGGGCCGAGCGCGGACGACTGCTCGGGACCGCCGAGTGCGCCGAGATCCGCGTCGTCCAGCGGCCGCGGATCACACACTCCCACCACACGTACCCGGCCGGCCTGACTCAGGCGCATCAGGTTGGCACGGTGATGGCGGCCGTAGCCGTGCGCGCCGACCAGGACGACGGGAACGGGTGAAGCCGCTGTCACAGGAGCCCCCACTGTACGAGAGCATCCCGCACCCGCTCGCGTCGGGCCTCGTCAAGAGGAGTGGCCGGCGGGCGTACGTCCCGGCGGCACAGGCCGAGCAGGGCCAAGGCCTCCTTCACTACGCTGACGTTGTATGCCGACCCGTTTGCGGCCCGCAGTGCCTCGAAGCCGCGTATCCGCTCCCAGACCTTCATGGCCGCAGGGGCATCGCCCGCACGCAGCGCCCCCAGCATCTCCAGGGACAGCCGCGGTGCGACGGTGACCAGACCGGAGGTGAAACCGGTCGCGCCCATCGCCCAGTACGCCGGTGCATACAGCTCGGCCAGGCCCGCGACCCAGACGAAACGTTCGAGGCCGGCGTCGCGCGCCACCGCGGCGAACCGCGCCGCGTCGGGCACCGCGTACTTCACCCCGCAGACGTTCGGGCACAACTCGCCGAGCCGGCCGATCAGTTGCCCGTCGAGCAGCGGATCGCGCACATAGGGCACGACACCCAGACTGGGCATGGCATCGGCGATGGTCCGGTGGTACTCGAGCCAGCCTTCCGGCGAGGAGAACAGGTGCACCGGCTGGTGGACCATGACGAAATGAGCGCCGGCCCCGGCCGCGTGGCGAGCCGCGTCCACGGCGGTCGTGAGATCGAGGCCGATTCCGGCAATCACCTGGGCCGGCCCGTCAAAAGCGGCGCACTCCTCGACGGTCACCTCCACGAGGCGACGGCGCTCGGCCGGAGCGAGGCTGTGGAACTCGCCGGTGTTGCCGCACGCAGTCACGGTGCGCACACCGCCATCGAGCAGGCGACGCAGCAGCACACGGTATGCCATCTCGTCCACTTCACCTTCGGCGGTGAACGGAGTCACCGGAACGGCCAATACGCCTTTCAGAGCGTTGAGTTGAGCCAAGTAAGCGGTGTGCATGATTGCTCCCTCCGGGAGGGATGGTCAGCCTGGGCCGTCTGTGCTTGCATATGTGGCATGCCATAGGAATGCCGTGTGCATGCTAACAGTGCGCGCCGACTCAAGGAGCCCTTCTCATGCGCCTGTTCACCGCTTTGATGGCCCTGACCGCGGCACTCGCCGGCGTGCTCTCGCCGGCCGGTTCGCCTGGCGTCGCGTACGGCGCCGGACCGCCGCCACCGGCCCTTGCGCCCCTCGGCGTCGAGCAGGCCGTGTGCCCGGACACGGCGCTGCGTCTGACCTTCGACCAGCCCGTACGCCTCGGCGACAGCGGCCAGTTGCAGGTGCACCAGGCCGACGACGGGACTCTTGTCGACGTCGTCGACCTCGCCGACCCCGGCACGTACCAGCGCAGCATCGGTGGCGCGCTCACCGACTACGGCGAGGTGCACCGCTGGTTCTACGAGCCCGTGGTCATCGACGGCGCCTCGGTGTCGGTGCATCTGCACTACGTCCTCGACGCGGGCCGCGAGTACTACGTGACCGTGGACGACGGCTTCTTCCGAGGCCGGCCCGGCATCGAGGACCGCGAGACCTGGCGCTTCCGCACCCGGTCGAACCCGGCGCCCGACAGCGGCGAACTCACCGTCGACCAGGCCGGAAACGGAGACTTCTGCACCGTGCAGGGCGCCGTCGACTTCGTACCGGCCGACAACACCCGGCCCGTACGCATCGACGTCGCCCCCGGCACGTACCGGGAGATCGTCTACGTGCCGCAGAACAAGCCGCATCTGACCGTTCGCGGCAGTGGGCCCGGGCGGACCGTGATCGGCTATCCCAACAACAGCGTCCTGAACGGCGATGCGGCCATGTCCGACGTGCCGGCCCGGCAGAGCTACTGTCCGCGCCGCGTGCTGCCGCAGCCGGACCGTTTCAACTGCTGGCGCGCGGCCTTCGGTGTGGACGCCGACGACTTCCGGCTGACCGACGCCACCGTGCACAACATGACACCGGACGGCGGCTCCCAGGCCGAGGCGTTCCGTGGCAACGGCGACCGTATCGTCCTCGAGCGGACGCGGATCCTCAGCTACCAGGACAGCCTGCGTCTGCAGGGCCGCGCCTTCGTGACCGACAGCTATGTCGAGGGCGACGTGGACTTCGTGTGGGGGACCGGCGGGGTCTACATGCAGAACTCCGAACTCAAGTCCCTCGACACCGGATACCTCACGCAGATCCGCAACGCAGCGGACGGCCCCGGCAATGTCTTCGTCAACACCCGCCTGACCAGAGCCGGTTCGGTACCCGACGGCAGCGTGCTGCTCGGCCGGATCGACAGCCGCTTCCCCGGCAGCCAGGTCGTGTTCCTCGACTCGGTCATGGACGCGCATATCGCTCCCGTGGGCTGGGGACTCACCGGCTTCGACTGCACGCAGGCCGCCGCGCTGCGGTTCTGGGAGTACGGCAGCACCGCACGCGACGGCACACCGGCCGACACCTCCGGGCGCCTGGCCTGCTCCCGTCAGCTCGACGCCGAGCAGGCCGCGAAGTGGCGCGATCCGGCCGTGCTCCTCGACGGCTGGGAACCGCGCACCGACCTCCCCTTCTCCGCTCCCCACGACCGCAACGGCAGGTGACCGTCCATGTCCTTCCTCGCCCGCAGAACACTTCTCGGCGCCCTCGGCGCAGGTGCGGCGGTCTCCGCGCTGCCCGCCGGCGCGCACGCCGCCGAAGCACCGGTGCCGGCGCCGCGCAAGCGGCCGCGGCCGGTCGCCCCGGTCAACAAGGAGGTGGCCGACGCCCACCCGATCACGTACAAGGCACTGCCGCAGGAAGTCGTCGGCGTCGACGTCGAAGAGCTGATGACAGTGCACAGCACCGGCGAGCTGGACGCGCTGCGGGCCGCGCTCGTGGCCGAGGTGTGGAAGTCCGCCGGCGGCAAGCTGCCCGACACCTTGCCCGAGGTCGAACGCGCCGTCGACGCACCGGAGTTGCCCGCCTTCACGGGAGTGCGCCGTATCGACCGGCTCACCGTCCGGCTGCCGTACGGACTGTGCTCACTCGTCTACGTACTGCTGCCCGAGGACAGCCCTCACGGTCGCTTCGCCTTCTACCACAACGGCCACGGCGAAGAGCCCAGCACGATGCAACGCACCGCACAGGCACTGCTCGACGCCGGCTACGGGGTCCTGCTGTTCGCCATGCCGCTCTACCACTGGAATCCCAAGGAGCTCCAGGACCCGGCCGACCCCTCCCACACACTCACCGTGACCTCGCACAACGACCTCGGCCCCTGGGAGACGGACACCTTCTCCACGCTGCGCTTCTTCCTGGAACCGCCCGCGGTCGCGATGAACTACGTGCAGCGCACCTACCGGCCGCCGTCCGTGCAGATGGTGGGTCTGTCGGGCGGCGGCTGGACCACGACTGTCTACCCGGCGCTCGACCCACGCGTCACGCGCAGCTACCCGGTGGCCGGGTCCCTGCCGTTCTTCCTGCGCTCCGCACCGCCCAAGCCAAGCCCCACCACGGGCGACTGGGAACAGCGCAAGGACCGCCACCCGGTCTTCTACGGCATCAGCGACTACTTGAACCTGTACGCCCTGGCGGCGGTGGGGGACCACCGCCGCCAGATGCAGATCCTCAACCGCTTCGACGACTGCTGCTTCAACGCGGTCGGCCATCGCTCCTACGAGCCAGCGGTACGCCACCGGGTGCAGGTCATCGGCAACGGCCACTGGGAACTCCTGGAGGACGCCACCCACGGCGACCACACCATCAGCCCGTTCGCCCTGTCGGTGATCCTGTGGGATCTCGACGTGGCGTGCGGCGACGAGCCCTAGCGTGTTGGTCTGTCAGCGGCGTGCGCCCGCCTGCGCCATCACCTGCTTGGCGCCTGCGGGCCAGTCCTCGCGGGGGACACCGTTCAGGTCCACGTTGCCGTTCCAGGTGAAGCCGTACTCCGGGCCGCTGGGGACGCGCTCGTTGCCGCGGCTCCAACAGCCTCCTGAGATCAGGCACCCGGCGCCGGACGCACCACCACGTCGCGCATGGTCACGTCCGTGACGTTCTGCAGCAGCGGCACCTGCGCGGCTTCCTGGAAGACGAGGCCGTCGAGGCGGATGTCGCGCACCGGTGCCTCGGCCCGCCCCCGTACCCGTATCGGATACTCGCAAGGCCCACCCACCGACCAGCGCTCGGCCGTCAGACGGGACACCTCCGGAACGCGCTCGCCGCCGGTACCGCCCGCATACTGGAAGGTCACATCGAACGGCACATACGTCCAGGCCGGGGCGTCGACATCGCTGACGTGCACATCGCGGACGTAACCGCCGCGTGTGGGCGTGGACTTGACGATCAGGATCCAGGCGACGGAGGGCTCGTCGAGACCGGGGTCCAGGGGCAGATGCAGGCGGCGGGCGACGACGTCGGACACGCCACCGCTCATCTCGCTGCCGATGGCGACCGCCGCACCGCCGGAGAGATATGTGCAGTCCTCGATCAGGATGTCCCGCGACGGCACACCCACCCGCCAACCGTCCTGGTCCCGCCCGGACTTGATGGCGATGCAGTCGTCGTCCGTGGCGAAGGTGACGCGGCGGATGACGACGTCCTGGCAGGAGTCGGGGTTGCAGCCGTCGCTGTTCGGGCCGTGTCCGATGACGTGGACGTCCTGGACCGTGATGCCCCGGCTGAGGACCGGGTGAATGTTCCAGAACGGAGAGTTGCGCAGGGTCACGCCCTCGATGAGCACGTTCTCGCAGGCGTACGGCTGAAGAAAGCTCGGCCGCAGGTAGTGGCCCGCGCCGAGCACGCGCTCGGCGACGGGCGTGCCCTCGGCGCCCCAGCGCTCCAACTGCGCCCAGTCGTCTCGCTCGTGGGGCATGCCGGGCTGCCAGCCGAACTGGCCCGAGCCCTTCCAGGGCCACCAGTGCGCGTTGTCCCCCTGCGCGTCGAGGACCCCTCGGCCGGTGACCGCGATGTCGTGCTGCCCGTACGCGTAGATCAAGGGGGAGTAGTTGTAGACCTCGATGCCCTGCCAACGGGTACGGACCACCGGGAGATACGCCGCCGGGTCCGTGCTGAACAGCACGGTGGCGCCCTCGGCGACGTGGAGGTCCACATTGCTGAGCAGATGGATCGCCCCGGTGGACCAGCGGCCCGCGGGGACGAGGACATGCCCGCCGCCCGCCGCGTGGCAGGCGCGCACGGCGCTTCGTATCGCGTCGGTGCAGTCGGTGGTGCCGTCGCCGACGGCTCCGTAATCGGTGATGGGGAACCAGGCGTCGGGGAAGCGGGGCAGGTCGGCGGCGGCCGCGGTGGGGAGGGGAGCCAGCACGGTGGCGGCGGCCGTGAGGGCACCGAGCTTCAGTATCTGTCTGCGGATCGGATCACTCATCATGCGCCTCTCGGTGGTGCCTCGATGGAGTGGATCAACGGGCAGGTTTCAAGTGGATCAACTGGCAGTGTTCAAACGGGAGTCGAAGCCGCTGTCCCGGGGTGGTCCCGGTGATAGCGCGAGGCCTCGCCCGCCGCATGGGCCGCGAACATGGGCCCGGCCACATCCGGGTCGCCGGAGCGCAGGACGTCGAGCAGCTCCGCGTGGTACTCGGCCATCGCGCCCCAGTCGCCGCCGTAGCGCGGATTGCCGAGCACATGCAGACCCCACATGCTGGACTCGATCATGCGCCACAGGCGGATCATCGCCGCATTGCCCGCGGCCTCGCAGACATGACGGTGGAAGGACATGTCGGCGTCACGGAAGGCGCCTATGTCGTTCTGCCGGGCGCAGCCGCGCATCCTGTCGACGTCTTCGGTGAGCAGCCGCACCTGCTCGGCGTCGAGACGGCCGGCCGCCCTGCGGGCGGCGTACTCCTCGAACAGGACGCGGATGTCCCGTACTTCCTGAGCCTGCCGCTCGGAGACCTGGGCGACATAGGTGCCGCGGTGCGGCTGGGTGACCAGCAGCCCTTCATGGGCGAGACGCTTGAT
This sequence comes from Streptomyces pseudoechinosporeus, assembly GCF_054783935.1. Lineage (NCBI taxonomy): Bacteria > Bacillati > Actinomycetota > Actinomycetes > Kitasatosporales > Streptomycetaceae > Streptomyces > Streptomyces pseudoechinosporeus. Next base: position 428,227 of record NZ_BAAGPS010000009.1, read on the forward strand.
CGCCTCACGGGCGGGGGCCTGGCTCGTGCCCACGCGACGGGCGATCTCGGACTCCACGAGCCTTTGCCCGGGCGGGAGTTCACCGCCGACGATCCAGTCCCGAAGCAGCGTATAGACGTGATCCGACAGGAGCTGCCGGGGCGGTGGTGGGGCCACGGGCATGGCGCCGTCCACGGGCGCGGCCGCTTCCGTCGTGCGCTGCCCCGGCAGGACGGGGAGCTGAGCCTCCTGTTCCTGCCAGATACGCGCGACGGTGGACTGGGACAGTCCGAGCTCACGCGAAAGGGACCGGGTTGAGGGGGCCATGCCACCGTCCCTGGCCGCACGGATCGCGGCCGCGATGCGCTCCTCGGCCTCCTGCCGGTTGGCGCTGCGCGGGCGGCCCGGGCGAGGAGCGTCGTCGAGTCCCGCCACGCCCCGACTCAGATACCGCTCACGCCACTTGCCCACCGTCGCCGGACTGACCCGAAGCCGGCGGGCGATCTCGGTGGTGCCGAGCCCTTCCGCGCTGGCCAGCACGATCTTGCTGCGCAGCCGCATCGACTCGGGCTGCTCGCGGGCCCACTCGCCCAGCGCCGCGCGGTCCTCCGCGCTGAGCTTCGGAAAGCTCGGCAGATCAGGAACGGTCATAGGTGCGGCCCTCTCCGTGAACCCATGGACTTCTGACTCACTGTGCCGGGGCGACGCTCCGGCAGTCATCAACTTTTAGTGCTGCCGCAGCTGTTGACGCCAGATCTGTCACGAACATACTAACTTATCGTTGCTCGATTATTGACCCACTTAAGCATGGTCGACTCTGCTCCCCGAGGAGGAACCGATGCGTCAACGGCGGACCGGCAAGGCATGGGCGAGTATCGCCGCGGTGCTCGCGCTCGGCTTGACGACGGCCTGCGGATCCGGCGGATTCTCCGACGGAGCGGCGGGCGAGGACGGCGACGGCGGCACGGTGCGCATGCTCGTGAACATCACCCCGAACTTGACCCAGGAGTTCTGGAACGACCTGGTCGAGCCCTTCGAGAAGGCCCACAAGGGCGTGGACGTCAAGATCGAGGCACCGTCGGGCAAGGGCGTGGCGGATACCCTGCAGCAGCAGCTCGCCGCGGGTGACGCACCGGACGTCGTCGAGACGCTCATGGTCGACACCGCGCTCGCGCCGAAGATGCTCGAACTCACCGACCAGCCCTGGGTCAAGAACACGCCCCTGGTCGAGGAGGCCGCACTCGACGGAAAGATCTACACCGTCGGTGTCGGAGAGCAGGCCCAGTCGCTCGTGTTCTACAACAAGGAAGCCTTCTCGAAGGCCGGCATCGACGAACTGCCCAAGACCCTCGACGAGTTGACCGAGGCGATGGGGAAGCTGAAGAAGGCGGGATATCTGCCGCTGCAGACCTCCGGTGAGTTCGTCACCGGCCTGCAGCTGCTCCAGCTCTCCGTGCCCTCGCTCAACCAGCGCCACCCGGACTGGCACGCAGACGTCAAGGCCGGCAAGCGCACGGCCGGTGAGGCGATGCTGCCGTATCTGGAGCTCTACGACAGCTGGCTCGAGCGCGGCTATCTCGACAAGAACGCGCTCGGTCTGAAGAACGCCGACGGCGAGACCTCCTTCCTCACCGGCAAGTCCGCGATGTACGTGATGGGCAGCTGGTTCACCGCATCCGCGGCGGCCGCCGACCCCGGCTTCGAGGTGGGCGTCTTCCCGGCCCCCGTCGAGGAGGGCCAGGACAGCCCCGGCCCGCAGGGCGCCACCATGGCGGCTCCGTACATGGTCCTCAAGGACGGCAAGCAGCGCGATCTCGCCCTCGAACTCGTCGAGTGGCTGGTCACCGACAAGGACGCGATCGCCCGCCAGCTGCAGCAGGACGGCAACTTCCGGCGGGACGTGGAGCGGAAGTTCACCCCGCTCGAGGAGCAGGTGCAGCAGATCCTGCAGAACGCACTCGCAGGTGTCCCGCAGGGCGAGGGCTATGGCGACAGCACCCTGCCGCGCGGCTTCAACGCGGCCTGGAACACCGAGGTGCAGGGCCTGTACACGGGCCGCTCGCCGAAGCAGGTGGCCGATGCCGTGGACCGCTGGGTGAAGGCGCACTTCTGACCTCACCCGACCGCAGGTTGTGAGCTGTTCGCCCGCACCCACCCGCAGGACCCCGCACGCTCTACGGACCAGGAAGGCACCGCCCATGCTCAGCAGACGCAGCCGAGGCCCCGGCCGGGGGGAGGGACTCGCCTCCTTCGTCATGGTCGCCCCGGCCACGGTCCTCTACACGGTGATGCTGGCCGTCCCGGTGGGCCTCGCCGCCTACCTCAGCCTCACCGACTGGGACGGCTACAGCGCGAGCCCGAACCTCGTCGGCGGCGCCAACTACGCCGACCTCGTGAGCGATCCAGCGCTGCGCCGCGCTGTCACGGTCACGCTGCTTCTCGCCGCGTTGGGCACTATCGGCCTGAACGTCCTCGGCCTCGGCTGCGCCCTGCTGCTCAACGGCACCTCGCGGGCGAACTCCTTCTTCCGCATGGTCCTCTTCTATCCGCACGTCCTGAGCGCCCTGGTCGTCGGCTTCCTGTGGAGCGCCATCCTCGGCACCACCGGAGCCGTCAACACCTGGATCACCCGGCGCGGCGGAGAGGTCCTGCCCTTCCTCTCCGACCCGGACTGGGCGCTGGCCACCCTGATCGCCGTCGTGGTCTGGTCGGCCTTCGGCGTCAACGTCGTGCTCTACCTGGCAGGCCTGCAGGCGGTGCCGCGTTCGCTGATCGAGGCCGCACGGATCGACGGTGCCACGCGGTGGCAGATCTTCCGGCACGTCACCCTGCCCGCGCTCGGCCCGTCGGTCACCATCAACCTGGTCCTTTCGCTGGTGACCCTGCTCAAGACGTACGACCTGGTCGTCTCGCTGACCGCCGGAGGACCGGCCGGTGAGACGCAGACGGTCGCCTATCTCATCCTGTGGAACTCCTTCCACGACGGCCGGCTCGGCCTCGGCTCCGCCCAGTCGGTGCTCCTGATGGTCGTCACCGCGCTGCTCGCGTTCGCCGTCGCCCGGCTGCGCCGCAACGGAGAGGCGGCGGTGTACTCATGATCCCCGACACCCGCACCCCCGAGGTACGCCCCAAGCCCGCGGTCGTCCCGGCCGCCGTGGCCCCGAAGACACCCGTCGTACACAAGCGGCCGAAGCGCCGCGGACGAGTGCGGCTGCTCTTCCTGTCCGTCGCTGCGCTCGTCATGCTCGTGCCGCTCTACGTCCTGGTCGTCAACGCCTTTAAGTCCCAACAGGACATCGTCACCGACCCGTTCGGCCTTCCCTCGGGCGGCCCTTCGCTCACGTATCTCGAAAAGGTCTTCCAGAACGAGCAGTTCGACATCGTCCAGGGATACGCGGTCACGCTGCTCTTCGTCGTCTGCGTGAACGTGCTCTCCGTGGCGCTCGCCGGACCGGCCGCGTATGTCATCGCCCGCAGCAGCAGGCGCCGCCACCGCGCGCTGATGCTGTTCTTCCTGGCTGGCACTTTCATCCCCAGCCAGGTCCTCGTGATCCCGGTCGTATACGTGCTGAAGACGCTCGGACTGATGGGCACGGTACGCGGGTTCGTCCTCTTCGAGACCGTCCTCACGTTGCCGTTCTCGATCTTCCTGTACGCCGGGTACATCGCGACCATCCCGCGCGAACTCGACCAGGCCGCGGCCGTGGACGGCGCCGGACGGATCCGCACCTTCTGGCAGATCGTGTTCCCGCTGATGCGGCCGGTGGTGGCCACCATGGTCATCCTCAACACCTTCTCGGTGTGGAACGACTTCGTGAACCCGCAGATCATCCTCGGGCCCGGCAGCGGTCTGTACACCGTCACCACCGGGGTGTACGCGGCGGTCAGCCAGTACCAGACCGACTACACCGTGGTCTTCCCGACGCTGCTCCTGGCCGTCGCGCCGCTGCTCGTCTTCTTCGTCTTCATGCAGCGCTACATCATCAGCGGCCTCACGGCCGGGGCGACGAGGGGCTGACACATGAACCAGCACACACCCCTGCCACGCGTCACCGCGACCGTGCCCGTCGGCGCACCACCGGTGTGGGCGGTGCTCGAGCGCCGGCTCTTCGACGTACTGGACGAGGCCTGGCGCGCCTTCGCCGAACGGTACTGCGCACCCGACGGCAGCCTGCGCTACGACGGTCCCGTGGCCAGCCGTGACGGCGCCGACGACTTCTACGAGGCCTTCTTCAACTGGCCCGTGCTCTACCAACTCGGCGGCGTCGACGACCTGTTGGGCGCCGCCAAGCACCACTGGCGCGGCGTCACCGCGCAGCTGACGGAGCTCGGGCAGGTCGTGGACGAGTTCGAGCGCGGCTACGACTGGTTCCACATGGGCGAGTCGCTGCTGCTCTTCTACGGCATCTGCGCCGCCGACCCCGGCGACGAGGAGTTCGCCGCACGCGCCCGCCGCTTCGCCGACCTGTATCTGCCCACATCGCCCACCGGGAACTACGACCCGGCCACCGACACGATCCGCGCCCCGCACAACGGAGCCGTCGGACCGCGCTTCGGCCTCAACGACGAATGGCAGACCTACGGCGCCCACCTGGCGTCGATGCGCCCGTACGGACTGCCGCTGCGGGACCTGCCCGGGATCACCTCCTGGCAGGATCTCGAGGACCCGGGCAACGCCCTGCGCATGGGCGCGGCGATGCAGCAGCGCCTCGGCCGCGGCGACACCGCCGTCAACCTCGCCGCCACCAGCCTCGCCACCAACGCCTGGCTGTACGACCACGACGACCGCTACCGCGACTGGGCGCTCGGCTACATCGACGCCTGGCGGCGCAGGGCCGCCGAGTGCGACGGCATCCTGCCCGACAACGTGGGCCCATCGGGTCGCGTGGGGGAGCTGCACGAGGGCCGCTGGTACGGCGGCAACTACGGCTGGTCCTGGCCGCACGGCCTGTACAGCGTGGGCAACTCCGCCGTCGTGGCCGCTCTCAACACCGTGCTGCTCACCGGCGCCACGGACGGCCTGGACATCGGCCGCGGACCCCTGGACACCGTCGCCCGGCACGGCATCACCGCGCCCGTCACCGCCACCCCGATGAGCATCAGCGACCGCTGGCTGGCAGAGCTCGGCGAGGACGCGGACCGGCCCACCGTGCTCGTGCCCAACCGGTACGCCGACGAGGGCTGGTTCGACTACCAGCCGCCCCAACTCGGCCTGCCCGCCTGGCTGGTGCAGGCCGGCGGCGAGCAGCAGGACGCCGACCGCATCGACCGGCTGCGCAAGGCGAGCGGCTACGACTGGCGCACCGTACGGCCCTTCCGCAACAAGGAGGAGGCCGGACACGAGGCGCCCTGGCTGGAGTATCTGCGCGGCACCAACCCCGGCTACCCCGAGGAGATGCTGCGCTGCGCCCTGGCCCAGGTCGAGCGGCGCATGGCAATGATCGACGCCGACACCACAGACCCGGCCGAACTGAACATCCACCACTGGCAGCGGCTCAACCCCGTCGTCACCGAGGCGCTGCTCCAGCTGACCACCGGCACCCCGCAAGTCCTGTACAACGGCGGCCTGTTGCCGCTGCGGCTCGCCTATCACGACGCGGTGGCCGACCGTCCCGGACTGCCGCGCGATGTAGCCGCGCTCGTCGAGGAGAGCGGGCCGGAGCACGCGCGGCTGCGGCTGGTGCACACCGGACTGCGGGGCACACGCCGAGTCGTGGTGCGGGCCGGATCCCTCGGTGAGCACCGGATCGACCGCGTACGAGTGGACACGGCCGGGCCAGCCCACCCTGGCGACCCGCGTGAGTACAGCGCACCCCGCCCCGACCTGGGCGAGCGCGAAATGGCCGTCGACGGCCCGGAGCTGGAGGTCGAGCTGCCGCCCGGCCGCTGCATCCGGCTCGACCTGCGGCTGACCCCGCGCGCCTATCGCGCCGGCCACCGACGCCCTCGTACGAGCGACAACTGAGCCGCGAGGACGCGAACCGATCCGCCGTACTCCCCGGGCAGGGACACCACCCCGCCCGAGCACCGTCCGACGTGAGGAGAACAGCAGTGGAAGAGCAACACGTGTGGGAACTGCCGGTCCGCGGCAAGCCGCCCGGCAGCGCCGACCCCGAGCAGGTGCGGGAGCTGTCCGCGGTCTCGTCGGCCACCGCCTGCGCCAAGCTGCACGCCCAGGGGATCCGCCACACGTTCGTCTCCGGGCCACGGCCGCTCAACCCGGGCCAGAAGGTCGTCGGCCGCGCCCGCACGCTGCAGTTCATGCCCCAGCGCGAGGACATCGCCTCCGGCCTCGGGCAGGAGTACGTGGAGCGGCACACCGCTCTGTGGGCCGTGCTCGAAGCGGTCGAACCCGGGGACGTGCTCGTCGTCCAGGCCTACGGCAGCACCCACACCGGCTGCTTCGGCGACATGCTGGTGCGCTACTTCCAGCGCAAGGGCGGCGCCGGGATCGTCGTCGACGGCCGTATCCGGGACACGCCCCGGGTCAAGGAGACCGGGCTGCCCATCTGGTCCACCGGCGCCACCCCGCACTACGCCTCCCAGGCCGAGCTCTTCCCCTGGGCGTACGACGTGCCGGTGGCCTGCGGCGGTGTGCTCGTCCTGCCCGGCGATCTGGTGGTCGCCGACGACGACGGCCCGGTGATCGTGCCCCGGCAGCGCGCCGATGACGTCATCACCGCGGCCCGCGAACACGAGCAGTGGGAGCGCTTCAGCCGCGCCCGCATCGACGAGGGCGGCGCCCTCACCGACTACTACCCGCTCACCACCGAGACCCGCGCCGAATACGAGCGCTGGCGCGGCGACGGCGCCTGACCAGCGCCCCCGTCGGCGCGGCGTCGGCCGCTGACCAGCGCCCCGTATTCCTCCCGCAAGCACGTACCTCCCGAACCGAACGGCACCGCACGCCCGACCCCAAGGAGACGTTGTGTTGCGCACCATCCAGAGAACAAGGCCGGCCACCGTGGCCGCAGCGGCGGGCCTCCTGCTGCTCACCGGCGCCGTGACCCTCCCGTCCGGCGACGTCGCCACGGCCGCGGGCCCCTGCACACCCAAGGAGTTCTTCGTCGCACCCGGCGGCAGCGACCGCGCGGACGGCACCAAGGACGAACCCTGGAAGACCGTCGAGCACGCCCGCGACCAGCTGCGCGCCAAGGGCCTGACCAAGTCGATGAACTGCGACATCGTGGTCAACCTGCGCGCCGGCGACTACCCGGTGGCCAAGACGATCGACTTCGACGACCGCGACTCGGGCACCGGAGACCACCAGGTGGTCTACCGGAGCTACGACGGCCCCGGCAAGGCACGCCTGCAGGGCGCCAAGCCCGTCACCGGCTGGAAGGAGCACGGCGACGGCATCTACAAGGCCAAGGTCGACAACAACGTCTACACGCTCTTCGAGGACGGACAGCGCGCCACCGTCGCCCGCTACCCCAACCGGAAGACGGAGACCGAGTGGGCGCCGTATCTGATCACCACCATCCCCGAGCCGGAGAAGGAGGCCGTACGCCGCTGGATCTGGACCGAGCCCGGTGTCATGAAGCCGGAGTGGGACCTGAGCGACGCATCGGTCAACATCTGGTCCGGCGGCAGCTGGACCTGGTTCAACGACGTCATCCCGATCAGGGACGTCAACGTGGAGAAGGGCCAGATCTCCCTCCAGTACCAGATGCGCTACGCCGGCATGAACAGCGACAGCGGCTCGCGCTACTTCCTGCAGAACTCGCTCGACTTCCTCGACCAGCCCGGTGAGTGGTACCTGGACGACGAGGAGTCCACGGTCTACTACAAGCCGCGCGGTGACATCGACGACGCGAAGATCATGGCGCCGACCGTGACGACGCTGCTGAACGTGGCGGGCGCGGACGAGGACCGGCGCGTCGAGAACCTCACCTTCGACGGACTCGCCCTGCAGTACAGCGACTTCATGGAGTGGTACCGCTTCGGCTGGGTCGAGGAGGGCGACTCCGGCTATGTGCACAAGTACCCGCACTACGACCGGCAGATCGAGATGCCCCGCAACCGGTTCGGCGCCGTCACGATCACGAACAGCCGTGACATCACTCTCAAGGGGATGCACATCTCCGACACCGGCTACCACGCCGTCTACGCGCTCTTCGCCAACGAAGGGCTCACCGTACGCGACAGCCTTCTGACGAACCTCGGCGGCGACGGCGTCAAGGTCGAGGGCGGCTACCCCGGCGAGGGCGACATCTCGCACGGCCACCTGATCACCAACAACTACTTCAACCACTACGGCGAGCTGCTGCCGGGCGATGCGGCAGGCGTGGAGCTGATGAACACCAGCCGCAACGAGGTGAGTTTCAGCAACTTCAAGCACAGCGGCCGGCACGGCGTCAGCCTCGAAGGGCGGCCCGAGACCACCAACGAGGACAACTACAGCCGCGACAACACCTTCAAGTACCTGCGCATGGACGAGATGGGCCTGGACAGCAGCGAGACCAGCGCCTTCTACGCCTACGGCACCCTCAACTTCGAGCCGTACCAGCACGACAACCTGGTGGACCAGGTCGTCATCGGCGACGTGATCAACGACCCGTCCGTGCCCAACAGGAACTCGACCCGCGGAGTCCACCTGGACAACGGCGGCTGCAGCTTCCACCTCGACAACATCGAGGTCGGCGAGGTCCTCGACGACAAGTACCAGGGCTACAAGCCGCCGTGCAGCACCGTCGGCAACGCCAACTGGGAGGACGACTGGGACCCCTCCAAGATGGAGTACGACAAGATCGGCGTCACGGACGACTTCCCGTACGCGGCCGAGGTGGACCTGCCGTGACCGAGGGCCGGATCACCTGCGAGCGCAAGTCCGGCGTCGCCGTGGTGACGCTGGACCGTCCGGCCAAGCTCAACGCGGTCACCCCGCACATGTCCGCCGAACTCGCCCGGGTCCTGGGGGAGGTGGACGCGGACGGCGACGTGCGCTGCGTCGTCCTGACCGGCGCGGGGGAGCGGGCGTTCAGCGTCGGGAGCGACATCCGCGAGCTCGACGGCTACGAGACACCGTGGGTGTTCCGCAACCGCGGGGACTACGGGGACGCGGTGCGTGCCCTGCGCACCCCCGTGATCGCGGCGGTCGGTGGCTATGCCTTTGGCGGCGGTCTCGAACTCGCCCTGGCCTGCGACATCAGGCTGGCCGGTGCGAGCGCCACGTTCGCCACCCCCGAGATCAAGCTCGGCTGGATCGGCGGCAGCGGACAGAGCGCCCTGCTCGCGCACAGCATCGGTATGTCCAACTCGGCGCTGATGCTCCTGACCGGCGACCCCGTCGACGCCGCACAGGCGCTGGCCTGGGGTCTGGTCAGCCGGGTCGTGCCGGACGGTGAACTCCTTGACGCCGCCGTCGAGTTGGCCGAACGGATCGCCGCGCGGGCGCCCATCGCCGCCCAGACGGCCAAGGCCAATCTGCACGCCGCGCACAGCATGCCGCTCGCGCAGGCCGTCCAGTACGAGCGCGATCTGCAGACGGTGTGCTTCGCCACCGAGGACGCCGCCGAGGGCCGGGCGGCCTTCGCCGAGCGGCGCACACCGCGGTTCACCGGTCGCTGACCGGACCGTGACCGACCACCCCCATCGGGGTGCCCGTCCGCCGGCGGCTCTCCCCGGCCGCCGGCGGACCCAGGACAAGCAACCGCACCAGCAACGTGACGACGGAGACACGGATGACGGGAATCCTGCACGGCTACCGGGTGGTGGACCTGTCCATCGCCATGGCGGGGCCGCTCGCGGCGATGCGCCTGGGCGACCTGGGCGCCGATGTGGTCAAGGTCGAACCGCCCGGCGGCGAATGGCAGCGGCACACTCCCGCCGGCGGCGCGAAGGGCGCACAGCTCAACGCCTCCTTCCTCGCCCTCAACCGCAACAAGCGCAGCCTCGCCGTCGACCTCAAGTCCGAGGCGGGCCGCGACGTGGTCCTCGACCTGGCCCGTGAGGCGGATGTCTTCCTGCAGAACTACCGGCCGGGAGTCGCCGAACGGCTCGGCATGGACTACGCCTCGATCCGCGCCGTCAACCCGGAGATCGTCTACGTCTCCATCTCCGGATACGGGGACACCGGACCGTATGCCACAAGGCCGGGCCAGGACCTCCTCCTGCAGGCCATAACCGGCGCCATGTACAGCGTCGGCCGCGCCGACGACCCGCCCGCGCCGTCCGGCACGTACGCGATCGACGCACTGACCGCGTACTCGGCGTTCGAGGGCGCGCTCGCCGCGCTGCTGCACCGCGAACGCACCGGAGAAGGCCAGCTGGTCACCGTCAACATGCTGGACGCGGCGATCGCCGCCCAGATGCAGGAGCTGTCGGTGTACACCGTCGGCGGCGTCCCGCAGACCCGCGGCAGCGAACCCCACGGCCACACCTATATCCGCGCTCCGTACGGGGTGTTCGCGACCAAGGACGGCTATGTGGCCCTCGCCATGCCGCCTCTCGACGCCCTCGCCGACGCCCTTGACGTGCCCGAACTGCGCGGCCTCGACACCGATGTGGCCGGTCACGACAGCCGCGACGAGATCACGGCCCTGGTCCGCCGACAGCTGCCGCACCGCACCACCGAGGAGTGGCTGCAGATCTTCGACGAGCGCGGCATCTGGGCCGGTCCGGTCCACGCGTACCCCGAGGTCCTCGCCGATCCGCAGGTGCGGCACAACCGCTCCTTCGTCACCTACCAGCACCCCGTGGAGGGCGAGGTCACCACGCCCGGCTTCCCGTACCGCTTCAGCTCCACACCGCCCGCGATCCACCGCGGCGCCCCGCTGACCGGTGAGCACACCCGGGAGATCCTCTGCGAACTCGGCTACTCCGAGCGGCAGTCGGACACCCTGCACGCCGAGGGCAGCGTGCGCTCCACGGAGCCCGTACACCCCCGCGAGACACCCCCACAGGCACCCGCCTCCGAGGAGGCCCGATGACCGCTCCGGCGACCCCCGCACCCCCGCACACCGCCACCCTGCGCGGCCTGACCTGGGATCACCCGCGCGGCTACGGCCCGCTCGACGAGCTCACCCGGCTCGACGCCTCCCTGCCGCCCGGCTGCGAGACCGTGGGCCGGCCGCTCAGCTGGGACCGCCAGCCGCTGTCCGGCTTCGAGTCGACACCGCTGGCCACCCTGGCCCCCACGTACGACCTCCTGGTCATCGACCACCCGGGCCTGGGCGCGGCGGTCGAATCCGGCTGTCTGCTCGCGATGGAGGACCTCTTCGGCCGGGCCGAACTCGACCGCTGGCGCGCGAGCGCCGTCGGCGCCAGCTACGACAGCTACGTCCTGGACGGCCGTACCTGGGCCCTGCCGCTCGATGCGGCGGCCCAGGTGAGCGCCCATCGCCCGGATGTTCTGGGCGCCGGTGATCTGCCTCGGACCTGGTACGAGGTAAGTGCACTGCCGTCCGGCGTGCCGCTCGCGCTCTGTCTGGGCGGCCCGCACGCCTTCCTCACCTTCTGCGCGATCAGCGTCGCCCTGGGGGAGGAGCCTTTCCAGGGGCCGGGAGTGGTGTCGCGCCGAGCGGGCCTCCTGGTACTCGACGTGATGGCCGAGCTGACCGCCCGCACCGCACCTCACCTGCGCACCGCCAACCCCATCGCTTTGCTGCGCGCGATGTCCGCGGGCGATGGACCCGCGTACTGCCCGCTGGTCTACGGATACGTCACCTACACCCGCGCCGGGCCGCACACCCTCGCCTTCGCCGACGCTCCCGCATGGCACCCGGGCGGCCGTCCCGGCAGCGTGCTCGGCGGCGCCGGACTCGCCGTCTCGGACCGCAACAGCGGCGACCCGGCCGCGCTCGACGCGGTCCGCGACCATCTGCGCCGGCTGCTCGCCGACCCCGTACAGCGCGAACTGTTCCCGGTGATGGGCGGCCAGCCCGCCGCCCGCGCCGCCTGGACGGACCCATGGACGAATGACCGCTGGGGCGGCTTCTACGAATCCACTCTCACCACCGTCGAGAGCGCCTGGGTGCGTCCGCGTCACACCGGCTACCCGGCGTTTCAGGAAGAGGCGTCCCGGCTGCTGCGTGAAGCTCTGACCCATGGAACCCCGCACGAAAAGCTCCTCGACCAGCTCGACCACTGCCACGACGAACACCGGAAGGCGGTGACCCGATGACCACGGCCGTAGTCACCGGTGCCGGCGGCGCGCTCGGCAGGGCGATCTCCCTGCGCCTGGCCCGCGACGGATACGACGTCCTGCTCCTCGACACCGACGCCGCCTCGCTCGATACGACCACGCAGGCGGTCAAGGAGACCGGCGCCGACACGCTCGCCCTCATTGTCGATCTGCGGGACGCCGACGCCATCGAGGGCGCGTTCACGGCCGCGGAGGACTCGCTCGGCCCGGTCGGTCTGCTGGTGAACAACGCGGCGATCTACCCGTCCCGCCCGTTCCTCGAGGTGCCGATCGCCGAGTACGACGACGTGCATGCCGTGAACCAGCGCGCGTACTGGCTGTGCGCACAGCGCGCGGCCCGGGCCATGACAGGAGGTGGCTCGATCGTCAATGTCGCCTCCCTCACCTGGCACGGCGTCTTGCCCAACCTCGCCGCGTACGTCGCCACGAAGGGCGCCGCCGTCGCCCTCACCCGCGCGCTGGCCCGTGAACTCGGCCCGCACGAGATCCGCGTCAACTGCGTCTCGCCCGGGGCATTCCCCACGGCCGCCGAGAAGATCCACGAGGACCCCGAGGCATACCAGGCCTTCGTCCTCGACCACCAGGCGCTCAAGCGCCGCGGCCGACCCGAGGAACTGGCAGCGGTGGTGGCGTTCCTGGCGGGACCGGAATCCTCGTTCGTGACCGGACAGACCATCGAGGTCAACGGAGGGTGGGTGATGGCGTGAAGCTCCACGGACAGCAGCTCGGCGCCCGCGAACTGGCCGCGCGTGCCGGAGAGTTGACGGCCGCCGGGGGAGTACGGCAGGTGACGCTCGCCGACGGCGCCGAACGCGGCATCCGCGCCCTGGAGTTCCGTACCGGCACCGGACTCGCCTTCGATGTGCTCGTCGACCGCTGCATGGACATCGGCGCGGCCGAACACTGCGGACACTCCTTCGGCTGGCGCTCGCGCACCGGCTTCCGTCATCCCGCACTGCACGAGCACGGCGACGAGGACGGCCTGTCGTGGCTGCGCTCCTTCTCCGGCCTCACCGTGACCGGCGGCCTCGACCACACCCTCTTCGGCGGCGAGGTCGAGGCGAGCGGCTACCGCTACCCGCCGCGCGAGTCCGTACGCCATGGACTGCACGGCCGCGTCGCCAACCTGCCCGCCCGGCTCACCGGTTACGGCGAACGCTGGGAAGGCGAGCGGTGCGTCCTGTGGGCCGAGGGCGAGATACGGCAGGCCGCCGTCTTCGGCGAGAACCTCAACCTGACCCGACGTATCGAAACCGACCTCGGCGGCGACGAGATCCGGCTCACCGACACGGTCACCAACCCCGGCTTCGACCCGATGCCGCACATGTTCCTCTACCACATCAACCTCGGCTGGCCGCTGCTCGACGAAGGCAGCCGGTTCCTCGCCCCGGTGGCCAAGACGGTCTGGCAGGCCGACAGCGTCACCGAACAGGGCGTCGACCACCGGACGCTGCCCGCCCCGCTGCCGGGGTTCGTCGAGCAGGTCTACGAGCACGAGCTGGCCGACCTCGGCGCCGGCTGGACCGGAGCCGCGCTGGTCAACGACCGGCTCGCCCTCGCCGTGAGCGTCGAGTGGGAACGTGCCGCGTTCCCGTGCTTCTTCCAGTGGCTCAATCTGCGCGCCGGTGACTACGCGGTCGGCCTCGAGCCCTCCACGCATCACGTCGCCGGTGACGCCGCGGCCCGTGCCGACGGCTCGATGATCTGGCTCGGCCCCGGCGAGTCCCGCACGTACAGCACCCGCTTCCGTGTCCATCGCGGCGAGGCCGAACTCGCGGCCCTGGCCGAACACTTGGAGACCGACGATGCCTGAACTCTCCAGACGTCATGTCCTCGCCGCCGCCGGAGCCGGCGCGGCCGCCACCGCCCTGCCCGTCTTCCCCGCCTCGGCACAGCCCCATACCGCCGCGGACGCAGCGCCCGACCCCGGCAACCCGATGCGCCTGTGGTACCGCGGCCCCGCGACCGAGTGGCTCCAGGCGCTGCCCGTCGGCAACGGCCGGATCGGAGCAATGGTGTTCGGCGGCACCGACACCGAACGGCTCCAGCTCAACGAGGACAGCCTGTGGGCGGGCGGCCCGCACGACTACGCGCGCCCCGACGGCGTCGAGTACATCGACGAGATCCGTCGTCTGGTCATCGCCGAGAAGTGGAACCAGGCACAGCAGCTCGCCGACGCCCACTTCCTCGGCACCCCTTCCGAACAGTGCGCCTACCAGGTGCTCGGCAACCTCGAGCTCGCCCTCGCCGCCACAGGTGAAGTGACCGAGTACGAGCGCGAGCTGGACCTCGAGACCGCCGTCACCAAGGTGTCGTACGTACGCGGCGGAGTGCGCCACACCCGCGAGGTGTTCGCCAGCGGACCCGACCAGGTGATCGCCGTCCGCCTGACCGCGGACACCCCGGCCTCCATCGGCTTCACGGCCCGCTTCAACACACCGCAGAACGCCGAGTCCTCGGCGGTGGACGAGCGGACCGTGGCACTCGACGGCGTGAGCGGTGACTGGTACGGGCTCAAAGGGTCCGTACGCTTCCGTGGGGTTGTCAGGGCCATGGCGGACGGTGGTGAGGTGAGCACGTCCGCGGACGGCACACTGACCGTCACGGACGCCGACTCGGTCACCTTGCTGATCTCCCTGGCCACCAGCTACCGCAACTACCTCGACGTCGGCGCCGACCCCGCCGAACGCGCCCGCCGCCACCTTGACCCCGCGACCGGGCGCTCCTACAAGGAGCTGCGCGCCCGCCATGTCGCCGACTACCGGCGCCTGTTCACCCGCGTCGGCATCGACCTGGGCACCTCGGAGCGCACCGCCCTGCCCACCGACGAACGCATCCCGCTCTTCACCGACGGCCGCGACCCCCAGCTGGCCGCGCTCTACTTCCAGTACGGCCGCTACCTGCTCGCCTCCTGTTCCCGCTCGCCCGGCCAGCCCGCCAATCTGCAGGGCCTGTGGAACGAGTCGATGACGCCCAACTGGGAGTCCAAGTACACCGTCAACATCAACTTCGAGATGAACTACTGGCCGGCGGGCCCCGCCAACCTCGCCGAGTGCTGGGACCCCGCCGTCCGGATGATCCACGAGATCGCCGAGTCCGGCGCACGTACGGCCAAGGCCCTTTACGACGCGCCCGGTTGGGTGCTGCACCACAACACCGACGGCTGGCGCGGCACCGCACCGGTCGACTACGCCCAGTACGGGATATGGCCGACCGGCGGCGCATGGCTGTGCGTGATGCTGTGGGACCACTACACGTACACCGGAGACCTCGACGCGCTGCGCGACAACTACCGGGTCATCAAGGGAGCCGTCGAGTTCTTCCTCGACACCCTCACGGAGGACGCGAAGACCGGCTACCTGGTCACCAACCCCTCGCACTCGCCAGAGGTCTCCCACCACGAGGACGAGGGCGAGAGCGTCAGCATCTGCGCCGGGCCCACCATGGACATGCAGCTCCTTCGGGACCTCTTCGACATCTTCCGCAAGGCCGCGCGGCTGCTCGGCAAGGACCCCGCGATGGCCGATCGGGTCGCAGAGGTACAGGGCCGCCTCGCCCCCAACAAGATCGGCTACCTCGGGCAGATCCAGGAGTGGCTCGAGGACTGGGAGGAGGCGGCGCTGGTCCGCCACCGTCATGTCTCCCAGCTGTACGGACTGTTCCCCAGTGAGCAGATCACCCCGCGCAGGACACCCGAGCTGGCCGCGGCCGCCCGCAAGACCCTGGAGCTGCGCGGTACTTCGGGCACCGGCTGGTCCCTCGCCTGGAAGATCAACTTCTATGCCCGGCTGCTCGACCCGGACCTCGCCTACAAGCGGCTCAGCGAACTCCTGACCCCCGCGCGCACCGCGCCCAACCTGTTCGATTTGCATCCGCCGTTCCAGATCGACGGCAACTTCGGCGGTATCTCGGGCATCACGGAGATGCTGCTGCAGAGCCACTCCGACGAGGTGGCGCTGCTGCCCGCGCTGCCCTCGGCCTGGCCGAGCGGATCCTTCCGCGGACTGCGGGCACGAGGCGGCTTCGAGATCGACCTGGAGTGGCAGGACGGCGCCCTGCAGTCGGCCGTCATCCGTTCCCTGTCCGGTCAGCCGCTCCGGGTCCGCACCCCCCACCCCGTCGACGTCGAGGGAGCCTTCGCCGAGCGTCCCGAACCGCTGGTGGTGTCCTTCGCCACCCGCCCCGGCGCCGAGTACCACCTGAGAGCCGTGCAGCAGGGTCACCGAGTCGACAAGGAGCAACGAACGTGACAGACGTCAACGGAAACCCCGCGCCACGTACCCCGCTCGGCCGCCGGTCCTTCGTGATCGGCACCGGCACGGCTCTGGGCGCGGCCGCGCTGGCCGGCTGGCCGGTGGGCACGACCCCGGCCTACGCGGCCCCGTTCCCCGAGCCGTCCGCCGACAGACTGCCCGCGTTCCCGGGCGCCCTGGGCGGCGGCATGTACGCCACGGGCGGCCGGGACGGCGAGGTGTACGAGGTCACCAACCTCGATGATGCCGGGCCGGGTTCGCTGCGCGACGCGGTCTCGGCCGACAACCGCACCGTCGTCTTCCGGGTCTCGGGCACCATCCAGCTCGAGGGCGGCCTCGACATCACCGGCTCCAATCTCACGATCGCCGGTCAGACCGCACCCGGCGGCGGGATCTGCGTGGCCGGCAACGAGACCGAGATCAAGGGCAGCAACATCATCCTGCGCTATCTGCGCTTCCGCGCCGGCGACCTGCTCGGCACCGGGATCGACTGCTTCGGCATGGAGCAATGCGAGAACGTCATCATCGACCACTGCTCGTTCAGCTGGGCCGTGGACGAGAACTGCTCGCCGTACAAGAACAAGAACGTCACCGTCCAGTGGTGCATCATCTCCGAGCCGCTGACCATGTCGCGCCACGAGAAGGGACGGCACGGCTTCGGTGGCATCTGGGGCGGCGACAACGTCGCGTACCACCACAACCTGCTGGTCCACAACGGTGGCCGCAATCCGCGCTTCGGCTTCGAGGAGGGCCTGCTTCAGCAGGTGGACCACCGCAACAACGTGATCTACAACTACGGCTACACCTCCTGCTACGGCGGCGAGTGGGCCGAGGGCATCAACATCGTCGGCAACTACTACAAGCCGGGCCCGAACACGCTCGCCGAAGTGGCGCCGGTCGTCGTGCGCCCCGACCGCTTCGGCGCCTGGTACGTGCAGGGCAATGCCATCGAGGGCCACGACGAGGTGACCGAGGACAACCGCAAGGGTGTCGAGCTGAACGTCGGCGGGATCACCCTGCTCGACCAGCCCGTCGCGCTGCCCTACCCGCTGCCGGAACAGAGTGCGCAGGACGCATTTGAAGCCGTTCTGAACGGGGCCGGGGCGATACTGCCGCGGCGTGACGCGATCGACGCACGGATCGTCGCCGACGTCCGCAACGGCACCGGACGAATGATCAACTCCCAGTGGGAGGTGGGCGGCTGGGTGCCGCTGGTCTCCACCAAGCCGCCGGTGGACTCCGACCACGACGGCATCCCTGACGACTGGAAGGGCGAGGCCGAGGGCGGTTACACGCGCCTGGAGACCTACCTCAACTCGATCGGGCGCACCGGCGGCGACAACCCCGAGGTCACCATCACCTCCCCGGCGCAGAACCAGGTCTACGCCGGTACGGGCACCACCGCCGACATCACCATGGAGGTCGATGCCAAGGCCGCCGGCGACGCGACGATCGCCACGGTCGAGTACTACGCGGCGGAGAAGAAGCTGGGCGAGACCACCCAGGCTCCGCATACCTTCACCTGGAAGGGAGCCCCGGACGGCACCCACTACCTCACGGCCCGCGCCACCGACTCGACCGGCACGGCCACCACGTCCACGGGCACCCCTGTGCACGTCAACCACACGACGGCCACTACGCCGTGGCGCGTGAAGAACATCGGCAAGGTGCCCATCCCCGGCGCCGCCGCCATCGAGGGCGGAAAGGTCACGCTCAAGGGCTCCGGCAAGATCAAGGGCCGCAAGGACGCGTTCACCTTCCTGCACCAGCCGCTCACCGTTCCCGACGACGAGGTCACCGAGATCGTGGCCCGGATCGACTCGCTCGACGCCGTGTACGAGGGGGTGTTCGCCGGCCTCATGGTCCGCGAGAACCTGACGCAGGACTCGGCGTTCCTGGCGCTCGGCGTCATGTACGTCGACGGCGGGCTCAAGGCGCGCGGCATGCGCATCGGCCGCTACGGCACACAGATGTCGATCAGCGACTTCCCGTGGGACGAGGACGAGCACCTGAACGACCTGCCGTACTACCTGCGCATCACCAAGCGCGGCGACGAGCTGCAGGGGCATATCTCCTCGGACGGGCTCAACTGGGGCAGCCACGTCGTCTACGAGCGGATCCCCATGGCCGAGCGCGTCCACATGGGGCTCGTCGTGGACGCGAACAAGGAGGCGAACGCCATCGCCAACTACTGCACGGCGACGTTCAGCCGGCTGCAGATCAACAAGTGACCGTACGTTCCGGGTGAACGGGCCCGCCCCGGCTGCCGGGGGCGGGCCCGTTCGCGTCAGCCGGACGTCAGCGGCATCCACACCCGCATCGCTCCGTCACCGCGGTTGTCCCACTGGAAGTAGGGCACCGCGGTGGCGGTCGTGGGGCGACGGGTGTCGGTGGCGTGGGGGCCGCCGAGCCTGCGGTACGGGAGGCCGCCCTCGTGGTCGCCCGAGACGGCCACCGCTTCGGTGCGCAGGGTGACGGTGGGGCCGATGCCGTCGAGGGTGGTGTGCTCCACTTCGATGCGGCTCGTGTCCAGGAGCGCCAACTCGTCGACGGCGACGTCCTGTTCCTGGTCGGTCTGCTCGAAGCAGTACACCAGCGGGCCGCGCTCCAGGGCTGCGCAGCCGCGCACGGCGTCGATCCTGGGGTGGGGCACGGTGAGCCGTGGCGTCATGTCCAGGTGGAGCGTGAGCGTCTCGCCCGCTCGCCAGGTCCGGCGTATGAGGGCGTACCCCTGCCCGTCCGCCGAGACCGGCCGGCGTTCACCGTCGATCTCGAGCTCGGTCCGCGTGGACCAGGGCGGGATCCGCAGGGCGAGGGACCACGGCCCGGGCGGGGCCTCGTCGACGGTGAGCGTGATAGCCCCCTGCCACGGGTACGCGGTCTCGACCCGCAGGCCGAGCGTCCCGTCGGCGAACGGCAGCGACAGGTCCATCGGCGCGTACTGCTGCAGATACAGCACCTCGCCCCGCTCGTCACGGCCGGTCGTCACGGCATAGTGCTCGAGGGACGCCACCAGACGGGTCACCGCGGGCGGACAGCAGGCGGAGTAGAACCACTCGTCGCGACAGCGAGGATCGCCCACCGCGTCCGCGTGGTCGGGTCGCCGCTGCAGCGGATTGCCCTTGTAGTACGTCCGGCCGTCGGCCGAGCGGGCCGCGCCGAACGCGTTGTACAGCGTGCGCTCGATGAGGTTGCCATAGCGCCCGTGGCCGGTGGCGAGCAGCAGCCGCCAGCTCCACTGGATGCTCGCCGCCGAGGCGCAGGTCTCGTTGTACGCGAGGTCGGGCGGCAGCTCGTACCGCTCGCCGAACACCTCGCCGACCTGCCGCGAACCCAGGCCGCCGGTCAGTGCCGTCCGGGTCGCGACCATGTCCTGCCAGCGGGCGGCCGAGGCGTCGAGGAGTGTGTCGTCGCGGGTCTCGACGGCGACGTCGACGATCCCGGCCTCCAGATACAGGCCGCGTACGGCATGTCCGGTGACGGTGGGCGCCTCGCGCACCGGCAGATGGTCCTGACGGTGGCGTACGCCGTGCTTGTGGGGCCCGACGAGTCCGCGTCCGCGCCGCTCGACGAAGGCGGAGGCCAGGCGCAGGTAGCGGTCCGCGCCGGTGACCCGGTACAGCTCCACCAGCGCGGTCTCGACCTCGGGGTGGCCGTCCAGCCCCGGCCCTGGGTCGTCGAGGAAGACAGCACACAGGTGGTCGGCCAAGCGCCGTGCCACGGCCAGGAGTTGGGTGTCACCGAGCGTGCGGTGAGCGGCGACGGCGGCCTGCAGCAGATGTCCCGCGGAGTAGTGCTCATGGCTGTCGACCAGCCTGGTGTAGCGGCCTTCCGGGTCGGCCACTTGGTGATACGAGTCCAGATAGCCGTCGTCGTCCTGGGCCCGCGCCAGCAGGCGGGCCGTGCTGTCGGTGAACTCGGTCAGGGTGGAGTCGTGCCCGTGGGCGAGGTCCCAGGCGGCGGACTCCAGGACCTTGTACACATCGGAGTCCATATAGGGCGGGCCACGGAACTCGCCCTCCGCCTCACCCGCGGCGATCCGCAGATTGCTCAGATTGCCGGCCCGCTCGAGCCACTTGAGGGCGAGAGGCAGGCTGACGGAGCGATTGACCTGCTGCCAGCGGTGGAGGGGGCCGCCGGTCAGGGCTGCGCGGTACGGGGTGGGCGGACGGTGGGCGGTTCGGGCGTCGGGGGAGGGCAGGGCTGGTCCGTTCATGGGCACCTTCGTCCGAGGGCAGGGGAGGCGACTACGTGCGGGCCGAGCAGGAGTGGGCGACGGCGGAAGGGCAGGGGGCTACATCCGCGGCCTCACAAGGAAAGCGATCGTCTGGTCGCGTACGCGAAGAATGTGCGCCTCGAGCAGATCACGGGCGACCAGCCGGTCCCCGCGCTCCAACGCGTCGACGATGCCCCGGTGTTCGGCGACCGCAGCGTTCAGCCGGGGAGCCGTGATCGGGGCCTCCATACCGGTGCGCGTCACATGGATGCTCAAGTGCAGATCGTCGTGCAGCTCCAGAAGGCGCGGCAGACCGCCGAGCTCCACCAGGGCGCGGTGGAAGCGGCTGTCGTTCTCCCGGAACTCGATATAGCGCTCACGGTCCTCCAGGGATACACGGGCCAGCTCCTCCGCCTCCTCCACTAGCTCCCGCAGCCGCGCGGGCGGCTCACGGTCCGTGTGCTCGGCGAACAGCCGCAGGCTGTGCGACTCCAGCATCAGCCGCAGCTCGAACAACTCGTACAGGCTGGACAGCGAGGGGATGGCGACCGTGAAGCCCGCCGTGGAGTCGTACGCGAGCAGGCCGCGCTCATAGAGTCGACCGACGGCGCTGCGCACCGGCGTGCGGCTCATGCCGAGCTTGCGGGCGAACTCCCTTACCGGCACGGGCTGTCCAGGGGAAGGGTGCTCCTTGGTCAGCCACTCCACGAGAGCCTGCCGGGCCTGCGACTCAAGACTCTCGTCCGAGCCGGCCGCGGCGACGGGCGCCGACGCGGCCTGGTCCTTCTGGCTCTGCTCCTTGCGGGCCGAAGCCGTCGCTCGCGGTGTCATGCCGTCCTCCCCTGGGGCTGTGCGCGTACCGCCCCGGCCGGCTGCGGGCAAGGGCTTCGCTGCATGGTATGCCGCTGGTAGACCGCTTGTCTGCGGTTCGTGCAGTGGCCGTAGATTCTCAACGCACAGGGATTGACGCTGAGTTCACGTGCCGCACACACTCGTGGCATACCACCGACATGCCTATGGGGTGCCCATGCAGTCGCACCAATTGCACGGCATCATCGCCCCCACCGTGCTGCCTCTTCGGGCGGACAGAGCGATGGACGAGTCATCACTGGAATGCCACCTTCGTCATCTGTGCGACGCGGGTGTACACGGACTCTGGATCAACGGCACGACCGGGGAGTTCCACGCCCTCGACACCGACGAGCGCGCGGCCGTCGTACGGGTGGCCGCGAAGGCGGCAGAAGGCCGGATCCCCGTGGTCGCCCATGTCGGCGACGCCGCGACCAGGCTCGCGGTGCGCAACGCACGCGCCGCCCTTGCCGCGGGAGCCGACGAACTGGCCGTCATCGCGCCGTACTTCGCGGAGTTCACCCGTGAGGAACTGCGCGACCACTACCGCTCGATCAGCGAGGCGGTCGGCCGCCCCCTGTACGCGTACCACATGCCCCAGCTCACCAAGTCCGGCCTGACCGCCGAGTGCGTCCTGCAGCTCGCCTCGGAAGGTGTGCTCGCCGGCATCAAGGACAGCGACGGCGACCTCGCATGGTTCCGCCGTCTTGTGCGCGAGGCGGCGGCGCGGGAGCTGCGGCTCGCCTGCTTCACGGGCGGCAGCAGCATCAGCGATGTCTCGCTGCTCGCGGGCGCCGCCGGCGCCACCTCATCCCTGGCCAACCTGACACCACGCCACCTCGTCGCGCTGTACGACGCGGCGAGAGCGGGCCGCTGGGAGCAGGTGCGCCGTATGCAGGACCAACTGGAGGACCTCGCAGAGGCGATGCGCGCCGCGCGTCGCGCCCCCACACTCTCCGCGGTCGTCAGCACGTACAAGTTCGTTCTCGCCGCCCTCGGCCGGATCGAGGCCGGGCACGCCGCAGAGCCGCTGGCCCGGCTGCACGAGGACGAGAAGCGACAGCTCGCCTCGACGGTGGTTCCGATGATCCGTGAACTCGAGTCGGCGGCCCATGCGAAGGAGCGCGGAGATGACAACTGACCGGAGCAACGGCCGTCCCTTGCACAGACGGCACATTCTGCAGGCCGGCGCGGGCCTGGCGGTGGCGGTGGCCGCCTCGGGCTGCGGGTTCTTCGATACGGACCCGGACAGCGGCGACAATTCCGGCGGCGCCAAGGGGGAGGAGGCGCCGGACCTGAAGAAGCAGGCCGACGCTGGGAAGCTGCCGAAGGTGGCCGAGCGCCTCCCCGACAAGCCCCTGGTGCTCAAGCCGCTGGAGGAGACAGGCGTCTACGGCGGCACTTGGCACTCCGCGATGATCACGCAGGAGAACGCGGACTGGCTGGACATGAGCCTGGGCTACGAACGCTTGCTCGCGTGGGCGCCCGTGTGGCAGGGAGTGTCGAAGACGAAGATGCTGCCGAACATCTGCGAGAAGTACGAAGTCGTGGACGGCGGCCGGGAGTTCGTCTTCCATCTGCGCAAGGGACTGAAGTGGTCCGACGGCGAGCCGGTCACGGTCGAGGACTTCGAGTTCACCTTCAACGACTTCAACGTGGACAAGAAACTGCACGCGTACGGCACGTACGAGCTGTGGCTCTCCAAGTCCGGCAAGCCCGCCCGCTTCGAGATCGTCGACGACCTCACGGTCAAGTACGTCTACGAGGAGCCCAAGCCGGGATTCCTGGAAGAGGTGGCGGGCACCTCGGGCGTCCACATGGTGCTGCCGAAACATTTCCTGAAGCAGTTCCACGTCAAGTACAACAAGGATGCGGAAGCCGCCGTCAAGAAGGCCGGCAGCTCGGACTGGATCACCTTCTTCGCGGAGACCGCCGCCGATCCCTGGCGCAATCCGGGGCTGCCCACCCTCAACGCCTGGCTTCCGAAGAACGCGGTCACCAAGGGCAGCCAGGTCGTCTGCGAGCGCAACCCCTACTACTGGAAGGTCGACCCGGACGGCAGCCAACTGCCGTACATCGACAAGGTCGTGGTCGACATCCTGCAGGAGGTGGAGGTCGAGGTCCTCAAGATTTCCAACGGTGATCTGGACATGCAGCTCTACCAGTTCGGCACCGTACGCAACAAGCCGGTGATCGTCCGCAATCGCACCAAGGGCGGCTACCGCGTCATCGATGTCGAGCCCGACGCGGCCAACACGATGATCATCGGCTTCAACCAGACCCACCCGGACAAGAAGAAGCGCGCGCTCTACGCCAACAAGGACTTCCGCATCGGGCTCTCGCACGCGATCAACCGACAGAAGATCATCGAGACCGTCTTCGCGGGACAGGGCGAGCCGTGGCAGGCCGGCCCGAACCACGGCCACGAGCTGTACAACGAGGAACTGGGCACCCAGTACATCGAGTACGACGTCGACAAGGCCGACGAGTACCTCGACAAGGCGGGTTTCACCAAGCGCAACGGCGACGGCATCCGCCTGACCCGGGACGGCGATCCCGTCGCGTTCACCGTTCTCGTCGTCTCCGAGATGGCCGACCAGGTCGACGCGATGGACATGATCCGCGAGGACTGGCGCAAGGTCGGCGTGCAGGCCACCGTCTCGCGGATTGCCGAGACCCTGTACTGGGAGCGGGTCGAGGACGGCAAGGCGGAGGCGTCCACCTGGGACTGCAACAACTTCGACCTGCGCACCGGCACCGGCGGCAACCACTACTACCTGCCCAACAACCCGCGCGGCTCCTCCCGCTTCGGCGGCGAATGGGCCAAGTGGTACATCCGTGAGAAGGGCGACGGCGAAGAGCCCCCGGCCCGGATCAAGGAGCAGCTGGAGCTCTTCGACAAGATGCGCGCGACCTTCGACACGGACGAGGCACTGCGGTACGCCAAGCAGGTCCTGGAGATCACGAAGGAGCAGTTCTACTACATCGGCATCTCGACACCGCCGCAGGACTACGGCATCGCGAAGACGAACCTGATCAACGTGCCCAAGTCGTTCCACGCCTCCGGCTTCCACCAGGCGCCGGGACCCTCCAACCCCAGCACGTACTTCTTCAAGGGCAAGGCCTGACGGCCGGACAGGAGGGAGGACATGCTCTCGTTTCTCATCCGCCGGCTCGGCTGGATGGTCGTCACGCTCTGGGCGGTCTCGCTGGCGACGTTCTTCATCATCAGCCTCCCACCGGGCGACTACGTCTCCACGCTCCAGGCGAACGCGGAGGAGCGCGGCGAGGTCATGGGTCCCGCGGAGGTGAACGCCCTGCGCGACCGTTACGGCCTCGACCAGTCGTTCTTCGCCCAGTACTGGAAGTGGATCAGCAACATCGTGCTGCACGGCGACTTCGGCCAGGCCTTCGCCTGGAACCTGCAGCCGGTCAGCGACCTGATCTGGGACCGCATCGCCCTGTCCTTCTTCCTGTCCGTCGCCACCCTGCTGATCATCTGGGCGATCTCCTGGCCGATCGGCATCTACTCGGCCGTACGCCAGTACTCGACCGGCGACTACATCGCCACGTTCTTCGGCTTCATCGGCATGGCGGTACCGGAGTTCATGCTCGCCCTGGTCCTGATGTGGGTCGGCATGCGCTACTTCCACCAGAGTCCCGGCGGCCTGTTCTCACCGGAGTACCAGGACGCGGCCTGGAACCTCGGCAAACTCCTCGACGCGGCCGGCCATCTGTGGCTGCCGATCCTGATCATCGCCGTATCCGGCACGGCGGGCGGCATCCGGCTCATCCGCGCCAATCTGCTGGACGAGTTGTACAAGCCGTATGTGGTCGCGGCCCGCGCCAAGGGCCTGCCGGAGTGGAAGCTGCTCCTGAAGTACCCGGTGCGCACGTCGATGAGCCCGTTCTTCTCCACCGTCGGCTGGCTGCTTCCCAGTCTGATCAGCGGCGAGACGATCATCTCGATCGTGATGAACCTGCCGACGACGGGTCCGCTGATGCTGAGCGGCGTCATGAACCAGGACATGTACCTGGTCGGCAGTTTCATTCTGATCCTCTCCGCGCTGACCGTCGTCGGGACCCTGGTCAGCGATCTGGCCCTGGCGTGGTGGGACCCCAGGATCCGGCACAGCTACGAGGGAGGGTGAGCGGATCATGCTGACCAAGGCACCGCAGTCCGACGCAGCACGGACCGCGGTCGACGACACCCCGGTCACCGGCGGGCAGGCCTCGCCGTGGCGTCTTGTGTGGCGCCGGTTCCGCAAGCACCGCCTCGCGCTCATCGGCTCCGTCGTGGTGCTGTTCGCGTACCTGGTGGTCGTCTTCGCCGAGATCCTGGCGCCGGGATCGCCGAGCAACTCGGACGAGAAACACACCTACGCACCGCCGCAGATGGTGAAGGTCGACCTCAGCTGGGACGACGGCCTGCAGTTCTACACCAACGGCTACACCACCAAACGCGACCCGGAGACCTTCGAACAGATCCACACCGTCGATCCCGACAAGCGGATCCCCTTGAAGTTCCTGGCCAAGGGCGACTCGTACGAGATGTGGGGTCTCATCCCGTGGGACCGGCATCTGTTCGGCTCCGCCGACCCCGACCAGCGCGTGTACTTCCTCGGCACGGACCGTTCGGGGCGGGACATGCTGTCGCGGATCATCCACGGGGCACGGGTCTCGCTGTCCATCGGCCTTGTCGGCGTCGCGGTGAGCTTTCTGCTCGGGCTGTTCTTCGGCGGGATCTCCGGCTACTTCGGCGGCATGCCCGACCTCGCCATCCAACGCGTCATCGAATTCCTGATGTCGATCCCGACGCTGCCACTGTGGCTCTCGCTCTCCGCCGCAGTACCCGACGAATGGGGGCCGCTCGCCCGGTACTTCGCCATCACCACCATCCTCTCGGTGATCGGCTGGACGGGCCTGGCGCGCGTGGTGCGCGGCCGCTTCCTCTCCCTGAGACAGGAGGACTTCGTCACCGCCGCGCGGCTCGACGGCTGCAACCGGAACCGGATCATCTTCCGGCACATGGTGCCGTCGATGTCCAGCCATGTGATCGCCTCCCTGACGATGGCCATCCCCGGGATGATCCTCGGCGAGACCGCGATGAGCTTCCTCGGCCTCGGACTGCAGTCGCCGGCCGTCAGCTGGGGCGTGCTGCTGCAGGAGGCGCAGAACATCCGCACGGTCGAGACCGCGCCCTGGCTTCTGATCCCCGGCATCGCGGTGTTCGTCACCGTCCTGGCCATGAACTTCGTCGGCGACGGGCTGCGCGATGCCGCCGACCCGTACAAGTAGGGGCTTCCCATGGACTCAGCGGCACTCGTGGAATCAGCGGCCCCCGCGGACGCACCGCTGCTCGAAGTGACGGATCTGCACACCCAGTTCCGGCTCGACGACGGACTCGTACGCGCCGTGGACGGCGTCACCCTGTCCGTGCGGCGTGGTGAAGTCCTCGCCGTGGTGGGGGAGTCGGGCTGCGGCAAGAGCGTCATGGCCCGCTCGATCCTGCGTCTGGTCGACAAACCGGGCGGCATCACCGGCGGGCACATCCGCGTCGACACCGGCGACGGGATCGTCGACATGGCGCATGCCG
This sequence comes from Streptomyces pseudoechinosporeus, assembly GCF_054783935.1. Lineage (NCBI taxonomy): Bacteria > Bacillati > Actinomycetota > Actinomycetes > Kitasatosporales > Streptomycetaceae > Streptomyces > Streptomyces pseudoechinosporeus. The sequence goes on from NZ_BAAGPS010000009.1 coordinate 455,265, forward strand.
ACGGGCCCGCCGTCCGGTCCGTACGCGGCCGGAAAGTGGCCATGGTGTTCCAGGAACCCATGGCGTCGATGAGCCCCATGCTCACCCTCGGCAACCAGATCGGCGAGGCCGTGCGGCTGCACGAACGCGTCGACAAGACCGAGGCCCGCAAGCGCGCGATCGAGCTGCTGCGCCGCGTCGGGATCTCGGCGCCCGAACGCCGGGTGGACGAGTATCCGTTCCAGATGAGCGGCGGCATGCTGCAGCGCGCGATGATCGCGATGGCGCTGTCCTGCGGCCCCGATCTGCTGATCGCCGACGAGCCCACCACGGCCCTCGACGTCACCACCCAGGCACAGATCCTGGAGCTCCTTCGGGAGCTGCAGCGGGACCTGGGCATGGCCGTCATGCTGATCACCCACGATCTCGGGGTCGCCGCCCAGATGGCCGACCGGATCGCGGTCATGTACCTGGGCGCCGTCGTGGAGACAGGGACGACGGACACCGTGCTTCGCCGCCCCCGGCATCCGTACACCAAGGCCCTGTTGAGGTCGGTGCCCAAGCTCGGCTCCGCGTCACGGGAGCGGCTGCAGCCCGTGCGGGGCATGGTGCCGAGCCCCTATCGGAGACCGCCCGGATGCACCTTCCATCCGCGCTGTGACGCCTTCATGGAGGGCCGTTGCGACGCGACGGTGCCGACGCCGGTCCCCGCGCCCGTGCTCGGACCCGTCGAGGGGGAGTCGAGCGGGACGGACGGGACGGTCAGCTGCCTGTTGTACGAGGACGGAGGTCCTAGCTCCGTCGAAGCGGGCCCGGATACCGATGGCCCGGATACGGACGGCCCGGACACCGACGGCCCGCGCGCCGACATCCCGCTGCAGAAAGGTCCCGACGCATGACCACGCCTTCCGCGGCACCGGCCACCGCGACCGAGCCGCCCGTGAGCAGGGGCCAGGTCCTGCTCGAGACCCGGGGCCTCACCAAGCACTTCCCCATCCGGCGCGGTCTGTTGGGTCGCACCGTGGGCAGTGTGCGCGCCGTCGACGGGGTCGACCTGAGCGTGCCGGCCGGACGGACCGTCGGCCTGGTCGGCGAGTCCGGCTGCGGAAAGAGCACCCTGGGCCGCTGTCTGCTGCGGGTGTACGAGCCGACCTCGGGCGAGATCACATACCACCGGGCCGACAGCACCGCGGTCGACCTCGCGGCGCTCGACGAGAAGCAGCTCAAGCCGTACCGCAGAGAGATACGCCTGGTCTTCCAGGACCCGTTCGCCTCCCTGAACCCGCGGATGACGCTGCTGCAGATCGTCGGTGATCCGCTGCGTGCCAACCTCGGCCTGAACGCCGCCGACACCGAGGAGCGCGTGGCCGAGCTGCTGCGCCGTGTGGGTCTGAGCCCCGAGTACATGCGCCGTTACCCCAACGCGTTCAGCGGCGGCCAGCGCCAGCGCGTCGGCATCGCGCGCGCCCTTGCGCTCGATCCGCGCCTGGTGGTGGCCGATGAGGCGGTCAGCGCACTCGATGTGTCGGTGCGCGCGCAGATCCTCAATCTGCTCAAGGACCTGCAGGACGAACAGGAGTTGACCTACCTGTTCATCTCCCACGACCTGGGCGTCGTCGAGTACATGTCCGACGAAGTGGTCGTCATGTACGTCGGCAAGGTCGTGGAGACGGGCGCGACGGACGAGCTGTACGCCGCCCCGCTGCACCCGTACACCGAGGCGCTGCTTTCCGCCGTGCCCGACCCGGATCCGAGCGCGCGCGCCCGCGAGCGGATCGTGCTGCGCGGGGAGGTCGCCGACCCCTCGAAGGTGCCGTCCGGCTGCAGCTTCCATCCGCGCTGCCCGTACGCACGCGACCGCTGCGCCACCGACGTGCCGGCCCTGCGCACCCTCGCACCCGGCCGGACCGTGGCCTGTCACTTCGCCGAGGAACTCGACCTGAAGGGAGTGCACGCGGCATGAGCGACCCGCGATTCGACGGAGTGATCCGGCCGGCCGGCCCGCACGATCCGGCCCGGCACGAGGCGCTGCTGCCCACACTGCATCCGGGGGACAGCCACGCCGCGAACCTCCTCGAACTCGACGACGGCGATCTGCTGTGCACCTGGTTCAACGGACCCGACGAGGGGGACCGGGAGACCAACGTCGTCTTCTCCAGGCTGAGTTCGGGCGCGGAGCGGTGGTCGGCACCCGAACTCCTGGCACAGGACCCCGACCGGGCCGAACAGAATCCCGTGCTCGCCCAGGACGGCAAGGGCAAGGTGTGGCTCTTCCACCCGTCCAACACTCCGCACAACCAGAAGACGGCCCGCCTCGTCGTCCGCACGTCGGCCGACCGCGGCCGCACCTGGGACGTACCGCGCACCCTGATCGAGGGGCCCGGTCTGTTCGTGCGCAATCCGCCGCTCCTGCTCGACGACGGCTGCTGGCTGCTCCCCGCCTACTGGTGCCGCGCGCAGGGCGAGCACAGCATCGTCCTGATCAGCGAGGACGGCGGTGAGTCATGGCAGGAGCGCGATCTGCCCGACAGCGACCACCTGGTCCAGATGACCGCGGTGCAGCGCACCGACGGCAGCCTGTTCGCCCTGTTCCGCAGCCGCGCCGCCGACCGTATCCACGCCAGTGAGTCGTACGACCTCGGCCGCACCTGGACACCTCTGGCCAGGACCGAACTCCCCAACAACAACTCGGCCGTTCAACTCACCCGCCTCGCCGACGGCACGCTCGTCCTCGTCTACAACGACGCGTCCCTGGAGCGAGACCAGTACCGCTGGGTCGGCGAGGGCGCGGGACGGCGCAAGAAGGCGCTGCGTACGCCGCTGACGCTGGCGCTCTCCGAGGACGGGGGCCGCACCTGGCCGTACCACCGCGATGTGCAGCAGGCCGATGCGGAGTACCAGGAAAACGAGCTCGGCTACTCGTACCCCAGCGTGCTGCAGACCCGTGACGGGCGGCTGCATGTCGCCTACTCCTTCCTGCGCAAGACCATCAAGCATGTACGGATCGACAGCGCGGACTGGATCCGTGAGGGTGGGCCGAGGGCTGGTGAAGCGTGAGCCGGCAGGCCGTGGAACGGTGGGGTCTCTTCGAGGTCACCCTCGACGGTCCCGCCGACGGAAACCCTTACGCCGACGTCGAGTTGAGCGCGTCCTTCCAGCAGCGCAACCGGATCGTGCGGGTCGACGGGTTCTATGACGGCCCGTACGACGGCGCAGATGACGGCTCATGCGAAGCCTCAAATGACGCCTCATACGACGGCGCCGGACGCTACAAGCTCCGCTTCATGCCGGACCGCACCGGCACCTGGCGCTACACCACAGACTCGACGGACCCCCGGCTCGACGGCCGCACCGGCACCTTCGAGTGCACCCCCGCGGGCCCGGGCAACCACGGCCCGGTGCGGGTCGCAGGCCCCCACGGCTTCGTCCACGCCGACGGCACCCGCCACGTGCCTCTCGGCACCACCTGCTACCACTGGACCCACCAGCTGGACACCGCACGCGAGGAGCAGACACTGCGGGAGCTGACCGCCGCCCCGTTCACCAAGATGCGCATGTGTCTGCTGCCCACCGACACCATGTCGCCGCCCCTGCTGGCATTCTCCGGAGACAGCCCGGACACGCTCGACAAGACCCGCTTCAACCCGCGGTTCTACGCCCATGTCGAGCGCAGGCTGCGGGACTTGCTCGCCCTGGGCATCGAGGCAGACCTCATCCTCTTCCACCCGTACGACGAAGGGCGCTGGGGCCTGGACCGCATGTCCCGCGAGGAGGACTTCCGCTATCTGCGCTACACGCTGGCGCGGCTCTCCGCGTTCCGTAACGTGTGGTGGTCGGTGGCGAACGAGTACGACTTCAACCGGATCAAGACCGTCGACGACTGGGACCGTATCGGCCGCTTCGTGCAGCGCCACGACCCGTACCAGCGCTTGCGCTCGATCCACAACGGCACCCGCATGTACAGCTACGAGCGGATCTACGACGGCACCAAGGCGTGGATCACGCATCAGAGCATCCAGCACTGGGACGCGCGCCTCACCGCTGCCTGGCGAAAGGCGTGCGCCAAGCCCGTGGTCATCGACGAGATCGGTTACGAGGGGACGGCGACCCGCCGCTGGGGCAATCTGACCGGCCGGGCGCTGCTGCGGCAGTTCTGGCACGGGGCGGTGGAGGGCGGGTTCGTCGGACACGGCGAGGCCTATCCGTACGCGGGAGGCGACGGCACCACCTGGATCTCCCGCGGAGGCCGGCTGCGCGGCGACAGCGTCCCGCGCATCGCCTTCCTGCGGCGGCTCCTTGAAGAAGGCCCCGCCGACGTCGTCGCGGCACGGGGCGCGGGGGAGTACTGGCTCGAGTTCTTCGGCGACCGTCAGCACGCCTGGCGCGACGTCGACCTGCCTCCGGGCGCCCCGTACCGGATCGAGCTGATCGACACATGGAACATGACCGCCACCGAACTGCCGGGCCCGCACCGGGGCCGTACGCGGGTGCGGCTGGACGGGCGTCCCGACATGGCGCTCAGGATCCGGAGGGCTTCATGAAGCGCGAAGTGCCGCGCTGGGGGATCTTCGAGGCCGAACTTCCGGGGCCGGGCGAGGACGTGGTGTTCACGCACGACGGCCGGCACTTCACCGCCGCCCCGTACGCCGACGAGAGCGGCCGCTACCGGGTGCGTTTCCTGCCCGACGCGGAAGGCGAGTGGCAGTACACGACCGTGAACGGACCGGCCACCTTCGGCTGCGGTCCCGCGGCCGGCGGCCATCACGGTCCGGTCCGTGCGCAAGGACGTGGCTTCCTGTACGCGGACGGCGAGCCGTTCCATCCCTTCGGCACCACCTTGACCGGAGTCGAGGAGCACACCCTGCGGACGCTGGCGACGGCGCCCTTCAATCGCGTACGCCTACGTGCTCCGGCCGACCTCCCGCTCCCCGTACTCGATCAACAGGTGCTCGCGCTCGGGAAGTTGGGCATCCAGGCCGAGGTGCCCCTGCACGGCCGTGACATCCCCGCCACCGTCTCGTGCCTGGCCGCGCATCACAACGTGTGGTGGTGCGTACCGGACGACCCGGACCTGCACGCCACCGTCCTCGAGCACGACTACGGCCACCACCTCCTGACCGTGCACGGCGACGCGCGTACGACATCGTTCGGCGCTCCCTGGATCACGCACGCGAGCGTAAGGCTCGACCAAGTGCGGGACGTCGCCTCGCTGGTCGCCGAGCTGGACAAGCCGGTGGTGGTCGACGACTGCGGCGCCGAAGGCGACGCGCCACAGGAGCCGGCGAGCCTGTCGGCCGAGGAAATGGTGGCCCGGATCTGGGAGGGCCTGTGCCTGGGCGGTTACGTCACTCATGCCGAGGAGTACGGCACGCGGACCTGGAGCTCAGGGGGAGGAGCCCTGCGCGGCGAGGCCGCCTCGCGCCTGGACTTCCTGCGGGCTCTCCTCGCCGACGCCCCGTTCCCGCTGGTGCACAACCCCGCGTACTACGACGCCTCGACGGTCGAGGTGCCAGGCGAGTTCCTGCTGCAGTATCTCGGCCCGCACCGCTATCCGAGCCGGCGCTTCGATCTGGCGGAGGGAGCCTGGAGCGTCGAGGTGATCGACGCCTGGAACATGAAGAGGGCAGCGCCCTATGGCGTGAGCGGCGGCCGCGTGGAGGTGTCGCTCCCGGCAGAGCCCTATATCGCCATACGGATCCGCAGGGCGTCCTCGGCGTGAGGGCGAGGTTGCCGATCCGCCGGGGCATTCGCTCCGGATCCGGGAGCTTGACCGATGCACGGGACGGAGGACGATGAAGGCTGCAGTGCTGCGCGCGGTGGGACGTATCGCCGTGGAAGAGGTCGAACCGCCGAAGCCCGCACCGGACGAGACGGTGGTCGAGATGCGGACCGTCGGCCTGTGCGGCTCCGACCTGGCCGCCTTCCGCGGCGGGCACCCCTTTCGCAGTCCACCCGTCGTGCTCGGCCACGAAGGGGCGGGCCGGGTGCGGCACGCTCCGGCCGGTGGACGGGTGCGGGTGGGCGACCGGGTGGCGATCATGCCGCTGCAGTCCTGCTGGGCATGCCCGCGCTGCGAAGCCGGTCTCGCGCACCTCTGCGCACACCGGCGGGTGCCGGGCCATGGCTGGGAGGGGTTCCTCGGGCAGCAAGTCACCGCACCCGAGCGGGCGTTGTTCCCGCTGGCCGACGCAGTTTCGTACGCCGAGGGCGCCCTGATCGAACCGGCCGCCGTGGCCTGGCACACCGCACGCGCCGCGAACGCGGGCCCCGGGCGGAGGGTCGCGGTGCTCGGCTGCGGAACGATCGGAGCGCTGGTCGCGGCCGTCTGCCGACTGCACCATGTGTCACTGCTCCTCACAAGTGACGTAAGACCGGGGAGCCTTGAGGTGGCTCGGCGGCTGACGGGCTGTCACACGGTCGACGCCGCACGCGAGGACGTGGTCGCCGTGGGCCGGGCACTGGCCGGCCCCGAGGGATTCGACGCGGTCGTCGTCGCCTCCGGTCACCCGGGTTGCCTGGACGAGGCGTTGGCCCTGTGCGGCCCGCGCGGCACCGTGGTGCTGCTGCCGATGTTCGCCGGGCCGGTGACCGCGGAACTCAACCCTGTCGTCCTCGGTGAACTCACAGTCCGCGGCGCCACCGTCTACACCCCCGACGACTTCCGTGCGGCCGCGGCAGCCGTCAACAGCCGCACCCTGGACGTCCGTTCCCTCCTCGACGGCGAGCCCCGCCCGGCCGCTGCGTGAGGGGGGGGCCATGACAACGGGGAGGCCGTTCTGATGTCGCTCGACTCACCGGTGGAACGGGCAAGCCACCCGCTGGTCGTGCTGGCCGACGATCTGTCCGGCGCCGCGGAGTGCGCCGGAACCCTGCCCGAATGCCACAACATCGTGCTGGGCCCCGGTCCGCTGAGCGCTGACGCGGGCGACACTCTCGTGGTCGACCTCGACACTCGGTGGCGGTCGGCCGCCGAAGCGGCGCGCGTCACGGCGGATGCTGTGCGGAGCGTCCCCGAGGAGGCGCGCTTGTTCAAGAAGGCGGACTCCTTGCTCCGAGGTCAACTTGCGGCAGAAACCGTTGAGTTCATACGCAGATCGGCCGGCCTCGTCGTCGCCCCCGCGCTGCCCGTCGCAGGCCGGACCGTGAGCGGGGGAGTCGTACGACTGCACGGCGTTCCCCTGCATCACACGGCTGCATGGCGACAAGAGCCCCGGCTTCCGTCCCGGGCGCCGCCGGAGAGTGGAGCTCTCGGCGACAGAGTCGCGGGAAGCGGCGCCGACCGGGCGCGTACGAGGGCACCCGGTCCCTGGTACGCGCCCTCGCCGAGGCCGTCGTCTGGCGCACTGCCCCCGGACGCACACCTCGTCCTGACCGGTGGAGACACGGCCCGACGTGTCCTGGACGCACTGCGCGTCACCCGGCTCCACCCCGTCGGCTGGGGGCGGCCCCCTTCCACGCCTGGACGCCGCTGTCGCCGGGCTGGACGGTGCTCACGGACGAGGCAGCGGACCGAACGTACGTCAGCGCCCTGCGCGCCCGTGGTGTCGACGTGGAGCTCACCACTCCCTGTACGTGACGTCGAAGTGGAGCTCTTCACCACTCCCCGTACATGACGGGGAGTGCCCGGCGGATCCGTACTTCGCCCTACGGATCCGCCGGGCCCTGGGGCGTGAGAGCCGCGAAACCCGCCCCGGGTGGCTGGAGTTCACCAGTCGAAACCGGCCGCAACCTGGTTCTTGATGTAGTTCGGGATGTCGTCCCGTTCGGTCACCGTGAGCGCGGACTTCACCGAGAGCCCGTCACGCAGCACATGCTGACGGAAGACCATGTACAGCGGGATGTCCCAGTACTCGGTCTGCTCATAGCCCTTCACCACGGCGTTCGAGCCCCAGAACACCCCGGACGTGTCGATGCCGGCGAGCGCGGGCGACGCGGAGCCGAACGCGTCCACGACGGCCTGCGACTGCCGGGCGGGCTTGATGCCGTACGAGGAGAGCGCGGTCTGCGCCTCCTCGGAGACCAGCCACTTGACCACCGCGAGCGCCTGCTCCTTCTTCTGCGACTGCGGCGGGAGGAAGGCGGCCACCGTGTTGGGCTGGTACGTGGAGTCGTCGCCCCCGCCGAGGACGGGCACCGACACGAGACCGAGGTCGACGTTCTTCGCCTTCGCCTCGTACTCGGGGAAGTCCTCGTCGTGGATGTAGATCTCGTTGAGGGCGTAGGAGTTGAACTTCCAGAGCGTGTCCACGGCCATCGCCACATGCCCGGTGCCGAAGAAGTCGTCGACCGAGGTGAACACGTTGCGCGGGATGAGCAGGAAGCGCTCCATGTTCGCACCGAGCTGCTGCCAGCCAGCCGAGGTGATGTTCACCTTCACGTCCCCTGGCGCCGGACTTTCGCTGCCGGTGGGCAGGAACGGGTACAGGCCCAGCTGGTTGAAGTCCAGGTAGTTGTCCGGGTGCTGGAGATAGCCCTTGTACGCGACCAGGTCCTGCTCCCGCGTGAGCTTCTTCGCGAGCTGGTACGCGCGGTCGTACGTCATGCCGTTGGTGGGGTGGCCGACCCGGAAGCGGTCGAACACCTTCTTGTTGTAGAGCAGCACGAAGTCGTCCACGAACAGCGGCACTCCGTAGATCCCGCCGTCCGAACGGGACTTGATCAGCTCCACCGACGCCGGATCGAGGGCCGACAGATCGATGCCGCTCGCGGGGAGCTCGTCGGAGAGGTCCCTGAGCCAGCCGCGCGGCTCCAGGTCGCGGTCGATACGGCGCCGCGGATCGTCGATGATGATGTCCGGGACGACTCCGGCCGCCTCCAGGTCCTCGTAGCGCACCGGCTGGTCCCAGGTGGCGACCTTGAACTTCACGTCGGGGAACGCGGCCCGCAGACGGCTGCCGATCACGGTCTCGAAGAAGTCCGCGACCTCGAAGGGCTTGTAGTTGACGAGGAAGACGAACAGCTCGTCGTCACAGACTTCGAACGGCTCGTCGTAGCGGTTGGGGACCTGAGTGCAGGCGGCGCCTCGCGTGCCACTGGCATGCCGGGCGCTCGCGGCCGGTGTTGCGGAGGCCGCACCGGTCGTGAATGGAAGGCCGGTGGCGGCCACCGTCCCCGCCACGGCACCGGCGGCCATGAAACGTCTGCGGCTCAGACGGGAGCTGGTGCGGTCGGGCGTCGGATCCTCGCTCATCGTGATACGGCTCCTTCGATGGAAGAGGTGGCATACCAGCTGTATGCCACTATCCTTCAACTCGACGGCACGGGCGTCAACACCTGTGCACGGATGGGTGGTTGAGAACTCCGGGAGGGCTTCGATGGGTGAACTCGCCGTGCGCACACACAGGCTGGTGCAAGGCGTCCTCGTGCTCGACGTGCTCGAAACCGACTCCGGCCTGCGCCTGCGGCTGGGGGAGAAGGCGTTTGCGGCGGGCGAGTCCGGGCCGTACACGGAGATCGACTTGGACGATCTGTTCGTCGTCTGCACGGCGAGGCCGTGGAGCCTTGCCGCGCCCGGTGCGCGCCATATCGCCGTCGAGTCGACCGAGCGCCGGATCACCGTCCACTGCACGGTCGGCCCGCTCGAAGTGCGCGCGGAGCTCGCCTTCGCGCAATCCGTGCTCGTCGTCGAGGTCACCTGGCGCAACCTCTCCGAGCACCTCCTGACAGACCTCACCGTGGGCCTCGCGCTCCCGCTGCCCACCCCGGGCGCCGACGCCACGTCCGTGACGCTGCCGCAGGTCCTCTACCGGGGCAACCCGTCCGCCGACCCCGACCGCACCGTCCCCCGCCTCGGAGTCGGCCCGCACAGGGGCCTTGTCGTGGAGGACCACCGCCTGCCCGTCCCCGCCGCGCACGCGGAATGGCGCGCGGGATCGCAGGCGCGCTTCGTGACCCTCTACTCCCTTGCCCCGGGCGCCGGTTCACTCGGCGCCGTCAGCGGCGACCGGACCTCGCTCCTCGCGCTCAGCGGCCCCGTCATGTTCAACGGCGAGCCGGATGTCGCGTACACCCACAAGACGACCACCTCGCCCCACCCGCACGGCTACCGCGAACTCACCCCGGGCGCCGCCCTCACGACGCGGCACGCCCTGCACTGGGGACACCCGTCCAGCCCCGGCCACGGCTTCCGGAACCTGGTGCACGAAGGCTTGCGCCTGTACGAGCCCCGAGGCGCCCGCCCGCACTCCCTTGACCGGATCATCGAGCTCAAGACGCAGGCGCTGGACCGGCGTTGGTACGAGACGGACGACGGCGTGGCCGGATACCTGAAGTTCACCGCACCGGATCCCGGCCGCCCGGGTCCGGGACACGAGCCCGCGTTCCTCTACGGCTGGACCGGCCAGTGCCTCAAGCTGGCGTGGTGCGACACCCGCCTCGGCCTGGACCGGGACGAACCCTGGCGCGTCGAACGCGGCCGTCGCGCCGCCGACTTCTACCTCTCCGCAGGCTCAGCCGACGGCCTCGCGCCCGGTCTGCGGGCGAGCACCTATCTCCTCACCGACGGCCGCTGGACCTCGTTCGAACGCGACGGCCGGCCCTTCGTGTCCTCGCGCGCCTACGGCGAGGCCCTCGGCGACCTCGCCGACCTGATCGTGCTGCGCCGCGACCACGGCCTTGACGTGCCCCAGCACTGGCGGCGCGCCCTCGAGGAGGGCCTCGACGCCGTGAGCGAGACGGACACGCTGGTGCCGCTCGGCTGGTCCACCGACGACGGACGACCGCTGCCGGATGCCCCCGGGGCCGCCGGACTCCCGTGCGTACTGGCCCTGTTGAAGGCCGAGCGGGTCACGGGCTCCGACCGCCGGCGCGAGAAGGCCGTACGCCTCCTGGAGCGCAGTCAGGCCGCGTTCGCCGACGACTACGCGACCCCGTTCGCCTTCGCAACCCTCGACGCGCACTGCGAGGACAAGGAGAGCGGGATGGCCTTCTTCCAGTGCGCGTACGAGCTGTGGCGCCAGACCCGCGCGCCGGAGCACGAGCAATGGGCGGTACCGGCCGCCGACTGGCTGCTGACCTGGGTCTACCAGTGGAACCCGCCCTACCCGCAAGGCTCGTCCTTCGCCGAGCGAGGCTTCTCGGCCGTCGGCTGGCCCGGCGTCAGCGTCCAGAACCACCACGTCGACGTCTTCTTCCCCGCGTACGAACTCTCCCGCTTCGGCCAGGACACCGGCCGCGAGGACTACGTGCGGCTGGCCGACCTGATCGTGCACGCCATGGGCCAGGGCATCTGCACCCGGCCCGGCGACTGGGGCTTCGACCTTCCTGGCGAGCAGGCCGAGGGCTTCTTCCCCACGCACTGGCAGCAGCGCGGCGCGAGCAACACGTGGAACCCGTCCTGGGTCACGGCGCAGCCGTTGTCCGCCGCGCTCAGGCTGCGGGCTCCGGACAATGCACGCCCTTGGGGCGGTAGTCGAGAGCCCCGGACAGCCCCAGATGCTCGGCGAGCAGCCAGGTGATCGCGAGCCACATCTCCGTTCCCTGCAGGCCCGGTTCGGTGCCCGGGGTGAGTGCGAAGCTGCAGCCCGCCCCGTCCTGCCAGCCGACGCCGAGCACCCGCTCAAGCTGTCGGCGCGCCCAGTCGCGGCCCGCTTCGATGCGGTGCGTGGTCTGGCGGGCGCACAGCGACAAGGGGTGGATGACGTCGAGGACGTTGCAGGCGTTGCCGCGGTCCGTGCCGAAGAAGGCCGGGTCGGTGCTGTGGGTGAGGACGGTGTCGACCGTTCGCTCCGGGTAGGGGAGCGGCAGACCGTACTGGGCGAACGTGCCCCGGGTCAGCCGGTAGAAGCCGTTGACGGGCTGCAGCCAGCGGTCCTTCGCTCGCGGGGCGCCCCACAGTCCGTGCACGGGGTCCGCGTGGGTGAGCATCCACCCGAAGAGCGTGTCGACCGTCGGCGAACTCAGGCCGAAATGCTGACTGTTGATCCACATCGCCGTGCTCACGCCGTCCACCCAGTGCCCGCAGCGCCAGGCCTGTTCCGGCCACGGCAGCGCGTCGAGGCGCGCCGTGAGCTGCTCGGGTCCGAGCTCGTGGACGGCGTGGACGGGGTGCGCGAAGCCCGTGCCGAGCAGCTGGAGAGCGTAGCCGACGCACAGGATGTGATAGAGCGCCGCATCGTCGTCCAGGGATGCGGGTGCGGCCCCGAATTCGGGGACAAGACCTGTCCGCGGATCCTGCAACTCGCGCAGTGCGGCCGCCGGTTCGCCGACACCGGGCGGAGGTGCGTCCAGGAGCAGCGCCGCGATCTCGGCCGCGTCGCATTGCGCTCGTACGGTGATGGGCTTGCCCGGCCGGTCCGTGTACCGCGGCACTCCGTCGGCGTCCTGGGTCAGACAGCGGTCGAGGACATCCGCCGCCTGCTCGCGGGCCCGCTCCCCGAACCGTTCCAGACGGGCCTCGAGCGTCGTGCCGCCGCGCGCGGGCGCCGACGCCGTCGGAGTGTCACGCCGGTCGCGCAGCCGCCGGGCCGGATTGCCCGCCGCGACCGACCAGGGCGGCAGATCCTTCGTCACCACGGCGCCGGCGCCGATCACGCAGTGGTCCCCGATGGTGACGCCGTCGCAGACGACGACATGCGAACCGATCCACACATCGTCGCCGATCTCGATCCCGGCACTCGTCAACGGCTGTTTGTGCACGGGCAGGTCGGGCGCCATCGAGTGATTGAAGCCCAGCAGCGAGCTGTGCGCACCCAAGCGGACGGCGTTCCCCATGCGGACCCGGCCGCGGACGACGGCGTACGGGTTGACGGTGCAGTCGCGGCCCGCGGTCAGCTCGTCCGTGACGTAGGCGTGCGCGGCGATGTACGAGCGGTTGCCGAGGTGGAGACGATCGGCGTGGACGCCCGCTGAAGGGGAGACGTACACGTCACCCTGCAGGTCCAACTCGCCGCACAGCAGCGACAGTTGCTTCTGCCATGCGCTCTGTGTCGCGCGCTCCTCGGCGGTGGCGGAACCGAAGTATTCCCAGGGGCAGTAGTCGTGGCGTCCGGGCCGGCCCGGCATCGGATCAGGCTCGGTGGTCATCGGGGCCGCCGTCCGTTCCGGTAGGTGACCCCGTCCTCGGCCAGGCCCTCGACGTGGCGCACGATGTCGGCGTCCGCCATGTCACCGAACGTGCAGTCGACCAGGCGCAGTTCACGGATCGGGGCATGTGCGTAACCCCGGGCGAGCACCGCCCGGCGGGCCACATCGACCGTGACGTTCCGTACGCCGATGTCCGCCACACGCGGCGGATACCGCCCGGTGTCGCCCTCACCCCGGTCGAAGTCGCAGGTGAGGAACTCCTTGGTGAGATGCGTGACCGTGATGTCGTCCAGCTGGATGTTCTGCGCGTAGCCGCCGCGTACCGAATTGGTCTTGATGTACAGGCCGAAGTACAGGCCGGGACCGCCGATACGGCAGCGGCGCGCGAACACATTGCGGATGCCGCCCGTCATGTCGCTGCCCAAGGTGATCGCACCGTAGCGGTGCCGCATCTCGCAGTCCTCGATGAGAATGTTCTCGCTCGGCACGTTCACCCGGCGCCCGTCGGCCTCGCGGCCGGACTTGATGGCGATGCAGTCGTCGCCCGCGGTGAAGGTGCAGCCGCGGATGACCACGTCCCGGCAGGACTCCGGATCGCAGCCGTCGTTGTTCGGGCCGATGGAGTCGACGGTGACGTTCTGCACGGTGACGTTGGTGCTGAGCACCGGGTGCATCACCCACATCGGGGAGCGTACGAACGTCACGCCTTCGATCAGCACATTGCGACAGCGGTACGTCTCAAGGAAGTTGGGCCGGAAGTGCGCGCCCTCGGCGTACACCCGCCGCTCCACCGCCTCGCCCCGCTCCGCCTGCTCCCACAGCCGCGGCCAGTCGTCCTCCTGCTGCGGCATACCGGGCCGCCAGCCGAACTCGCGCTGGCCCGACCAGGTCCACCAGTGCTCGTCGTCGGCCTGTCCGTCGAGCACGCCCGCGCCCGTGACGGCGATGTTCTCCTCGTCGCAGGCATAGACGAGCGGGGAGTAGCCGTAGCACTCGACGCCCTGGAAGCGGGTGAGGACCGGCGGCAGATATGCGGAAGGGTCACGGCTGAACGCGAGCCTGGCACCGGCCGCCACATGCAGTTCCACGTTGCTGCGCAGCCGGATCGGTCCGGTGGCGTAGGTGCCCGCGGGCACCGAGACCCGTCCGCCGCCCGCCTTGTGGCAGGCGTCGACGGCGTCGCGGAACGCGGCCGTGCAGTCCGTGGCACCGTCGCCGACCGCGCCGTAGCGCGTGACGGGGAAGTCCCGGGCGGGGAAACGCGGCGGCATCACGCGCGCGGCGATGGCGTCGGCCTGTGCGCGCGCCCGGGCCCGTGCGTCCGGCACACCGTAGGTGGTGCTCACGCCCGCACCTCCTGGCCGTTGACCGTGACCCCGCGCAGCATCAGGCCTTCCACATGGGTGGACGTGTAGCCGTCCGTGATGCCGTCGAAGGCGCAGTTGCGGAAGGTGACGGCGCGGATCGGGTTGGCCGGGTTGCCGAGCAGATTCCAGGCGAGCGGCCCCGAAGCGGCGGTCAGGCCGTTTACGGAGATGTCGCGCACGTCCGGGTAGTAGGGGCCGGTGTCGATGTTCTCGTAGTTGAGCGCCATTTCGATCACGGCGTCCCCGACGGCACCGACCGTGATGCCCTCGAAGAAGACATCCCTGATGTAACCGCCGCGCATCGGATTGGACTTGATGCGCAGCGCACGGTCCAGCTGCGGGCTGTCCATGTGGCAGTCGCGGGCGACGATGTCGCTCACCCCGCCCGTCATCTCGCTGCCGATGGTGATGCCGCCGTGCCCGTCGCGCATCCGGCAGTCCTCGATCAGGGCGTGATGGCAGGGGGCGTTCACCCGCCGGCCGTCCGCGTCCCGTCCGGCCTTGAAGGCGATGCAGTCGTCGCCGGTGTCGAACGAGCAGTCCTTGATGTGCACATACGCACAGGACTCCGGATTGCAGCCGTCGTTGTTGGGGCCATGCGGGCTGTCCACGGTGACACCGCGCACGGTGACGTTGCGGCAGAGCACCGGGTGGATGTTCCACATGGGGGAGTCCTTGACGGTGATCCCCTCGATGAGCACATCACTGCATGCGTAGAACTGGATGAGATTCGGGCGCAGATGGTGGCCCTCGCCGAACATCCGCTGCTCCACCGGCACACCCTGCTCGGCCCAGGCACGCAGCGCGTCCTTCTCGACGCGCTCCGGGGACGTGCCGCCGTCGACGCCCTTGGTCCAGTCCCACCAGTGGGTGGCGTCCGCCTGACCGTCGATCGTGCCGCTGCCCGTGAGCGCGATGGAGCGGCAGCCGCGGGCGTACACGAACGGCGAGTAGTTGTAGCACTCGATGCCCTCGTAGCGGGTGTACACCGCCGGGAGATACGCGGCCGGATCCCGGCTGAACCGCAACGTGGCGCCCTCCTGCAGATGCAGGTCGATGCGGTCCTTCAGATGCACCGCCCCGGTGAGGTACGTGCCGGCGGGCACCACGACCCGGCCACCGCCCGCCGTATGACAGGCAGCGATCGCGTCCCGGATGGCGTCGGTGCAGTCGGTCGTGCCGTCGCCGACGGCGCCGAAGTCGGTGATACGGACGGTGCGGCGCGGGAAGCGCGGCGGCCGCACCCGCGCGAGGATCTCCGCCGCCCGAGCGTCGACGGTGTGCTGCCGCGCCGCGGCGGTGCCGGTCGCGACGGCCGTCAGGAGCGCGGCCGAGCCGAGCACGAACGTCCTTCTGCCGGGCGGTCTTCCCGCACGGTTCACCAGGACCACTCCCTTTCCGGTACGTGAAGGGTGTAGGTGCGCTCCGGTGCCTTGGGCTCCAGGGTGCGCGGACTGTAGAGGGGCCGGGAGCGGCCCTGCGGTTCGATGCCGACGACGTCGTCGCCGCGCCACCTCGTGCGGTACTCCTGACCCGCCGCCGTCTCGGTCGTCGTTGATTCGACCGTGGGGAACGTGACAGTGATCCGCTCACCGGCCCGTGGGCGCTCCACCCGCAGACAGCCGTCCGGCGCCCACGCACCGGGCTCATGGCCCGCGGCCGTCGTCGCCGGGCCGGACACCGGGTGCCGGGTCAGGCGGACATGGGCGTAACCCGCCCACTCGGGCACACGCACACGCAGTTCACGGCAGTCGCGATGGACATCGAGGTCGACGCGCCCCTCGTACGGGAGATGGCTGAGCACATCGACGAGGCGATGGCCCCTGCTCAGGAGCAGATTGACGCGGACGAGCTGTTCGTCGCCGGTGACGGTCGCGTTCCAGCCGGTGTACAGGCCCCGCACCCCCGAGCCGACACAGCAGGCCTGCACATCGCTGGTGTGGCCGCGGCCGAGCACCGCGTCGCAGACGTAGTCGTTGGGCGCCCCGTAGCCGGCGAACGCTCCCTTGACGCGTTCACCGACCCGGTGGTGCGTCTGCCAGCCGGGGATGTCGAGGGAGCGGTCGGGCGCCGAGCGCACCCAGTCGGTGTCGTCCAGCTGGGAGGCGGTGAGGTGATTGCGCAGGAAGCGTTCGACGACGCCCCAGTAGGCCGTGTGTCCGGACTGGGCGAGCGCCGTGCCGACACCGATCAGGTCGACGAGCGAGCAGGTCTCGTGCTCGAAGCGCTGGCCCGCCAGGTCGCCGGGCGTCCAGCCGAACGCGGTGGCCTGGCCGAGGGCCCACTCGAAGGGGGCCCGGACGAACTGGGTCAGGGCGTGGTCCCCGGTGAAGGCCGCATAGCGGGCGAGGCCATCGAGGGTGCCGAGACGGGTGTGGAAGTGACCGCTGCGGTAGGCCAGGGCGTCGTTGAAGGAGCCGTCGGGGCGGAACACCCCGCTCTTCGCCGTGATCAACCGGGCGAACCAGCCGCACAGTTCGAGCGCGACCTCGTTGCCGGTGGCCTGGTGGTGCCGGAGCAACGGCATGATCAGTCGCCCGCAGAACGTGGCCGGGTCGGGCGCCAGACGCAGATGCACCGCGTTGGCCGACGGCCAGCCGTCCGGCGTGTACTCGGACGCGGGGAAGTACCAGGAGTCGCGTTCCTTGACGGCGATCCGCTTCAGCGCGGCGACCAGCCGGTCGGCGGCCTGCCGCGGCCGCTCGTCGCCGTCGTCGAGATACCAGGTCGTGAGCGCGAGCAGCGTCGCGCGCTGATCGATGAGGTTCGCGTGCGGAAGCCAGTGGCCGCGCGGATGGGCGCGGCGGTACGTCAGCCCGTCCTCGCCGAGCAGATCGAGCAGGGTCGCCTTGTAGCGGTCCTCGGTCTGACGCCACCACGACCCACCGGTCATCTGCCGGGCCAGGACACAGGCGTCGGTGAGCCGGCCGTGGCTCGAGCCGTAGTCGTAGTCGCCATGGCTGAGCGTCGCGGGCTCGGAGAGCAGGTCGGCGCTGAAGAAGGGGATGTGGCCGAGGTCGGGGTCCGCGAGGCCGACGACCGCGTTCATCGCCCGCTCGGCGCGTTCCTCCAGGAGGAGTGTTGCCGGTATGCCACTCATGGTCCGTCACACCGTCTCTGAGGTCCGGACGAAGAAGATTTCCGTCGACGGTATGAGGGCTCAAGGCCGTGGTCAAGGGGACGTGCGCGGGTGGGCGGCCATCAACTCCCTGTTCAGGCGCTGGTGTTGACGGTGCGAGGTGCGGGTCGTAGCTTCTGCTTGATCGCTGCTCCGTGGCCGGTCAGGTGGTATGCCACCCCATGCGAGCGGGCAGGAAGCAGGCAGCGTCCGATTCGGCAACGGGCAGACAGGAGACGCGAGATGACAGTCCGCGAGACCGGCGCCGCCGCCCCCTCGGGAGGTGCACCCGCGCCCACGGCCCTGCGCACCGGATACCTGCACGACCCGCTCGGCATCGACACCGAACGCCCGGGCCTGTCCTGGCGGCCTGCCTCCAGACCCCAGAGCGACTACCAGATCCAGGTCGCCTCCACGCCCGATGCCCTCGCCGCCGACGCCCCCGACCTGTGGGACAGCGGCCGCACCCCGGGTGCGCGCCACACCTGTGTGACCTACGCGGGCAAGGCGCTCGGACCGTCACAGCGCGCCCACTGGCGGGTGCGCACCTGGGAGGAGGGCGGCAGCGAGCCCTCCGCGTGGAGTGAGACGGCGATCTGGGAGACGGGCCTGCTCGGCCGCGCAGACTGGGCGGGCGCACAGTGGATCACCGCCCCCGACTGGGCTCCGCCCGCCACCGAGGAGCACGACCCCGAGCGTCGACTCCCGCTCCTCGCCGTCGACTTCAGCCTCGACGGGCCGGTGCGCAGCGCCCGGCTCCACGCCTGCGCCCTGGGCCTGTATGTCGCCGGCGTCAACGGTGTCCCGACCAGCCGGGCCGAGCTCGAACCCGGATGCACCGCTTTCGACGAACGGCTTCTGTACGCCACGTACGACATCACCGGCCTGCTGCGGCCCGGCGCCAACACGGCAGGTTTCGTCCTGGCCGGCGGCATGGCCCACATACCCCGCGTCCAGGGCCGCTACCAGAAGCTGCGCGTCAGCTACGGACTGCCGAAACTGCTCGCGCTGCTGCGGATCGAACACAGCGACGGCACCGTACGCCACATCACCAGCGACGCCTCCTGGCGTACCGCGCCAGGGCCGATCACGCTCTCCGACTGGTTCGGCGGCGAGGACCACGACGCACGCGCCGCCCTGCCCGGCTGGGACACCCCGGACGCCGGGCGCGACCACTCCGGCGCACGAAGCGATGTCTGGCGCCCGGCCGTCCTCGCTCCCGCTCCCGCCGCCACCCTCAGCGCCCGTACGCATCCGCCGGTCGAGGTCGTCGAGGAACTCACGGCCGTGTCCGTCACGGAGCCCCAACCCGGCGTCCACGTCGTCGACTTCGGTGTCAACATCGCCGGCCGCCCCGAACTGCGTGTCACCGGCGACCCCGGTACCACCGTCGTGCTGCGCCCCGCCGAGCTCCTGCACGAGGACGGCACCGTCAACCAGCGCTTCACCGGCCGCCCCTGCTACGACGCCTACACCCTGGGCGGCGACGGCCCGCAGGTGTGGCATCCGCAGACCGTCTACCACGGATTCCGCTACGTACAGGTGGAAGGCCTGCCCCACCCGCCGACAGCGGACACGGTGCGCGCCCAGGTACTGCGCACGGCCAACGCGCCTGCGGGCGGCTTCCGTTGCTCCGACGAGCTTTTCAACGCGATCCACCGCATCACCGACCGCGCCGTGCAGTCCAACATGTACTCGCTGCTCACCGACTGCCCGCACCGCGAGAAGCTCGGCTGGCTCGAACAGGCCCACTTGGTCTTCCCGGCAGTCGCGAACAACTACGACGTCGCCGCGTACGCCCGCAAGCTCGTACGCGACATGGCCGACGCACAGACGGAAACGGGCTTGGTGCCGGACATCGCGCCCGAGTACAAGGTCTTCGAGGACAAGTTCCGCGACGACCCCAACTGGGGCGGCGCGATCGTCCTCGTCCCGTGGTGGCTGTACCGCACGTACGGCGACACCACCACGCTCAGCACGTACTACCCGCACATGTGCCGCTACCTGGACCACCTGGCCACGCGCGCCGACGGCGATCTGCTTTCTCACGGTCTGGGCGACTGGATGGCCTTCGACGACTCCACGCCCAAGGCCGTCACCGCCACCGTCGCCTATCACCGCCTCGCCGCCACCCTGGCGCGGATCGCCGCGCTGCTCGGCGAGGACGCGGACGCCGAGCGCCATGCGCGGCTTGCCGAGCGCATCAAGCACGCGTTCAACGACGCCTTCCTCGACCGGGACCGGCACACCTACGCGACGGGCAGCCAGGCCGCCAACGCCCTGGCCCTGGAGGCCGGCTTGGTGCCGCCCGAAGAGTGCGCCGCCGTCCTCGAACAGCTCATTTCAGGCGTACGCGACGCGGGGAACCACGTGACCGTCGGCGAGATCGCGCTGCCGTCCCTGCTGCGTGCGCTGTCCGCGTACGGCCGTGACGACGTGGTCCACGACCTCGTGAGCCGCACCGACAGCCCGAGTTACGGCTATCAGATCGCCCATGGCGCGACCGCGCTCACCGAGCGCTGGGACGGGCCGACGCGCGGCTCGTCCCAGAACCACTTCATGCTCGGCGCCGTCGAGGAGTGGTTCTACGCCCGCCTCGCCGGCATCGGCCAGGCCGATGACTCGGTCGCCTTCGCGCGCATCGTCGTACGTCCCGTCCCAGTAGGAGACCTCACCCATGCCGACGCCTGGTACGACACCCCGCGCGGCCGGGTCCGCAGCACCTGGCGGCGAACGGACGGCGGCTTCGTCCTCGACGTCACCGTGCCGCCCGGCGCGCCGGCCCTTGTCGAGCTGCCGCTGGAGGAGGGCTGGAAGCCCGGGCCCGCACCGGAGGGCGCCCGTGCGCTCGGTGTCGCAGGGGACCGGGCCCGGTACGAAGCCGGGCCCGGCACCTGGAGGTTCACGGCCGGGGCGTAACAGCTCAAGGCCGAGGCGTAACAGCTCACGTCCGGGGAGGAAGGGCTCACGGCCCGGCTGTGACCGCTCACGGGTGAGGCGTGACCGGGAAGTACACGGCGTACGCCTCGTCCTCCACCTCGTGCAACGGCACAAAACGCAGCCCGCTGCCTTGACCGCGCGCCCGCCACGATCCGCGCCAGGCGAACGGATCGCGCTCCTCGTCCGCGTAAAGGAGCGTCTCGGGCCGCTCGACGTCCCCGGTCAACTGCCGCTCCTCGTCGCACAGTCCGGCGAGCACCACCGGGCCGTCGCGGAACGCCACGGCCTCCGGGCGGTCCGGCAGCGGTACGGCGCGCAGGCCCCGAGGCAGTTCGAGGCGTACGCGATCCTCGTGCCACTCCCGGTCCAGGCGCACGAACCCGTCGGCCGAAGTGGCGGACTGCGCCTGCCCGTTGACCGTCAGACTCACCGGGCCCGCGACCCACTCCGGTATGCGCAGACCAAGCGTGAACCGGACCGGACGCCGCGCCCGCACCGTCAGCTCGACGACCGAGCGCCCCGGCCGCTCGACCGCACCCCGCTCCCCGTGCGCGGCGATATGCGTGCCCACCTCCGGGTCGGGCCGCTGCGTGAGCTCCAGGTCATCCATGTCGCTGACGTCCCACCGCAGCGTCGACGGAATGTACTGGCACACCGCCACCCCGTCGTCAGCCGCGTAGTAGACGTGGGCGTTGTGCAGGGTGTGCGCCTGGACCATCGTGCCGTGGCAGCACCAGAAGCTCTTCGTGGGTGTGCCCCACTTCTTGTGCGCGCCGGGCCGCAGTGGCAGATAGTAGGCGGGCATCCCGGTGCGCGGGTGTTGCTGCGCCAACAGGCCGTTGTACAGGTTGAGTTCCATGTAGTCGGCGTACTGCGCCTCGCCGGTCCAGCGCAGCAGTACATGGGCCAGGCGCATCATGTTGTGCACGACGCAGTGCTCCTGCGTGTGGAGGCCGAGCCTTGCCGCGAACGCATGCGGTGGAGTCCACACCTCGTTGCTTGTCTGCCCGCCCGTGGCGAATTGCCCGCGGTCGGTCACCGCGCACCGCCAGTACGCCGCGGCCACTTCGCGCCACCGCTTCTCCCCGGTCACCTCATAAGCCCGGGCCGCGCCGAGCGCCTCGGGCACCGTGGTGTTGGCGTGCCGGTTGGTGAGCGGATCGTCCCCGGCGAGCAGCGCGTCGAAGAGACGCGGCCGGTCGTAGCGGTGCAGCAGCTCCAGGTGGGCCGCCTCGCCCGTGATGCCGTACAGGTCGGCCCACACCTCGAGCATGCCGCCCGTCTCGTGGTCGAGGATGTCGTCGAATTCGGTGCGCGTGAAGCGTCCCGTCCAGCGGTGGAACCAGTGCGCCGCGTTCGCCACGGTCTCCAGGGCCGTCGCGCTGCCGAGATGGCGATACGCGTCGAGCAACCCCATCAGCGTCTTGTGCACGGTGTAGTGCGGAGCCCACACCGGCTTCCCGGCGGCGATGCGGTGCAGATACTTCTCCGGGATCGAGAACACCCACTCGCCGCCGTTCTCGCGCTGCAGACCGGCCAGCCGCTCCACGATCCCCTCGGCCTTCGCCCGCAGCTCCGCATCCCCGGTCTGGGCAACGAGCCGGGCCGCGGCGGACAGCCAGTGGCCCAGGAAATGACCGCGAAGCTGCGAGTCGAGCGCCTCCCAACCGCCGTGCCGGGCCCCGGAGTCGGGCGGCGCACCAGGCGCGAAGACACCCGCCTCGTACACGTAACTCCTCAGCAGCTGCCCGGAGTCGAGGCTCATCAGATAGCCGCGCACCAGGCCGAGCCGGCGCTGGAAGGGGTTGGGCAGCTCGGTGTAGTCGATCCGGCCGAGACCGGACAGCAGACGGACACGATCGGCGGGGAACTCCCTCAAAGGTGGCATGCCACCAGAGAGCCCGCCCGTGCCACCGCTCGTCAACCCCGCCTCCACCACCACCCGAGGGAGACCGGCTGATGCTGCCGTACTACGAAGACCTCGCCCCCGGCACAGGCCGCCGTGCACCCAGAGCGGCCTTCACCTCGGACGTCAACCGACTGGACCTCAGCGGCACTTGGCGTTTCCGGCTCTCACCGGGACCCGACAGCGCGCCCCTGGATTTCCTCGGCGCCGAGCCGCCAGGCGCCGACTTCACAACGCTGCCGGTGCCTTCGCACTGGGTTCTGCAAGGCCATGGCATACCGCGCTACACCAACACCGCGTACCCCTTCCCGATCGACCCTCCGCATGTCCCGGCCGAGAACCCCACCGGCGACCACCGCCTCGACTTCGACCTGCCCGTCGGCTGGCACCGCCCTGGCACCGTCCTTCGCTTCGAGGGCGTCGACTCCTGCTTCCGCGTCTGGCTCAACGGACAGGAGCTCGGCACCTCCAAGGGCAGTCGCCTGCCCACCGAGTTCGACGTGGATCACGCCCTGCGCGAGGGCACCAACGTCCTTGCCGTACGCGTGCACCGCTGGTCATCCGGCAGCTATCTGGAGGACCAGGACATGTGGTGGCTGCCCGGCATCTTCCGCGAAGTGACCCTCGTCGAACGCCCCGCACAAGCCGTCGACGACCTGTTCGTGCACGCGTCCTACGACCACACCACCGGCCACGGCACCCTGCGCGTCGACACCGACGCCCCCGCCCACCTCACGGTTCCCGAACTGGGCGTGGACGCGCCCACCGGCCAGGACCTCGCCGTCGGACCGGTCGACCCGTGGACGGCCGAGACACCACGTCTCTACGACGCCCAGCTGACCACCGCCGGCGAACGCATCGACCTGCGCATCGGCTTCCGTACCGTCGCCCTGGTCGACGGACTGCTCACCGTCAACGGCGTACCCCTGCTCCTGCGCGGGGTGAACCGCCACGAGCACCACCCCGACCACGGACGCGCCCTCGACCTCGCAACCATGCGCGCGGACCTGCTCCTGATGAAGCAGCACAACATCAACGCCGTACGCACCGCCCACTACCCGCCCCACCCGGCCTTCCTCGACCTGTGCGACGAACTCGGCCTGTGGGTGATGGACGAGTGCGACATCGAGACCCATGGCTTCATCCACGCCGACTGGCGCGGCAACCCTCTCGACGACCCGGACTGGCAGCCGATGCTGCTCGACCGTATGCGCCGCATGGTCGAGCGGGACAAGAACCACCCGAGCGTGATCATCTGGTCTCTCGGCAACGAGAGCGACCACGGCCGCGGCCTCACCGCCCTCGCCGACTACGTCCGCACCCGTGACCCCGCCCGCCCTGTGCACTACGAACGCGACCGCACCTACCGGCACTCCGACTTCTACAGCCTGATGTACGCCCCCGTCCCCGAGGTCGACCGCATCGGGCAACGCATCGAGGACACCCCGCCCGAGACCGCCGACGACCCCGCCCTGGAGGAGCGGCGGCGCGCCCTGCCCTTCCTGCTCTGCGAGTACGCCCACGCCATGGGCAACGGCCCCGGCTCGCTCGCCGCGTACCAGGAGGTCTTCGAGCGCCACCCGCGCTGCCAGGGCGGCTTCGTCTGGGAGTGGATCGATCACGGTCTGCGCCGCCGCACCGAGGACGGCCGCGAGTACTTCGCGTACGGAGGCGACTTCGGCGACAGCCCCAATGGCGGGACCTTCTGCGTGGACGGCCTGGTGTTCCCTGACCGCACGCCGTCGCCGGGACTCACCGAACTCAAGCAGGTGTACGCGACCGTGGCGATCGACGGCGATCCTGGCGAGGGCCGGCTGCGCATCACCAACCGGCAGGCCTTCGCCGACCTGTCACATCTGCGGTTCACCTGGACCCTGGAGGACGAGGGAGTGCCGGTCGCGGACGGCGAACTGAAGGTGCCGCACGTCCCGGCCAGGACGTCAGCCGATGCCACTCTCGGCGCGCTTCCCGTGCCGGCCGACCCGGTGGGTGAGCTGTGGCTGACCGTTCGGGCGAGGCTCGCCGAGGACCGGGCATGGGCGGACTCGGGGCATGAGGTGGCCTGGGCACAGTTCCCGGTCGGCCGGGCTCCTCAACCCCCCGAATCCGTAAGGGCGTTGAGTGCCCGGACGATCTTCCACCCCCGCACCGGCATGCCTACCGCCCTCGGCCCACTCCTGCTCGACGGCATCCGCCTGGACCTCTGGCGCGCACCCACCGACAACGACCGCGGCATGGGACCCAACTCGGTGGCCAAGGACTGGCGTCGGGCCGGTCTCGACCGCATGCGGACCCGCACGGTCTCCGTTCAGCACGCCGAGGGTCGCACCGTCATCGAGACCAGGACAGCCGCGGACGGCACGGCCCGTGCCCTGCGCGCCCGGTGGACCTGGACCGACACGGGGAATGAGCTGCGGCTCGCCCTGCACGTCACCCCCGAAGGCCCGTGGGACGGACTGTGGCTGCCACGGCTCGGCATCCGGCTGGAGCTTCCCCCTGCGTACGACCAGGTCCGCTGGTTCGGGAAAGGCCCGGGCGAGGCCTACCCCGACAGTGAACAGGCCGCGCGCGTAGGTCTGTTCACCGCCCGCGTGGCCGAGCTGCAGACCCCGTACGTCCATCCCCAGGAGAACGGCCACCGCGCCCAGGTTCGCTGGGCCGAGCTCACCGACCCGCACACCGGCGAAGGGCTGCACGTGACGGGCGCACCTCACTTCGGTCTCACCGTCCGCCGCTGGACCAGCGAGGACCTGGACGCCGCCCGGCACACCGTCGACCTGGTGGAACGCGACCGCCTGTACGTCCACCTGGATCTCGCCCAGCACGGCCTCGGCAGTGCGTCCTGCGGACCGGGTCCTCTGCCCGAGCACCAACTCGCCATCACCGAGACCGACTTCGCGCTCACCTTCCGCGCGCTGCCGCAAGGAGAATCCTCATGACCGCACCCGCCCCGGCCCTGTCGCCCGCTTCGGTACTGCCCACCGACGCACCGGCCGCCGCACTCGTCGCCCGGGTGTACGACCCCGAGTGGAACGGACCCTGCGTGGCCGCCGTGCGCGGCGACGTCCTCGTCGACCTCAGCGAGCACGCGCCCACCGTCTCGTGCCTCCTCGAACGCGAGGACGCGGCCGCCGTGGTGCGCTCGGCGCCGGGCGGACGCGCATGGCCCCTCGACGTACTGCTGCACGGTACGACGCACCGGGACCCGGACGCGCCCCGACTGCTCGCACCGCTCGACCTCCAGGTCATCAAGGCGGCGGGCGTCACGTTCGCCCGCAGCCTTCTCGAGCGGGTCATCGAAGAGCGCTCCGAGGGCGACGCGGCCCGCGCCGGACGCGTACGCGAACACATACGGCAGACGGTCGGCGCCGCCATCGACCGGATCGTGCCCGGCTCGGCGCAGGCCGCTAAAGCCAAGGAGGTCCTGGTCGCCGAGGGTCTGTGGTCGCAGTACCTGGAAGTCGGCATCGGGCCCGATCCGGAGATCTTCACCAAGGCGCCCGTGCTCTCCGCCGTCGGCACCGGCGACGCGATCGGCGTGCTCGCCGAATCACAGTGGAACAACCCCGAGCCGGAGGCCGTACTCGTCGTCGACAGCCGCGGCACGGTACGCGGCGCGACGCTCGGCAACGACGTCAACCTCCGCGACGTGGAAGGCCGCAGCGCACTGCTGCTGCCGCGCGCGAAGGACAACAACGCCTCCTGCGCGGTCGGACCGTTCATCCGGCTCCTCGACGACGGCTTCACCCTCGACGACGTACGGCAGCTGGAGATCGCCCTACGCGTGGAGGGCGCCGACGGCTTCGTGCTGCGCGGCAGCAGCTCGATGCGCGAGATCAGCCGTGATGTGCTCGACCTGGTGGCCGCGGCCCACGGACCGCACCACCAACACCCGGACGGCTTCGTGCTGTTCACCGGGACGCTGTTCGCACCGACCGAGGACCGCGACGCCCCCGGCGTGGGCTTCACCCACCACCGGGGGGACCTCGTGACCATCAGCAGCCCGCGCCTTGGCGCACTCGTCAACCAGGTGACCACGAGCCAGGACGCCCCGCCGTGGCAGACGGGCATCGGCGCCCTGATGCGCAACCTCGCGTCGAGGGGGCTGCTCTGAGACCGGTCTCAGCCGACCGGTGCGTCCGTCGTGAACCGATGCGTACCGCTGCCCACTTGGGCCGGGCTGCCACCGCCCGGCAGATCGATCAGCGCGGTGGTGCCCGGCGGCACCACCGCCGTCACGGTCAGCCGGCCCCGCTCGATCTCCCAGGAGCTCTCCGCCAGACCGTACGGCGTCAGATGCCGGGCCCGGGCCTGCGTGAGACCGCCGCCCGGGCGGGGTGCGATCCGGATCCGGCGGTAGCCCGGCGCCGCAGGGGAGAGCCCGCCCACCGTGCGGTGCAGCCAGTCCGCGACGGCGCCCAGGGCGTAGTGGTTGAACGAGGTCATCTCGCCCGGATTGACCGAACCGTCGGGCAGCAGACTGTCCCAGCGCTCCCACACCGTGGTCGCGCCCTGCGTGACCGGATACAGCCACGAGGGACACTCGCGCTGCATCAGCAGCCGGTACGCCGTGTCCAGCTCACCGCCGTCCGCCAGGGCGTCGCACACCGCGGGCGTGCCCGCGAACCCGGTGGCGATCCGGTGCCCGGCCTTCCGCACCAGATGCGCGAGACGGGCTGCGGCGCCACGGACCCGGGCCCTCGGCAGCAGGCCGAAGGTGAGCGCGAGCGCATACGCGGTCTGGGTGTCGCAGGTCAGCCTCCCGCCGGAGGCCAGATAACGCTCGGTGAAGGCCGTACGGGTGGCGGCCGCGAGGTCCGCGTACCGGCGTGCGTCGGCGGCCTCGCCGATCACCCGCGCCGTATCCGCCATCCGCCTTGCGGACTGGGCGAAATACGCCGAGGCGACAAGATGCGGATCGGTCAGCGCACGCCCGGGGTCCTCGGGCGGCGCGGCCGGGTCGAGCCAGTCGCCGAGCTGCCGGCCCTCGCTCCACAGCCCCTTGGCGTCCAGGCGCGAGGCGACGAGCTCCACCCAGGCCCGGGCACTCGGGTACTGGGCCCGCAGCACACCGGCGTCACCGAACCGCTCGTACAACGTCCACGGCGCGAGCACCGCCACATCCCCCCACACCGCCGCGGGCCACGACGGCGCCCAGTCCGGCTTCCACGCCTCCGCCTCCAGGGTCGGCACGAAGAACGGCACGGTGCCGTCCGCGTACTGCTCCGCCGACAGATCAGCCAGCCAGGAGGTGAGCATGCCGGAGCAGTCGTAGAGGAAGGACGCGGTGGGCGCGAAGACCTGAAGGTCGCCGGTCCAGCCCAGGCGTTCGTCGCGCTGCGGGCAGTCCGTGGG
The DNA here is from genome assembly GCF_054783935.1 of Streptomyces pseudoechinosporeus. Taxonomy (NCBI): domain Bacteria; kingdom Bacillati; phylum Actinomycetota; class Actinomycetes; order Kitasatosporales; family Streptomycetaceae; genus Streptomyces; species Streptomyces pseudoechinosporeus. The sequence goes on from NZ_BAAGPS010000009.1 coordinate 482,953, forward strand.
TACGTCGAGGAAGTTGCCGCGCATCGACCACACCACGTTCTCGTGCAGCCGGTTCAGGAGCGGATCGGAGCACTCGAACCAGCCGGTGCGCCGCATGTCCGTGTGCAGCACCTGAGCAGTGACGTCTCCGGGCGCGAGCGTGCCGGGCCAGCCGGTGACCTCGGCGTACCGGAAACCGTGGAAGGTGAACCGCGGCTCCCACGACCCGCCGGTGCCATCGAGGGTGCAGCGGTCGGTGGCCGCGGCGTCGCGCAGCGGGCGCGTGCACAACTCGCCGTCCTGGAGCACCTCCGCGTGGCGCAGCGTGATCGTGGTGTCGGCCGGTCCACGGGGCGGCCGGATACGCAGGCGGCCGACGAGGTTCTGGCCGAAGTCGAGGATCGTCCGACCGCTCGGCGAGGTGAGGACCCGTACGGGTGCGATTTCCTCTGTGCGGCGCATCGGCGGGCCGGTAGGCGCGACGAGCGTGCCACGGTCACGGGCGACGGCCCGCACGGGATGCCAGTCCGAGGCGTCGAACCCGGCCCGGGAGAAGCCGGGTCGAGCCAGCCGTGCGTCGTACTCCTCGCCGTCGTAGATGCCCGCAGCGAGCAACGGGCCATGTGCCGCTTGCCAGTCGGGCCCGGTGCCGAAGACCATCAGGCTGCCGTCCGCGCACCGCACTTCGAGCTGGGCAAGCAGGGCGAGTTCGGCTCCGTAGTACGCGCGCACCCCGCCCTGGAATCCGATACGGCCCCGGAACCAGCCGTCCGAGAGCCACGCGCCGACCGCGTTGGGCCCGCTGTGCAGCAGTTCGGTCACGTCGTACGTCGCGTAGCGCAGCCGGTGGTGGTAGCTCGTCCATCCCGGGGCGAGCACCTGGTCGCCGACCTGAGCACCGTTGAGCTCCAGCGTGTACAGGCCGTGCGCGGTGGCGTACAGACGAGCCGAGACGGGGGCGGAGGGGAGCTCGAACTCGCCGCGCAGCAGCACCGGCCGCTCGCTCGCGGGGGTCGCGTCCGGGATGTCCGGCGCGATCATCGCGGCCGTGACGTCCTCGGCGGGCCGCAGCAAACCCGCCTCGACGGTGAGCGAGGAGCTCCACTCGGACACGGACCCGTCCTCACCCCACACCCGCACCCGTATCCCGCGGCGCTCCCGCGAGACGAGCGGAGCGGCCCGCTCGGGCCACGGCACGAGCACACTCTCACCGCTCTCGACGCGGCCGGTGCCCGTCAACCTCCCTTCCGCATCCCGCAGTTCCATCTCGTATGCGGCCTGACGCCACTCGGGCCGGTCGGTCTCGACCGTCCAGGACAGCCGGGGGCGGGGCTCGCCGATGCCCAGGGGCTCGCGGTGGTGCTCGGCGGTGACGGTCATGACACGGGGGAGTCCGACAGACACGGGGACCACTCCTCACTCGTTCACCAGACGCTCCGCGGTGAACCGGTCGGTGATCAGGACATTGGCGAGACCGCCGCGCAGCGCACCGCGCACGGCCTCGGTCTTGCGCCGCCCGCCGGCGACGGCCACACAGCGGGGGATCGCGGGCAGCAGATCACGGCCGATGCCGATGACCCGCTCGGCGGTGCCGACATCGACGGGCGCACCGTCGGCGTCGTAGAAGTTGAGACACACGTCGCCGACCGCACCGGCGGCCCGCAGCCGGTCGAGCTCAGCGGGCGAGAAGACATTGCCGCTGCGGGCGAGCGTCCGCGACGGTTCGAGCGAGCCGACGCCGACAAGCGCGACCGTGATGTCCGGGAACAGGGCGATCCCGGCGGCGACGAACGGGTCCTCGCGCAGCACCTTCGCACTGGCCGCCGACCCGGCCACACCCGGCGACGGCAGATGCACCGGCTTGCCGTGCAGCACCCTCGCCATACGGTCGGTGAGGCGGGTGGCGTGCTCGGCGGCGGCCGGATCGCCCACCCCGCCGAGGACTTGGAGCACGCGCACATCACTCAGACCCGGCACGGGCTGCAGATGATCCACGACCGCGAGCAGCGAAGCGCTCCACGACGAGATACCGATGACATCGCCGGTACGGAGCGTCGCCTCCAGGTAGTACGCGGCGGCCGCGCCGAGCTCCGGCAGGATCAGGTGCTCCGCGTCCTCGGCGACATCCGCGACCAGCGCCAGCCGCAGGCCGTAACGCTCCTGCAGCGCGCCCTCGAGCTCAGGGTGGGTACCGGCCGGGGCGGACACCGTGATCCGGACGATGCCCTGCTGCTCCGCCTTGCGCAGCAACCGGGACACCCGGGCCTGGGACAGTCCGAGACGCTGTGCGATCTGCGGCTGGCGCACACCTTCGGTGTGATACATCCGCGCCACACGCGTCATCAGACGTATCTCTTCGCCGGCTGCCATCCCTGCCTCCGATGCGGAAATCCGTGCTGCTCGCGATGCAGAAATCCCTTGTCAGGCAAGGGAGTTGAGCTTCTTGACGGTGATTCTGAGCGAAGGCTAGCTTATGGCGAATCAACATTCACTACTGAATGGATATTCAGATGGCAATGTTGAAGCCGGTGCCGCACAGCACCCTGAGGCTGCGCACTCTGCGTCGCTCGTTGACCGAGGCCCCTGCGGCGGAGCGAGCCGCGCGTCTGGCCACCGCGGCCGCCGCGATCCGCCGCCGCAACTTGGACATGATCCGGCACGCCGGCATGGGACACGTGGGCGGCGACTTCTCGGCCGCCGACATCCTCACCGTCCTCCACCTGCTCGTACTCGACTGCGACCCCGAGCGGCCGGGCGCCCCCGAACGCGACCGCTTCATCCAGAGCAAGGGCCACAGCTCCGGAGCGCTCTACGCCACGCTGTCGTACGCCGGGTTCTTCGACGACGCCGCACTCGACACCTACATGGATCCGCTCTCACCGCTCGGCGGTCACCCCGACAGTCGCAAGGTTCCCGGGGTGGAGGCCAGCACCGGAGCACTCGGACACGGCCTGGCGCTCGGCGTCGGCGCCGCGCTCGCCGCCCGACTGGACGGATCTCCCCGCCGGGTCTTCGTCCTCACCGGCGACGGTGAACTGCAGGAGGGCAGCAACTGGGAGGCGGCCCTCGCCGCCGCCCAGCACGGCCTTGACAATCTCACGGTGATCGTCGACCGCAACGGTCTGCAGCAGGGCGCCCGTACAGAGGACACCTCCGCGCTCGAACCGCTGACCGCCAAGTGGGAGGCGTTCGGCTTCGCCACCTCGACCGTCGACGGCCACGACCACGAAGCGCTGTACCAATCCCTGAGCGCACCGGCGCCATCCGGCCGACCCCGCTGCCTGATTGCCCGCACACAGAAGGGGCACGGGGTGTCCTTCATGGCCGACCGGGTCGAGTGGCACCACAAGGTGCCCACCCCTGACGAAGCCGCGCGCGCCGCCAAGGAGCTGATGCCGTGACCGCCGCCCCCGCCGTGCCGACCACCCGCGAACTGCACGACTGCCGCAAGGCGTTCGCGGCCACGCTCCTCGAACTCGCCGAGCAGGACGACCGTGTCGTGGCCGTCTGCAACGACTCCGTGGGCTCCAGCAACCTCGGCGAGTTCGCGGTCCGCCACCCCGACCGGCTCGTCAACGTCGGCATCGCCGAGCAGGCCATGGTCGGTGTCGGCGCCGGTCTGGCCGGCGGCGGCCGGATCCCGTTCGTGTGCGCCGCCGCCCCCTTCCTCACCGGCCGCGCCCTGGAGCAGATCAAGGCGGACGTCGCCTACTCACGCGCCAACGTCAAGCTCTGCGGCATGAGTCCGGGTCTCGCGTACGGCCCGCTCGGACCCACTCACCACAGCATCGAGGACCTGGCCTGGCTGCGCGCCCTGGCCGAGGTGACCGTCGTGGTGCCGGCCGACCCCGCCGAGACCGCCGAAGCCGTGCGCTGGGCCCACGCGCACCAAGGGCCGGTGTTCCTGCGCATCGGCCGCACCCCCGTACCCGTACTGGACCCGCAGGTGCCCTTCAACCCCGGCCGCGCGGCCACGCTCCGTACCGGCGAGGACATCACGCTGATCGGCACCGGCACCACCGTCGCCCTCACCCTGCAAGCCGCCGACGCTCTAGCGGCACGCGGCATCCGGGCACGCGTGCTGAACATGTCCACCATCAGCCCGCTCGACGAACAGGCCGTACGCGACGCCGCCGCGCAGACGCACGGCATCGTCACCGTCGAGGAGCACACCGTACGCGGAGGGCTCGGCGGTGCGGTCGCGGAGGCCGTGGTCACGAACACCCCCGTTCCCATGCGGCTGTTGGGTGTGCCGGGAGTGTTCGCGCCCACCGGCAGTACGCAGTTCCTCTTCGAGCACTTCGGGCTGACCGCTGATGCGGTGGAGCGTGCCGCACTGGAGATCTTGGGGCGTACGAGGTGAAGCCACTCGACAGCAAAGGGCTCGCGACGAAAACCCCCGTCATCCTCGCCCTCGACCAAGGCACATCCAGCACCAAGGCACTGCTCGTGGACGCCGAAGGCACCGTCCTCGGCGGCGCGGCACGCCCGGTGGCGACCCTCTATCCCGGCCCGGGCCGGGTCGAGCAGGACCCCGAGGAGATCTGGGGGAGTGTGGTGGGCGCGGCGGACGAGGCCCTCGCGCTGCTCGCCGACCGGGGCGGCGGCGAGGTGGCGGCCGTGGCCCTGAGCACCCAGCGCGAGTCCGTCCTCGCCTGGAACGCCCACAGCGGCAAACCACTCACCCCCCTTGTGAGCTGGCAGGACCGCCGAGGCGCGGCGCTCTGTGCCCAACTCGCCGCCGACGGCGCGGACAAGGAGATCACTGCCCGCACCGGACTGCCCGTCGACCCGATGTTCTCCGCCACGAAGGCCGCCGCGCTGCTCGACGAGATCGACCCGCGCCGGGTCGACAGCAGGGCGGGACGCCTGCGCGTCGGCACGGTCGACGCCTGGCTGGTGCAGCGCATCACCGGGCGCCACCTGACGGAGATCGGCAACGCCTCCCGTACGCAACTCCTCGATGTGTCCACCGGCTGCTACAGCCCTTTCCTGCTCGACCTGTTCGGCGTCCCGCGGGCCGCCCTCGCCGAACCCGTGGGCTCCAGCGGTCCGCACGGTGACGACGGGCTGTTCGGGGAGGCCGGGGGACTGCCGGGGATACGACGGGGCGTACCGCTCGCCGCGGTGATCGCCGACTCGCACGCCGCGCTGTTCGCGCACGGCGCGGGCCTGCCCGGCGTGGTGAAGGCGACGTACGGAAGCGGCTCGTCCCTGATGGCCCTGGCACCGGACACCTCCCTGGACGCCCCGCCTCCCGAAGGCCTGGCCCGTACGATCGCCTGGCAACTGCCGTGCTCCCAGCCCGCGTTGGCGCTGGAGGCCAATATCGCCGCCACCGGCACCGCCGTGCGCTGGGCGGCCGACCTGCTCGGCACCGACGAACGAGGCATTGCCGCCCTGGCCGAAGAGGCGGGCGAGACCGGCGCGACGCTCGTGCCCGCCTTCGAAGGACTCGGCGCACCGTACTGGGACCGCACGGCCCAGGCCGTCCTCACCGGCTTCACCCAGGCCACCACGCGCGCCGACCTCGCACGCGCCGCCCTGGACTCGGTGGCGCTCCAAGTAGCCGAGACACTCAGCCTGTTCGGGCCTGCGCTCGGACCCGTCCGGACCCTGCACGCCGACGGTGGCGCGAGCGCCAACACCGCCCTGATGCAGCTCCAGGCCGACCTGTGCGGACTGCCCGTACAGATCGGCGCGACACCGGAGAGCTCCGCGCTCGGCGCGGCCCGCCTGGCCGGACACGCCCTGGGGCTGTGGAGCCACGAGGACCTGCGCCGCCACGCCGAGCGCGACATCGCCGCCACCCTGCGGCCGGCACGCGACTCCGCCTGGCGTGCGGCCCGCCTGAACCGCTGGCGCTCGGCGGTACGCCGCTCCCGGCTGCCCCGCTGAACCCGCCCCAACCTGACGCCATGTACAGGCGCCCGGGCACGCACGGGCACCCGACCACTTACGACACGTACGGACACTCACGACACGCACGGACAAGGAGTCAGCCATGTCACGCCTCGTCTTCGGCACGGGCATCTGGGCCCTCGGCCGCATCGTCGACCGCTACGCCACCGACGGCTACGGCCCCGAACGCTCCACCGCCGCGATGCTCGAACTGGCCGCCGAGGTCGACGGCCTCGACCACCTCGACATCAACTACCCCTTCACCGAACCCGACCTGGCACCCAAGCAGCTCGCGTCCATGCTCGACGGGCTCGGCCTGCACGCCCGTGCCGTCACCCCGCACCTCTACACCCGCGAGTTCGTCCGTGGCGCCTTCACCAACCCCGACCCAGCGATACGCCGGGCCGCACGCGACCGCGTCCACGAAGCCGTCGAGGCGGCCGCCGAACTGGGCGCTGGATACGTGAAGTTCTGGCCCGGACAGGACGGCTTCGACATGCCGGGCCAGGCCCACTACCCGCGCCTGTGGGAGCTGACTGTCGACGGGATCCGTGACCTGGCGACCGCGCATCCCGAGACCCGGTTCGCCATCGAGTACAAGCCGAAGGAGCCGAGGGTGCAGATCACCCTCGGCAACGCCGCCAAGACCCTGCTCGCCATCCAGGAGACCGGCGTGGACAACGTCGGCATCGTCCTCGACTTCGGCCACTCGCTCATGGCGGGCGAGGCACCGGCCGAGGCACTGCAACTCGTCCACCGCCACGGCCGCCTGGAGTCGGCCGAGCTCAACGACAACTGGCGCGGCTGGGACGACGACCTGCCGGTGGCGTCCGTGCACCTCTTCGAGACGGTGGAGTTCCTGCTCGCGCTGCGCCGCATCGGCTGGGAGAAGCCCGTGCTCCTCGACCAGTTCCCGTTCCGCGAGGACCCCGTCGAGGCCCTCGCGCACAGCATCCGCACCATCCGCCGCCTTGACTCCGCCTGCGAGCGCATCGATCTGGAGGCGCTGCAGGACGCACAGGAGCGGCAGGACGCGATCGCCGCCCAGCAGATCCTGTGGGCGGCGATCTGAGTCGTGCGGGAATACGTGGACCTAGGAGCCGTACGAGCAGTACCAGCCCTAGGAGCCCTAGGAGCCCTGGGAGCCGTCCTCCCGGACACAAAGGACCCGTACATCCCATGCGTCGAGCCGCAGACCGATCCCGGCCCCGAGCCGCTCACCGGACAGCAGGTCGTCCATGGCTTCGGGCAGGGGCACGGTGACCGGGGTCCAGCTCCAGTTGTGCACGAACCACAGCCGTTCACCGGCGCCGTTGCGTGCCGACGTCACGGTCACCGAGTCCGGCAGCTCGGGCCACTGCCGCCGGACGCCGGCCCCGGTGAACTCGGCGAGCGCCCGTGCGAACGCCGAGTCCGGGAGCGTGCCGACGTACGTCACGCGGCCTGCACCGTGCCGCCGCGTCGTGGCCGCCGGCCACTGCCCGAAGTGCGGGTGCTCGTAATACGCGAGGGGCTGGGCGTCGTCGACGATCAGCCCGTCCGCCCAGGCGGTGGCCTGCGCACCGGCCGGCAGCCGCAGCCCGCCCGCCGCTCGTACCGGGAGCGGACCGGTGAGGTTGGAGTACTCGAGGTAGTGCACACCGGCGGCGGCCCGCAGCCGCCCCGGCGCCACCGTGGCGCGTGCCCGCGCCTCCTCGTCCGCGTACCCGGTGCGGAACGTGAGCACGAGATGCCCGCCTGCACGGGCATACCCGTCGAGCAGATCGAGCGTCGCGTCGTCCACGGCGTACAGCGCGGGCGCGACCAGCACGGGATGGCCGGACACCAACTGGTCCACGTCCCACGACAGTTGGACCGCACCCGCGATCCGCACCTGCAGGCCGGCGTCGAAGAACCCTTTGTAGAAGGCGCCGAAGATCCGCGGGTACGAGCGCGGATCACCGCTCCCCGATCCGGGGACGGCCAGCGGCGGCTGATGCTGGAAGGCCCAGTCGCTCTCCGGGGAGCGTACGAAGGTGACGTCCGCGTCCGGGCGCAGACCGCCGAGCGCCGCTCCGGCCCTGTCGAACTCGGTGGTGATCCGCCGCGCCTCGTCCACGATCCGTCCGGGCTGCAGCGCGTGTCCGAGCAGCCCGCCCCAGTACGTCTCGTGCCCGAAGTGCAGCGTGTGCCAGTGCCAGTACGCGACCTGCGTGGCGCCACGCGAGACCAACGCCCAAGCGGCCTGACGCAGTTGACCGGCGTACGGCGGATGGTTGGTGTGCGGGCCGCCGATCGTCGTGGCGTTGGTCTCCGTCACATGGAACGAGGCCTGCCGGGCGCCGCGGGCCCGGTCCGCCGCCTGATAGAGCTGCCACACACCCTGTCCGAACCACCCGCCGTCGTGCCGCCGCCCGTCGTCCGGCAGGGCGAGCTCGTCCTGCGTGGAGTAGTACACGTTGGCCGAGGCGACATCGAGGGCGCGGTTGACGTCCACATCGTCCACGGCGGGCCGGGTGCTGGCCACACAGGTCGTCACGTACTGGTCCGGGCGGGCGAGCTCGCGCACCAGGTCCGCCTGCCAGGCGATGAACTCTGTGGTCAGATCCGCCTGATAGCGGCGCCATGCCAGGTCGTACGACGGAGTGGTGTTGCCCTCCGGCGACCACAGCTCGTCCCAGGCGCCGATGCGATGGGACCAATAGGTCAGCCCCCAGCGCTCGTTGAGCACCTCGACACTGCCGTATCGCTTCTTCAGATACGCGACGAAGCCCTCGAACACCTCTCGGTTGTACAGCAGATGAAGCCCGGGCTCGTTGTCGACCTGGTATCCGGCCACCGCCGGGTGCTGGGCATAGCGCCCCACGATCCGCCGCACCACGCGCTCCGCGTACCGCCGGAACACCGCACTGGTGAAGTCCGCCTCCTGCCGACTGCCCCACGGCACCCGCCAGCCGCTCTTCAACTGTGCGGCGATCTGCGGGTGTTTGCGCTGCAGCCACGGTGGCACCGCGTACGTCGGCGTGCCCAGAAGCACGGCGATGTTGCGCTCGTGCGCGCCGTCGAGCACCGGCTCGAGCCAGTCCAGATCGAAGACACCGTCCTGCGGCTCCCAGGTCGACCAGACGGACTCGCCCACCCGTATCAGCGTCAGTCCGGTCTCGGCCATGAGATCCAGATCTGCGTCGAGCCGGTCGTGGGGCTGGTACTCGCGGTAGTAGGCGGCACCGAGACGGACAAGAGGTGAGGTCGGCATCGCTCGACGCTGACAGCCGCACTCCACATGGTCAATATCCCAGTAAATCCCCACGTACTTATCAAAATCGAAGGGAAGTCGCATGACCGAGCCCACCTGGTCCGCCCTGCGCCGCACCCGCCGCATCCCCGACTGGTTCCGGGACGCGAAACTCGGCATCTGGGCCCACTGGGGGCCGCAGTCGGTGGCGATGGCCGGAGACTGGTACGCACGCCACCTGTACGGCCCCTTCGACGGCACCGAGGGCTTCGAGACCAAACGCTCACGCCGGCAGACCGCGCTGCACCGCGAGCGCTACGGTCATCCCTCACGCTTCGGCCACAAGGACCTGTGCCGCCTGTGGCGGGCGGAGAAGTTCGACCCCGACGCACTGATGGAGCGCTTCGCGCGCACCGGCGCCCGCTATTTCGTCTCCATGGCCACCCACTGCGACAACTTCGATCTGTGGGACTCGCCCCGCCAGCTGTGGAACGCGGTGAACGTCGGCCCCCGCAGCGACATCGTCGAGCGCTGGGCGCACGCGGCCGAGGCGGCCGGACTTCGCTTCGGCGTGAGCATGCACGCAGGTTCCTGGACGTGGCGCTGGCTGGACGCCGCGTTCGCCGCCGACACCGAAGGACCGCTGGCGGGCGTGCCCTATGACGGCCATCTGACCGCCTCGGAGGGACGGGGCACCTGGTGGGAGGGGCTCGACCCGCGCGCCTTGTACGGCCCGCCGCGCCGCCCCGGCGACCCGCCGGCGGCCGCCTTCATCGACGACTTCTACGCCCGCCTGCGCGACGTCACCGAGCGCTACGCCCCCGACCTGGTCTATCTCGACGACGCCCGGCTGCCCTTCGACGAAGGCAGTGTCTGCCCGGCGGTCCCGCCGAGCCGGCGCGGTCTGGAGTTCCTCGCGGACTATTACGCGTCCCGCCCCGAGGGTGTCGTCAGCATCAAGACCATCCCGGACGAGGACCGCCAGGCGATCCTCCTCGACGTCGAACGCCAGCAACTGGGGGAGTGCGACCCGCACCCGTGGCAGTACGACACAAGCATCGGCGACTGGTTCTACAGCAGCGGCGAACGCTACAAGTCGGCCGACGACATCATCCATCTGTTCGTCGACACGGTCAGCAAGAACGGCTGCCTGCTCCTCAACGTCCCCCAACTGCCCGACGGCACCATCGACGACGAGACCTCCGAGGTACTCGACGCCCTCGCCGCCTGGACATCGACATGCGGCGAAGCCATCTTCGACACCCGCCCCTGGCACATGTACGGCGAAGGCCCCACCCGCGTGGAGGGCACCAAGTCCCGCGAGAAGACCCTCACCTACACCCCTCAGGACATCCGCTACACCCAACGCGACGGCACGCTCTACGCTCACCTCATGTCCTGGCCCCCGAACGGCACGGCAACCTTGACGGCCCTGGGCACAGCCGCCGGCCGACTCCCGCGCCACCCCTCCGCCGTCCAACTCCTCGGCGGTCAGGGCTCATTGCCCTTCGAGCAACACGAGGACGCCCTCAGCGTCCGGCTGCCGGCAACACCTCCCACTGAGTACGTGCAGGTGCTGCGGATCGACTGAGCCAGGACGCGCTGTGGGGGGCCCGCACAGCAGCGGGCCCCCCACAGCAGCTCACCTCACGACCCCAGAGCAGCCCGCCCATAGGGCACCAGCCGCACCGGCCCGATCAGCCCATACGCCTGCTGCTTGTTCGCGCCGAACACGGGGGCGTTGGACACCCGGAGCCGGTTCTGGAGCGTGGTCGCGACCTCCACCTCGATGGTGTTCGAGCCGCGCCGCAGATACGCACCCACATCCACCCTCGGCGTCAACTGGTCCAGCGGCGGCAGCCGGTGACCGTTCACCGTCACCTCGAACGTGTCGAAGACCTCGCCCAGTTCGAGATACGCGCCGTGCCCACCGCTCCAGGAGCTGTCGAGGCCGACCGTCGTGCGGTAGCGGCCCACGCCCGACACATCCAGGAGCTCCGGGATCTGGTTCCACGGCTTCAGGCCGTCGAGCTTCAGGTCAAGACGTGTCTTGAGCGTCTGCGAAGGGCTCGCGCCCGGCTGCCAGTCCTCCACGGACAGATCCCAGCGGGTCAGAGCCGTCGGCGCGGGCACCGCGGCCAGCTCCGTGGTGACCGTCCGCCCGTCGTCGAGCGTTGTGCGGTACGTACCCGGCTGCGCGGCACGGATCTCGAGCCGGCCGCCCTTGCCGCGGCGCAGCTCCGCCGCGTCCGTGTGCGTCGCGTACGCCTGAGGTCGCTGGTCCCAGCGGCCCGGACGGACCAGCGCGACGACGGTGGTCGCGCCGGGTTCGAGCGAGATCCGCAGCCGGATCCGGCCGTCGTCCGTGCGGGTGTACAGCGGCAGCTGCTCGACCGACCCGGTCCAGGCGTCCATGACGTACGGCACCGCGTCCGGGTGCGGGGCGTGCAAGGTGACGTCATGGCTGATCGGTGTCCCGGTCGAGCCCTTCTTGGTGACCGCGTCATTCGCGAAGAAGTAGTAGTCCGCGTCGCGGTCGGCCCGGTGCGCATGCACCAGCATCGAGGACTGCGCGTGCTCCACGTCGCGCGTCAGCCCCAAATCGGCGATGGCACGCGGCACATCGGGACGGTCCGGTACGACCCGCACCTTCGGCTGCGCGAACAGCTCGGCGAGCAGGACGCGCAGCCGGGCGTCGTCGCCGGGCCCCGGCAAGGTCGGCACATGGCCGTCGGACCAGTCACCGATGAAGATCACCGGAAGGCCCGCCTTCGTGTACGCGATGAGCTTCTCGGCGACATCCAGCTGAAGGGTCCGCTCCTTGCCGGAGAGCACATCGCCCTCCACGACCAGCGCCTTGAACGCGGGCCCGTCCGGCGCGAAACGCCCGTCGCGCACCCGCGCGGACGGCAGATCGAGAACGCGCGGCGACAGGAAGAGATGGCTCCAGCCGAGCGGCACACCCTCCGCCGTGAACCACGGCGCCCCGAGCCCGGTGCCCGCCGGGCCCTGCTGGCGCAGGATGCCGATGTCCGCCCGGTTCACGCCCGTCTGCAGGATCTGCTGGCAGCGGCTCAAGTAGGCGGCGATCCGCGGCACATGGTCCCAGGTGGGCTGCCGCGGACCCCACGCCTCCCCGTAGCCCGCAGCGCCGTGGTACGGCGAGAACGCGGCGAATCCGGGCCAGGCGGCGCCCGGCGCCTCGGCGTAGGCGAAGCCGTGGAAGACGGCCTGGTTGACCCCGGCCGCGTACTGGGTGACGAGCTTCTTCAGCGTCGCGTCCCACGTGGTGGAGTACGCGCCGCCCGCGGTGGCGGCCGCCTCGTTGGACAGGATCAGCTTGCCGCCCATGTCGCGTCCGCCCGCCAGACAGCGGAAGTCGTCGGGGTTCTTGAACCCGAGCGACTCGCCCTCGGAGACGTCGAGCACCGCCGCCGCGTAGATCGAGTCGACACCCGGGCCGTACGGCTGCACCCGCAGCTCGAGGCCGAGCTCGTGCGCCCACTTCTGCAGCGGCGCGAGGTGGTTGTCGACGTACAGCTCGGTGAGGACCTCGATGACATCACGGCGCACCGGCTTGTCGATGGCGCTGCCGAAGCTGAAGACCGGGTCCTCGTGGCGCTCGACGACGGTCGGCAGATACGGAAGCACGGAGTAGCCACGGCGCTTTTCGAACTCGGCCGCGAAGGTCGGCGTCCACACCGTCTCCTCGGTCTCCAGCTCGATGGAGTCCTCGAACAGCGCACCGCCGGTTTCCCGTAGCAGGGCGCGCATCCGCGGCGTGAGGATGTGCCGCTCCCAGTAGGCGATCACCGCCTGGGTGCCGGCCGCGCTGAAGTGGTCCACGACGTAGGCGAGCGGACTCGTGTGGGCGGGGCCCTCGGGGCGCTGACCTGAGCCGCGTTCCCAGTACGCGATGACCAGCCACGTCCCGTCGCCGGGCGCCGTCCACTCCAGCCGGCCGTCCTGCACCGCAGCGGTGATGTCCCGGACGGTCGACTGGTCCAGCTCGGGGACCTCGGCATCGGGGGAGGAGCCGGCGGCCACCCGTACGGCCTGCACGAGCATCAGCTCCTCACGCTTGACACCGGCGTCCTCGGGCGGCGTCCCGGGGGCGGGCACGGGACCTGAGAAGGTCTCACCGGGTGCCACGGCCGCCGAGCCGTGCGCCAGTTCCTTGGTGGCGGCCCGGTGATCGGGCGTGATGGACGGCACCGAGGCGGGCCAGGCGGGGCCCAGCGTCAGATCGACGGTGACCTCGCGCTCGGCGGCCCGGCGCAGGGCGGCCTCGACGGCGGTGGTCCAGGCGCGGGTGCCCCAGCCGTACTTCGCCGGGTCGATCGGCGCGGTCATGCTGTGCGTGACCGCCGCGATCTCCACACCGCCGAAGCCCGCGTCGGCGATCTGGTCCACCTCGCGCCGTATCTCGTCGACATCGACCAGCGCGTCCGGCCACCACCAGCGGAACCGGGGGCGTACCGCGGGGGCGGGCGAGGCGAACGCCCGCGGCACGGAACCCGTGGCGGACGCTGCCGCCGGGGCGGCGGCCGCCAGGGAAGCACCGATCGGCAGGGCCGCCACAGCACCGGCCGCGGCTCCCATCTTCAGCAGCGCTCTTCGCCGCAGGCTCATGACCATCCCCTCGCAGTGCATGGTGCACTTGACTGTTTGAACGATTCAGTGATGTAGGCGGAAACATAGATCCCTGCATCGCTGCAGGCAAGAGGTGCCGTCAAAGTCCCCTAGGTACACGCCTCTTGACGTGCCGGAGCGTCGCCTATCAGGATGCCGACGGAGCTCGAAACGTTTCAATTCTCGTTTCATTTGTCTACGCAACCCCGAGCCCTCAAGCTCACAAGGAGCCGTTGACCGATGCCCGGAACCCCGCTGTCGCGGCGTCATTTCATGCTGGCCACAGGGGTGGCCACCGCCGCCGCGAGCCTCATCCCTTCAGGCGCCGCGCACGGTGCCCTCAGACGCCGAGGCCGCCCCGAGCGGGAACAGGACCCCGACTCGGCGCACGGCTACGTCACGTACTACACCGGGCTGTGGGCGGGTTCGCAGCGCCAGCCCAAGTCCGGGCTCGGCTCGGCGCCCGGCAGCTACTCCGGCGACTACGACAACTTCTCCTGCGACCACGGCACGGCCCTGGAGACCCAGACGAAGTTCGCCGACACCATCTACGCGCACACCCGCGACGCGCTGTACGTCAACCTCTACATTCCGTCCCAAGTCACCTGGGATCAGCGTGGAGTGACCCTGCGTCAGGACTCCGACCAGCCGGACTCCGAACGCACCCGGCTCACCGTCACCGCCGGCGGCGGCCGCTTCTCGCTGAAGATCCGCATACCCGGCTGGCTCGGCGAGGGCGACCGGCCCCGACGAGCCGACGTCCGGATCAACGGCCGCCGCCTCGACACGGACGCCTCGCCGGGCAGCTATCTGACCCTGGACCGGACCTGGCGCACCGGAGACAGCGTCGAGCTCACCTTCCCCATGAACCTGACCTGGCGCCCGGCCCCCGACAATCCCCACGTCAAGGCGCTGTCGTACGGGCCCGTCGTGCTGGCCGGAGCGTTCGGCACCACCGAGTCGCCGACGATCCCCGCCCTCGACCCGGACTCCGTCCGTCAAGTGACCGGCGACGGGACCGAGTTCCGGGGCGTGGCCGAAGGGATGAAGGTGTCCCTGCTGCCCTTCCACCAGGTGCACCACCAGCACTGCAACGTGTACTTCGCCGTGCCGCCGCCCCCCCGACCGGCCCGTGAGATCGCCCGCTACCGCCTGGCCGAAGGCCACGGCACCACGACGGCCGACAGCACCGCAACCTTCGGCCCGGCCACCCTGACGGGCGGGGCGCAGTGGGGGCGCGAGGGCCGCCCGGACGTCCAGCTCGACGGCGTGGACGGACATGTCGCACTCCCGGCCGGTCTCATCACCGGCCTCACCGAACTCACGCTCAGCGCCTGGGTCCGCCTGGACTCCCTCGCGAACTCCGCCCGGATCTTCGACCTCGGCTTCCACAAGAGCACGTACTTGTATCTGACCCCGCGCACCGGCTCCGGCCGCGCACGCGCCGCCCTGAAGATCGCCGGCATGGAGGGCGAGGACATCATCGACGCCCCCTTCGCGCTGCCCGAAGGGCGCTGGACCCATGTCGCGGTCACCCTGCGCGGTGGTGCGGCCGGACACACCGGCGGTGGCACGGGTGTCCTGTACGTCTACGTCGACGGCGCCGAGGCCGGCCGCAACGACGCCCTGGTCATGAGCCCGCTGCTCCTCGGCACCACCACCCGCAGTTTCCTGGGCCGCTCACAGAACTCCACGCACCCGTATCTGCACGGTGCCGTCGCCGACTTCCGCGTGCACAACCGGGCCCTGCCGGCCGCGGACATCGCCACGCTCGCCCGCACCCGAGACCCCCACCCCACACCGCAACCCGCACCCATCCCTCGACCAATTCGAAGTGAGCATCCGCATGCCTCGATTCCCCCTGTCCCGCCGCCAGTTCGTCGCCGGCGCCGCGATGACGGCCGCCGCGCTGAGCAGCGGAGCCCTCAGCGGCACCGCCCTGGCCGCCGCGCCGCGCGGCTTCAGCCCCGCCGTCTTCGCCGACCCCCGCCGCGACAGCCGCCCCGCCGTCTACTGGTACTGGAACGGCCCCGTCACCCACCAGCTCATCGACACCCAGCTCGCCGAGCTGCGCGACAAGGGCATGTACGAGGTCATCGTCTTCCCGTACGACAACGAGGAGATGCAGCCCGCCTTCTTCACCGAGGAGTGGTTCGACGTCGTCGGCCACGTCCTGGAGGAAGCCGAGCGGACCGGCATGCGGGTGTGGCTGTTCAACGACAACCACTTCCCCAGCGGGCGCGCCGGCTATCTGGTCGCCCAAGGTGGCAAGGTCGGCTCACGCACCTACGAGCCCCGGCCCGAGCTGCGGCTCAAGGGCCTGTGGCGCTCCACCGCGATCGTCGAAGGACCCGTACGCGCCGATCTGTCCGAGACCACCGGGCTCGCCATCACCTCCGCGAAGCTTGTCGCCGACGCCGCCGTACTCGCCGGAACCGCCGTGCTGCGCGGCGGCGAGGACTGGACCGACTACGACGTCACCGCGAACGTCAAGGCCGAACTCGTCGCGGCGGGCCTCGTCGTCCGCGCATCCACCACCGGCCCTGACGGTTACGCCGTTTCGTTCGACCAGACCGGTGTGGTCACCATCTCCCGTATCACCGACGGCAGTTCCGAGCAGCTCGCCAAGAGCACCCGCACCGACGGCTTCAACCGCACCAAGCCCCACACCCTGGCCGTCTCCGTACGCGGCACCACCGTGTCCGTCACCCTCGACGGCAAGGACAAGGGCACCGTCACCGACGCCGCACACGCACGCGGCGGCGTGGGCGTGCGCGCCGTCGACGGGCAGCGCGGCCTGTGGGACAACCTCACCGTCAACGCGGCCGACGGCACCGCCCTGTACACCTCCGCCTACAGCGACCCGGCGGCCCCAGGCCACTTCCACACCCGCCCCGTACCCGAAGGCGCACCCCGTACAGCCGCCGCCGTCGCCCGCCCGGCAGGCAGCAAGGACGCGTCCGAACTCGTCGAACTCACCGGCCAGTTGGCGGACGGAACCTGGCAGGTGCCCGCCGGGCGCTGGCAGATCGACCTGTTCGGCGGCGCCGTCCTGTCCGACGACTCCTCCGGCTACACCCGCGCCTATCTGGACCTCCTGGACGACGAGCCGGTCGAGCTGTTCCTCGACGCCGTCCCCGGCGAGTACCACCGCCGCTTCCGCCGCTACTTCGGCAAGGTCATCCCCGGCTTCTGGGACGACGAGCCGTTCATCGCCTCCGCCGGGCCGCACCCCTTCAAGCGTCTGCCCTGGTCGCCGACGCTCGCCACCGCACTGGACGAGGTCGACGCCGAACCCGGCAAGGCCTATGTGTGCGTTCACGACGACCTCGGCGACGGCGGCCGCATCCTGCGCGGACGCTACTGGCGGGCCGTCTCCAACCGGTTCGCCAAGTACTTCGAGAAGCAGGCCCACTGGTACGCCGACCGCGGCGTCCGCCTGATCACCAATCCGCTGTACGACGAGGTCGCACCGTCCAAGCGCATCGCCTCCACCGGCGACCTGCACAAGGTCAACCAGTGGGCGCAGGTGCCCGGCGGCGACTGCATCACGGCCGAATACGTGGCCGGTGAACCCTCCATGGACCCGCGCAACCCCGCGTCGGTGGCTCACCAGACGGGCCGCGAGCGGGCGTTGATGGAGGCGTTCGGCAACATGGGCTGGCAGGTGGCGCCCGAGTTCGTGCACGCCCTGCTCGGCGCCTTCGCCACGCGCGGCATCAACCTCACGGTGCTGCACGCGCTGTGGACCGACGAGACCCATGTGTACTTTCCGCCGCCGTTCGGACCGCGCGCCCCTTGGTGGTGGGCGATGCGCCCGGTCGCCGACTGGATCGGCCGCGTGATGGAACTGGCCCGCGGCACCTCTGCCGCCCGCACCGCCCTGCTGCAGCCGCAGCGCGCCGCCGAACAGCTCGCCGGCACCGAGGAACAGGGCCTCGTGGACGAGGCGTTCGGCCAGACCGCGTTCGCCCTGGAGCGCGGCCAGGTCGACTTCGACCTGCTCCACGAAGGCGCGCTCAGCGGCGACCCGGACCTGCTGTGCCCCGCGGTCGTCCGCGGCGGCCGGCTCGCGGTCGGCAAGGCCCGCTACGACCTCGTCGTGGTTCCGCAGACCCCGGTCCTCGACGTGGACGCGGTGCGCGCGCTGACCCGTTTCGTACGCGAGGGTGGCACCGTCGTGACCGTCGCAGCGCCGCCCGCCAGGGAAGCGGACGGACGTGACGCAGCGCTCGACAGCGCCCTGAAGGAGCTCTTCGACCAGCGAGGGGTCACCCGGGTCGACGACCTGGACGGCCTGGACGCCGTCACCCTGAAGGAAGGCGTACGAGCCGCAGTCCTCGAACCCGCCGCACCCGCCGTCCGTGTCCTGCGCACCACACGCGGCGACGACATCGCCTTCCTCTTCAACAACGAGAGCGCCACACCCGTCGACACCTGGGCCGAGCTGCCGGCCCGCGGCACGCCGCAGTGGTGGGACCCGGAGACGGGCGAGACCGGCACCGCACCCGTCTTCCGCACCCCCGAACGCCCCGGCGACGGAGTGCGGGTGCCAC
Source organism: Streptomyces pseudoechinosporeus (assembly GCF_054783935.1). Classification (NCBI taxonomy): domain Bacteria; kingdom Bacillati; phylum Actinomycetota; class Actinomycetes; order Kitasatosporales; family Streptomycetaceae; genus Streptomyces; species Streptomyces pseudoechinosporeus. The sequence continues at coordinate 501,235 of NZ_BAAGPS010000009.1, forward strand.
TGCGCCTCGGCCCGTACCAGACAAGCGCCGTGGTCCTGCGCGCCGCAGACGCCGAACCCGCACACATCACCGACGCCGGTACCCTCCCCGTCACTTCGGTGACCGCCCACGACGGCCGCCTGCGCGTACGCGCCCTCGCCGACGCCCCCGGCACCTGGCCCCTGACCGGCAGCCACGCCCACCGCCGTTACCGCGGCACCGCCCAAGTCACCGACACGCTGCGGCCCCTCGCCCTCGACGGCGACTGGACCCTGACGCTCGGCCAGGCGGGCGCCGAACCCGTCGTGCGGCCGCTCGCCAGCTGGAGCGACATCGCCCCGCTGTTCTCCGGCAGCGCGACCTACAGCAAGGACTTCGACCTCGACCGCGCGGACCTTGCCGACCGCCGCCTGTACCTCGATCTCGGGACAGTTCGTGAGGTCGCCGAGGTCACGGTCAACGGCACCGTGCTCCCGCCGTTGCTGTGGACCCCGTACCTCGTCGATGTGACCGACGCCCTGCGCGCAGGCAGCAATCACGTGGCCGTACGCGTCTCCAACACCCTTGCCAACGAACGCAGGAAGCCCCTGCCCTCCGGGCTGCTCGGGCCGGTGTTCCTGAGGCCGCGCCGGCCCCTGACCGTCGACCTGACCCGCGCCTGAATCCTGTGGAGATCCCCATGCCCGCCAACACCGCGGCTTCGCCGAGACGCGCCCGCACCCGGCACGGCCTCGTCCTCGCCACCGCGCTGACCGCCCTCATGTCCGTCGTGCCCTCCGCGCTGCCCGCCGGCGCCGCACCCGCGCCCGCACGCCTCGAAGCCACCGGCCTGCAGACCCAGCACCTGCGCAGCGCACTCGGCATCGACGACACCACCCCCGACCTGACCTGGCAGCTCACCGGGCACGGCCGCGACGTCATGCAGAGCGCCTACCGCATCCAGGCCGCCTCCTCCCCGGAGCGGCTCAGGCAGAACAGGCCCGACCTGTGGGACTCGGGTCAGGTGGCTTCCTCCGCGCCGCGCTCGGTGTACGCAGGCAAGCCGCTCGGCTCCCGTGACCGGGTGTACTGGCGGGTCCAGCTCTGGTCGGCGAGTACCGCCTCCGAATGGAGCGACATCGCCGCCTTCGAGACGGGCCTCACTCGGGACGAGGACTGGTCCGGACAGTGGATCACCCACGACGACTGGCGGCTGAGCAAGCGGCGGATCGAACCCGTGGTCGTCGATCTGCCACGGACCAGCGCCCGCCATGTCCGCCTGAACGTCACGGAGTTGGGCCTGCCGCTCGCCGAGACCGACCCCGAGACCCTCGTACGGCGCCTTCAGCTGGGCGAGATCGAGGTCCGCGACTCCACCGCACCCGAGACCAACCACGCCCGCGGCGCCACCGTCACCGCTCCGAGAGCGGCGAGGTACGCAAGGTGTGGGAGCCGAAACTCGCCGTCGACGGCGAGACGAACAGCGCGCTCATCCGCGAAGCCGGCTACGCGAGCGCACCCCACGACAGCGCCGACGTGTCCGGGACGCCGATCACGCTCACCCTGGACATGAAGGAGACCAAGTCCTTCGACCAGGTCGTGCTCTACCTGCGTGCCGACGTTCTGACCGCATCCGGCGAAGTGCCCAACTTCCCCGTCGACTACAGCATTTCCACCGCTGAGACGGCGGACGGACCGTGGACGAAGGCGGCCGAGGTCACCGGCCAGAAGCCGCCGAAGCCCTATCTGCCGTCCGGACTGCCGCTGTTCGCCAAGGACTTCACCCTGCCGAAGGGCGTGCGCAGCACCCGCCTGTACGTCGCGGGCCTGGGCATCCACGACACCCGCCTCAACGGCAGGCCGGTCGGCGACGCCGTCCTCGAGCCCGCCAACACCGACTTCGCCGACCGCGTCCAGTACGCCACGTACGACGTCACCAAGCAGCTCAAGCGCGGCGCCAACACCCTCGCCGTCGAGCTCGGCAACGGCGCATCCAACGTCGTCAGCACCGCGGACCGCTACCGCAAGTGGTACGGCAACTTCAGCGACCCCAAGCTGATCGCCCAGCTGGAGGTCACCCTGGCCGACGGCAGCGTACGACGCGTCGCCACCGACGGCGACTGGCGTACGACACTAGGCGCGACCACCTCGTCCAACTGGTAGGGAGGCGAGGACTACGACGCACGCCGCGCCCAGACCGGCTGGGACGCACCCGGCGCCGACCGCACCGGATGGACCGGCGCCACCGAGGTGGGCCGCGCGGGCAGCACCCAGGAACCGGCCGAACTGAGCGCCCGCGAGACCGAACCGGTGCGAGTCATCGAGACGTTGCAGGGCAAGGAGATCGACGGCGCCGAAGGCAGCCGCGTCTTCGACCTGGGCCGCAACATCGCCGGCTGGCCCGAGGTCACCGTCACCGCACCCGAGGGCACCACCGTCCGCATCCACCCCGCCGAGAGCCTCAAGGACGGCCACGCCTTCCAGTCCGTCAGCAATGTCGGCGCACCCCTGTGGGACAGCTACACCACCAAGGGCGGCGGCCGCGCCGAGACCTGGCACCCCAAGTTCAGCTACCACGGCTTCCGTTACCTGGAACTGAAGGGTCTTCCCGAAGGCGCCGAGGTGTCGGTACGCGGCAAGGTCCTGCGCACGGACAACGCCTCCGCGGGCAGCTTCAGCAGCTCCGAACCGCTGCTCGACGACGTCCACGGCCTGATCCGCCGCGCGATCGAGGGCAACATGATGAGCATCCTCACGGACTGCCCGAGCCGGGAGAAGCTCGGCTGGCTCGAACAGAACCAGCTCGTCTTCCCGTCCCTCGCGGCCAACTACGACATGCGCTCCTATCTGCGCAAGATCGTGCGCGACATGGCCGACGCACAGACCCCGGAAGGTCTCATCCCCAGCACGGTCCCCGATTACGTCGAACTCTCCGGCGCCTACCGCAACGACCCCAACTGGGGCGGTGCCTTCGTCCTAGTCCCGTGGCAGCTCTACACCACGTACGGCGACGAGGAGACGCTGCGCACGTACTTCCCGCAGATGAAGCAGTACGTGACCTTCCTGGAGCAGAAGGTCGTCGGCGGCATCCTCGACTACGGCCTCGGCGACTGGATCACCCCGGACCGCACGTTCCCGCGCGCGGTCGCCGGCACCTACGGCTACTGGCGCGTGGTCGACGCGATGAGCCGCACGGCCGAAGTCCTCGGCGACAAGTAGGCCGCCGCTCTCTACCGCGACAAGGCGGACGCGTCGGCCAAGGCCCTCGCGGAGAAGTTCTACGACCCGGCCACCGGCACCTTCGGCGGCGGAGGCCAGGGCGCGCAGGCCCTCGCCCTGGACATGGGTGCGATCCCCGACTCCGAACGCGACCGCGTCCTCGCCCACTTCACCGACAGCATCAAGGCGGCCGGCCACCACCTCGTCCTCGGGGAGATCTCCCTGCCCGCGGCCCTGCGGGTGCTGTCCGAGGCGGGCCGGGACGACATCGTCTACGAGATCGCCACGCAGACGACAAGCCCGAGCTACGGCTACCAGGTCAAGGCGGGCAACACCACACTCGGCGAGACCTGGGACGGCGGCCCCGGCCAGTCGCAGAACCACTTCATGCTCGGTGCACTGGACGGCTGGTTCACCAGCCGCCTCGCCGGTATCCAGCAGCAGCCCGACAGCATCGCCTACCGCGACCTGCGCATCGCACCGGCGCTTCTGGGCGAGATGACCTCGGCGAAGGGCTCGTTCACCACCCCGTACGGCGAGGTCCGCACCGACTGGCACCTGGATGGCACGTGCTATCGCCTCGCAGTGACGGTCCCGGCCGGCGCCACGGCGGAGGTCCACGTCCCCTCGGCCTCGTCTGCCGTCGAGGTGAACGGGGACGCCGAGTTCGTCCGCATGCAGGACGGTGCTGCGGTGTACGAGGTGGGCTCGGGGGAGTGGACGTTCAACTCGACGGTGGCGGCTGACGGAAGGTGAGCGAGAGCGGGGTGGCCCGTCGGTGCCGGGCCACCCCGCTCTGCGGGCGCTCGCAGAAATTCGCAGCGGCTCGGCTGCCTGAGCGCCCAGCTCATGACCTGCGCTGACCGCCTGAGGGGGCGGCTTGCTTGTGGCAAGCGCTTTCCCCGGGCATTGACGCGCTCTGCGAACGACTGCAAGAGTCCTCATCTGAAAGGCAGTTGACCCGACGCCTGGTCCGTACAGCCGACCGCGTCAGTCCTGAAGCCGAGCGGGCGCAGTCGCCCCTCCCGATGATCAGAGCCCGGCCGCCGATCACCGCCGTGTGCCGCCGCCGAAACCGTGCGTACGACCTGATCCGTCGATCCGTGCTGAACGGGGGCGCATGACCACAACCGCCGAGGACGTGGCGGCCGAGGCCGGGGTCTCCCCGTCTACTGTCGCCCGCTGTTTCACCTCGCCCGAGCAGGTGAGGGCAAAGACGCGCGAGCGGGTTCTGGCCGTGGCCGGCCGGCTCGGCTACACCCCGAGCCGCGTCGCCCGCTCTCTCGCTCTGGGCCGCACTCGCACGCTCGGCCTGATCGTGCCCGACATCGCCAACCCCGGCTTCGCGGTGATCGTCAAGGCCGTACAGGCCCGCGCCCGTCACAAGGACTACGCGGTGTTCCTGGCCGACACCGATGAACACCCCGACGACGAGTACGAGTTGGCGCTCACCCTCGCCCGGCAGGTGGACGGGCTCCTGCTGGTAGCACCCCGCATGGACACCGAACGCATCGGCGAGATCGTCGCGCGAGCACCCAGCGTCATCGTGAACCGGCCTGTGCCGGGCGTGCAGTCGGTCCTCGTGCCCACCGACGACGGACTGCGTCAGGCCGTGGCCCATCTGCACGCCCTCGGACACCGCCACCTGGCCCTGGTGCTCGGCGCCCGCGACTCCTGGTCCACCGAACAGCGCGCACACGCCGTGCGCACAGCCTGCGAGGAACACGGCCTGAAATTGACCGAGTTCGGACCGCACGAGCCGAAGTTCCACACCGGAGCACAGATCGCCGACCTGGCGCTCGCCTCCGGTGCCACCGCCGTCGTTGCGCACAACGACCTGCTCGCGCTGGGCGTTCTGGCGCGCCTCAGCGAGCGCGGTGTGCGCGTGCCCGACGACGTCAGCCTCGTCGGCGTCGACGACATCCTCCTCGCCGCCACGTCCACCCCGGCCCTCACCTCGGTCCGGCTGCCGCTCGACGTACTGGGGGAGCGGGCCGTGAACCTCCTGCTGCGCCGCATCGGCCACGACACACCCAGGCCCGCCGAGCCCGAAGAGATCGCCCTCGACAGCGAGTTGATCGTCCGCCGTTCCACCGGCCCCGCCCCATGGAAGGAACCCTGAGCATGCCCGCTGCCACCACCCGGCGCGCCGCGATCGTCGGCACCGGCCACCGCGCCCAGATGTACACCAAGGCCCTCGGCGCCCGCCCCCACTACGAGGTCGCGGTACTCGCCGACCCCAGCCCCGCCCGCATCGCCCACCACAACAAGATCCTCACCGGCCTGGCCCGCCCCGAGGCAGCGGCCGCCGACCCCCACGACTTCGAAGACCTGCTGCGCCGGCACCGTATCGACGAGGTCATCGTCACCACCATCGACGCCACCCACCACCACTACATCACCACCGCCCTCGAAGCAGGCTGCCGCGTCGTCACGGAAAAGCCCCTCACCACGGACGCCGCCAAGGGCAAGTCGATCCTCGACGCTCTCGAACGCACCGGCGGCGACCTCTCCGTCGCCTTCAACTACCGCTACAACCCCGCCCACGAGAAGGTCTGGCAGCTGCTCGCCGACGGCGCGATCGGCGAGGTGCGCTCCGTCCACTTCGAATGGCTCCTCGACGTACGCCACGGCGCCGACTACTTCCGCCGCTGGCACCGCGAGAAGCGGCACAGCGGCGGTCTGCTCGTGCACAAGTCGGGCCACCACTTCGACCTGGTCAACTGGTGGCTGAACGCGTCCCCTGCACGCGTCCACGCCGAAGGCGGCCTGGTGTTCTATGGCCGCGCCAATGGCGAGGCGATGGGCGTCCGCCGCGACTACGAGCACGCCCACGTCCAGCCCGCGGCCGCCGACGACCCCTTCGCCATCCACCTCGCCGACGATCCCGCGCTCACCTCCCTGTACCTGGACGCGAACGCCACCGGCGACACCTACCGCCGCGACCGCAACGTGTTCGGCGACGACATCGACATCGAGGACGACCTCGCGCTGGTGGTCCGCTACGACAGCGGCGCCACCATGACGTACCACCTGACCGCGTACTCCCCGTGGGAGGGCTACCGGGTCATGTTCAACGGCACCAAGGGCCGCCTGGAACTGGAGGTCGAGGAGAACACCTGGCAGCCCCCGCGCACCGCGACCGCTCGCGGCGGCTCCGCGCACGGCGGAGTCGTGATGGCCAACCCGGGACGCACCCGCATCCTGCTGCGCCCGCTGTGGGAGGAACCGCGCGAGGTGACCTTCCAGATCGCGGCCGGCTCGCACGGGGGCGGCGACCTGCGCATGCTCAAGCAACTCTTCGGCCCCCTGGGCGATGGCTCGGACGACGGCGCGACGCCCGCCGCGGGTAAGGGCGCCACCGCCCGCGACGGCGCGCTCGCGCTCGCGGTCGGCATCGCCGGCAACGAGTCCCTGCGAACCGGCCTTCCGGTGTCAACGACTGGCCTGTTCGACACCCCGGTCTGACCCCGTGCGCAGGCACTCACCCAACCGACTACGTCCCTGCCCCTGACCCTCATGCTCGGAAGGAAAGTGACCCCGCGTCATGCGCCGCGCCACCCTGGGCAGAAGCTCCGTTGCCGTCACCGAACTGTCCTTCGGCGCGGCAGCGCTCGGAAACCTCTACACCCCCGTCGACGAGGACGAGGCTCTCGCGGCCGTCGACAGCGCCTGGGACGTCGGCATCCGCTACTTCGACACCGCACCCCACTACGGCCTCGGCCTGTCCGAACGCCGCCTCGGCGCCGCGCTGCGCACCCGCCCCCGCCACGAGTTCACGATCTCGACCAAAGTCGGCCGCCTGCTACGCCCGGACGGTACTGGGAGCCCCATCGCATCCGCCGGTTTTGACGCGTCGGCCGCTCTGCGCCGCGTGTGGGACTTCACCGCCGATGGCGTACGCCGCAGCCTCGACGAAAGCCTCGACCGCCTCGGCCTCGACCGAGTCGACATGGTCTACCTTCACGACCCGGACGACCACGCCGAGGTGGCGTTCACCGAGGCCTACCCCGCCCTCGAGCGGCTGCGCGCCGAGGGCATGGTCGGCGCGATCGGCGTAGGCATGAACCAATCGGCGATGCCGGCCCGCTTCCTGCGCGACACCGACATCGACGCGGTACTCCTGGCCGGCCGCTACACCCTCCTCGACCAGGACGGACTGCACGAGGTACTGCCCGAAGCCGCGGCCAGGGGCAAGGGAGTCGTCATCGGGGGCGTCTTCAACTCCGGCCTCCTCGCCGACCCGAAACCGGGCGCCGCCTACGACTACGCCCCCGCACCCGAGGCGATCCTGACCCGCGCCCTGCACCTGCAGAAGATCACCCGACGCCACAACGTCCCCCTGCGAGCAGCCGCCCTCCGCTTCGCCCTCACCCACCCAGCCGTCACAACGGTTCTCCTCGGCGCCCGCTCCTCTTACGAGGTCAAGGACGCCCACACCTTGCTCGCCCACCCCATTCCGGCGGCCATGTGGACCGACTTGCGCAGCGAGGGCCTCCTGCCGGAGTCGGTGCCGGTGCCAGGCGACGGGCCGTCGGGAAGTTGGCCGGCCGCCCACGACGAAGCTGCACAGTGACCGCGCCAGACCGTGTCCGGCCGGGAGTGTCAGACCCAAGATCCCCCAAGATCAAGACTGAACCGCCCCGGGTAGGTCGGAGACTCTAGATCTTGGTTGTGACCTGGGGTTTCTTGGCTGTCAGGTAGTAGGCCGCTTCGTATTCTGCAGGCGGGACGTGGCCTATTTCACCGTGCAGCCGCCGGTGGTTGTACCAGTCGACCCATTCGGCGGTGGCCAACTCGACCTCGGCCAGGGTCTTCCAGGGCCGCTGCGGCTTGATCAGCTCGGTCTTGTAGAGGCCGATCGTGGATTCCATCAGGGCGTTGGCAATCACCGTCGAATGCGCCCGTTCCCCGCGATGACGATGGATGTGTGCGGCTGATCCATCCGTTTCATCCCCGGTGCGGTGAGGCTTTCGAGTTCATCGAGCGGCTCAACTCGTGGCGCGGGGATGTGGTGCTGGTCCTCGACGGGCAGGGCCGCAGGTGTTCGTTTCCGCTGGAGTGGACCGACATGGCGCCGGTGGATGTGTTCGTCGCGGCGGCCGGCGGGGGCTGTCCGTATCGGACCGGGGATCTGGCCGAGTTGGCGGATCTGGTGGCCGCCCTGGTGTCCGGTGGCCGGGGCGGTGTCGGGGGGATGGCGCCGTGATCGTCGTGGGATTGAGGCCGCTGCCGGGGGCGCTCGCGGGTGCTGCTGAGGGCGTGCGAGGGCTCGGGAGTCTCTGTGACCTGCGCCTTCTGCTCCTCTGCTCGGTCTTTGCGCTCTTGGCCTGTGCGGTGGGCGGTCTGATCCTGGTGACATCAGGATCGACGGGGAGGCGCGATGAGCCGGCAGACGGGCAAGAAGGCGGCGCTGGAGGAGTTCCGGGCGCTCAACCCGCGGCCCGAGGCGGTCGGGTGTTCACGAGTGGGTCCGACCAGCTCCTCTACAAGGGCGTCAGAGATCATTTCCCGATCGCAGATTGATCGTTTCCCGACATCTGTTCCCTGACGGGCTCGTACCGATGGCATAGCACGGATTAACTTGAGATCACGGCGGTCAGCACTGGCCCGCCTGGGCAGTCGGTGATCAGGTGGAGGTCGCCGCCGACCACTTCGCTCTGATCGAGGCCGCCGCCGCGGAGACCGCGCACGCAGCGGAGAGGTGGATCGGCGCATGAACCCGAATAACACGTCGTGGAGGATCGGCTGGGCGATCTCCGTGACGCCCTTATCCGTGGCCGGTCCTGCCGTATGACTGCCAGTCGCGGACAACTCGGAGGCGGATCGCGTGTGGGTCGTATTGGGCGCACCTCATTAGATGGGCTGCGGCGGTCTCACGCCCGAACGTCAGCCCGTGGGGGAGGGTGAGCAGCGGGCCTTCTTGCCGTCGTGGGTAGCCTCTCCGAGCAAGCATGCGACTTGCTCGGTGATCGGAACGGTGCGAGGCGGACCCTTCACGGGAGCAACTTGGGCGGAGTGCTTAGAAGACGCCTGGCCTGATGGCACCTCCCTGGGGCCTGACCTGTATCTTCTTGTTCGCCTGGCCTCGCACGAGAGACTCTGGGGGACGCATCCGGGATGCAGGCGCCCCCTCCTCGACGTGCCTCGAAGGCTCGGCCGTACCGTCAACCAGATCGCCGCGGACATTTCTGGCAATTCGGTGCCGCAAGCGGGCGATGGGCTGAGTCCCGTGGTGGATCGGGGCCCCATAGGGGTTAGCGTGGTGAGCGTTGACCGCCAGCCCGTGCTGGTTCGTGCTGGTTTTTGAGGTGCAGGAGGGGGAAACGTGCAGGTCGGAGCGATTTTGTGAGATTGCTGCACACTTCCGACTGGCATCTCGGCCGGGCGTTCCACCGGGTGAGCATGCTCGGTGCCCAGGCCGAGTTCATCGGCCACCTCGTCGCGACCGTGCGCGAGCGCAGGGTGGACGCGGTGGTCGTCTCGGGGGACGTGTACGACCGGGCGGTGCCTCCGCTGGCGGCGGTCGAGCTCTTCGACGACGCCCTGCACCGGCTGGCCGACCTCGGTGTGCCGACGGTGATGATCTCCGGGAACCATGACTCGGCGCGCAGGCTGGGCGTGGGGGCCGGGCTCATCGACCGCGCTGGCATCCATCTGCGGACCGACCCTTCGGCGTGCGGTACGCCCGTGGTGCTGGCCGACGCCCACGGCGATGTGGCCTTCTACGGGCTGCCGTATCTCGAACCCGCCCTGGTGAAGGACGAGTTCGGGGTGGAGAAGCCCGGCCATGAGGCGGTGCTCGCGGCCGCGATGGAGCGAGTCCGCGCCGACCTCGCCACACGCGCGCGGGGCACCCGTTCCGTCGTCCTCGCGCATGCCTTCGTCACCGGCGGCGAGGCCAGCGACAGCGAGCGGGACATTACGGTGGGCGGGGTCGCCGCCGTACCGGCCGGGGTCTTCGACGGGGTCGACTACGCCGCGCTCGGTCATCTGCACGGCAGCCAGACCATCACCGAGCGCGTGCGCTACTCAGGCTCCCCGTTGCCGTACTCCTTCTCGGAGGCCGAGCACCGCAAGAGCATGTGGCTGGTCGACCTGGCGGCGGACGGTGCGCTCGCCGCCGAGCGGATCGACTGTCCCGTACCGCGCGCACTCGCCCGTATCCGGGGGCAGTTGGAAGACCTGCTGGCCGACCCGGAGCTGGCGCGCCACGAGGAGGCGTGGGTCGAGGCGACCCTCACCGACCCGGTGCGTCCCGCCGACCCCATGGCACGGCTCAGCGAGCGCTTCCCGCACACACTCAGCCTCGTCTTCGATCCCGAGCGGGCCCCCGACGACCCGGACGTCTCGTACGCCCGCCGCCTGGTGGGACGCAGCGACCAGGAGATCGCGGAGGACTTCGTGGCCCATGTACGCGGCGCGGGCCCCGACGCACGCGAACAGGTCGTACTCCAGGAGGCGTTCGACGCGGTGCGCGCCGACGAGGCAGTGCGGGAGGTGGCCCGATGAGGCTGCACCGGATGCACATCACCGCGTTCGGGCCCTTCGGCGGGGCCCAGGCGGTCGACTTCGACGAGCTGTCGGCCGCCGGGCTCTTCCTGCTGCACGGGCCGACCGGCGCGGGCAAGACCTCGGTTCTGGACGCGGTCTGCTACGCCCTGTACGGGTCGGTGCCGGGCGCCCGGCAGAGCGGCCAGGGGCTGACCCTGCGCAGCGATCACGCCGCGCCCGGTACCCGTACCGAAGTCCGTCTCGAACTCACCGTCGCCGGACGCCGGTTGGAGCTCACCCGGCAGCCGCCCTGGGAGCGCGCCAAGAAGCGCGGCTCGGGCACCACCACCGACAAGGCCCAGAGTTGGCTGCGCGAGTACGACGCGTCGGCGGGCTCCTGGAAAGACCTCAGCCGCTCTCACCAGGAGATCGGCGAGGAGATCACGCAGCTGCTCGGCATGAGCCGCGAGCAGTTCTGCCAGGTCGTGCTGTTGCCCCAGGGCGACTTCGCGCGTTTCCTGCGGGCTGACGCCGAGGCCCGCGGCAGGCTCCTCGGCCGCCTCTTCGACACCCGCCGTTTCGCGGCCGTCGAGCAACGCCTGGCCGAGTTGCGGCGCGCCGCGGAGGCCCAAGTACGCGAAGGGGACGCGACGTTACTCGCTGACGCGCACCGCATGCAGCAGGCCGCCGGTGACATCGTGGAGCTGCCGCTGCCCGATGTGGCCCCCGGAGACCCGGGGCTGGCCGAGTCCGTACTGTCCTGGGCGGCGATCGCCCGCAGCACGGCACGCGAACGGTTCACCGTGGCGCACTGCGCCCAGAAAGCCGCCGAGTCGGCGCAGGCAGCGGCGGATCGCGTACTCGACGACGTACGCGAAGTGGCGCGGTTGCAGCGGCGGTTCGCCGAGGCGCGGGAGCGGGCCGCGCGTCTGGAGGAGCGTTCCGGAGCGCACCGGGAGGCCCGGGAGCGGATGGAGCGGGCCCGCAAGGCCGAGGCCGTGGCGCCCGCGCTGTCCCTGCGCGACGCCGCGGAGGCCGAGCACCGGCGGGCGGCTGCCGACGAGGCACGCGCGCGTGCGCTGCTCCCGGTGACGTTCGCCGACGCCGGAGCGAGCGGCCTCGCGGCTGCCGCGCGCAAGGCCGCCGAGGAGCTGGGCGGCCTGGAGTCGGCCCGCCGGGCCGAGCACCGGCTGGCCGAACTCGCCACCGAGCGCGACGCATTGGACCGCCAGGAGCGCGCCGACGAGGACGTGCTCCAGGACGCGGAAAGCTGGCTCGCCTCCTGGGAGACCACCCGCGCCGGGCTCCAGGCCCGTATCGATTCCGCGCAGGAGGCCGCCACCCGCGCCGAACAGTTCGCCGTCCAGCGCGAGCCCGCCCAGGCACGGCTCGCGGCGGCACGGCTGCGCGACCAGCTCGCCCGCGACACCGAGGACGCCCACACGCGCGTGCTCGCCGCGCGCGAGCACGCCGCGGACGCGCGCGCCCACTGGCTCGACCTCAAGGAACAGCGCCTGAACGGCATCGCCGCGGAACTCGCCGCCGGCCTCGTGGACGGCGAACCCTGCGCCGTCTGCGGCAGCACCGAACACCCGGCGCCCACCCGGAAGATCGCCGGACACATCGATCAACAAGCCGAGGAGGCGGCGCTCGTCGCCCATCAGGAGGCCGACGAACAGCGCGCCGAGGCCGAGCGGCGGCTCGGCGTCGTACGCGAGGCGCTGGCCGCCGCGACCGCCGAGGCGGGCGACGCTCCCACCGCGCAACTCGCCGAGCAGGCCGGGGAGTTGGCGCGGCAACACGCCGAAGCGCGCGAAGCCGCCTCCGGGCTGCACCCGGCGAGCGAGGCCCTGAGACAGGCCGAGCACGAGCACGAACGACGGCTCGCCGCCCACCAGGAAGCCGCCCTGCGCGCCGCCTCACGCGCCGCGCGCAGGGAGACCCTCGACCGCGAAGGGGCGGCCCTGGAAGAGGAGTTGACGCAGGCCCGGGGCGCCGCGGGCAGCGTCTCCGCGCGGGCCGCGCAACTGGAGCGGCAGACGGCGCAGCTCACCGAGGCCGCGGACGCCGCGCGCATCGCGGCGGACACCGCGCAGCGGCTCAAGGACGCCGACGCGCGACTCGCCGACGCGGCTTTCCGCACCGGGTTCGACACGCCGCAGGCCGCGGCAGCCGCGCTCCTCGACGACACGGCCCACCGTGACCTCCAACAGCGACTCGACACCTGGCAACAGGAGGAGGCAGCCGTACGGGCCGTACTCGCCGAGGCCGACACGGCTCAGGCCGCCCAGCAGCCGCCCGCCGGCCTGGCCGCGGCGGAACAAGCCGCCGACGCCGCTGCCCGCCGGGTTCGCGAGTCCGCTTCCGCGCGCGACGCCGCCGCCCGGCGCTGCACGGAACTCGACCGGCTGACCCACCAGGCGACCGCGGCCGTGCGCCGACTCGGCCCACTGCGTGAGGAGTACGACCGCGTGGCCCGCCTCGCCACCCTCGCCGCGGGCACCTCCGCGGACAACGAACGCAAGATGCGCCTGGAGTCCTACGTCCTCGCCGCCCGCCTGGAGCAGGTCGCTGCCGCTGCGACCGCACGTCTGCAACGCATGTCCTCCGGTCGCTACACCCTCGTCCACTCCGACGATCGCGCCGGGCGTGGCCGCAGCGGCCTCGGACTGCACGTCGTCGACGCCTGGACCGGCCGCGAACGCGACACGGCGACACTCTCCGGCGGCGAGACGTTCTTCGCCTCCCTCGCCCTCGCCCTCGGCCTCGCGGACGTCGTCACCGACGAGGCGGGCGGTGTTCGCCTCGACACCCTCTTCATCGACGAGGGCTTCGGCAGCCTCGACGAACAGACCCTCGACGAGGTGCTCGACGTCCTCGACTCGCTGCGGGAGCGGGACCGCAGCGTCGGCATCGTCAGCCATGTTCCGGATCTGCGGCGCCGCATCCACGCCCAACTGGAGGTCGTGAAGGGGCGATCGGGTTCGGTCGTACGGCAGCGGGGGCGGTGACGTGCGGTGACCCCTTCGGGCGGCTCGGTGTCGGGATCAGTGACCGATGGGACGCCGGGGCAGCGGTGACGAGTACACGACGTTCGTGGTCACCGAGCCGAGCGTGGCGATCTTGCCCGACACCTCCTCCAGATGACCCATCGAGCGTGCCGCGACCTTGATGACGAAGCAGTCGTCGCCCGTGACGTGGTGTGCCTCCAGGATCTCGGGCGTCACGGCGACGAGATCGTGGAACGGCTTGTAGTTCCCGGTCGGATAACGCAGCCGCACGAACGCGAGGATCGGCAGCCCCAGACTCTCCGGGTCGACGACCGCTGCGTACCCCTGGATGACGCCTGCCTCCTCCAGTCGGCGCACCCGTTCGGTGACCGCGCTCGCGGACATGGAGACGGCGCGGGCCAGCTCGGCGAAGCTCGCGCGGCCCTCGCGCTGGAGGACCTCGAGGATGCGCCAGTCGGTGGCGTCCGGGGAATACGCGGTCATGGTCGAGGAATAGCAGAGGAATCCCCGGCTGGCCATGGGAGAGACCATGGATTGCCTCTTCAGAAGGGCGGATTACCGGCCGTAGATTCTTGAGCACGGAACTCGACGGAAGGCCACACCGTGACCAACACCGCGACTGCGACCACCACAACCCTCGCCGCGAACCCCGTACTGCGCGTGCCCCCGGCGTCCCCCGCCATGGCCGCCGCCCACTTCGGCGCGAGCCTCGCCTTCCACGCGGACGTGTCGGATGTCGCCGCCGCACTGGCGGCCGACGGCGACCCCGGCTTCGTCGTCCTCGACTCGCGCTCGACGGAGTCCTGGGACCAGGGCCATGTGCCCGGCGCGATCCATCTGCCCACCGCCCTCATCCCCGAGCAGGCCGAGCAACTCCTCGACAAGTCCGTGCCGGTCGTCACCTACTGCTGGGGCCCAGGCTGCAACGGCGCGACCCGCGCCGCCCTTGCTCTCGCCCAACTCGGCTTCCAGGTCAAGGAGATGCTCGGTGGCTTCGAGTACTGGGTGCGCGAGGGCTTCGAGTTCGAGACCTGGGAGGGGCGCGAGCGGCGTACGCCCGACCAGTTGACGGCGCCGGCAGACGCGGCGGACTGTGGCTGCTGAGCGCTCTGCGGCGTATGGGACTCATGGGTGACACAGCCATTTCCGTGTCACCCGGTGCGTGTAGCTTCTCCCGCATGGTGAGTCACGCGGATCAGGGTGCGGTCCAGTGGGTGGAGTCCGGCGGTGGGCCCCTCATAGCGATCCCGGAGGTGGTGTTGCCGTTCTGGACGGGGGCGGACGGCGTCGAGTTGGCGTCCGACTACGACCGGGCCTGTGACGTGGAAGGCTTCATCGGTCTGCTTCCGGTCGGCAACACCACGGCCCTCGTCCTTGGCGACGACCCCGCCGCCACCGCCTATCTGCCCGAGCACGGCACCTTCGTACGGTGGTGCGCCGCGGAGTCGGAGGGACAGTTGCTGGCCGGTGTACCGGCGGCCCTGGACGCGGCGGCGTGGGAGCGGGAGGTGCACTGGGACATTCCCGGAGCAGTGGTCCTGTTCGACGCGGCATGGCCCGGCAACAACGCCGAGAAGGCGGGGCATCTGCGGATCGCGCTGGAAGCGGGGCGGTACGCGGTCCGGGCGGCTTATGCGGAGCCCGGGCCCGAGACGTGGCTGGGGCTGGTCCAACTGCGGCGGATCGCGGGCTAGGCGCTAGGCGCTCCGCTGGGTGAGGCCGCTTCGAAGCCGCGGGTCCGTCGTGGCTGGTCGCGCCGTTCCCCGCGGGGTGCCTCCGGCGGTGGGTTGGGTGCGGGTGCGTTGTGGCTGGTCGCGCCGTTCCCCGCGCCCCTTGGGTGGTCGGTGGGTCGGGGCCGTGGGCCGGTGCGTCAGCCCGTCGCAGGCGGGGCGTACGGCCCGGTGTTGGTACACGGTGCGGGTGGCCTGAGACAGAACCTAAGCGACGGGCATACGACGCACCGGCCCACGGCCCCTCCCGCCGGTGGGAGGGTGCGGGGTAGCTGCGGCCTGGCTGTGATCCGCGGCTGGCCGCGGAATAAAACATGGCCGTCCAAGCGCCCGCCCCACCATCATGGTCGGCTATGCCCCAACTCCCGCACCCCACCGCCGAATCGCTGCGCCGCGACCCCTTGCCGCTGCGCGGCCGAACCGCCCTCGTCACCGGCGCCAGCAGACGCGGAGGCATCGGTTACGCCGTGGCCCGGCGACTCGCCGCGTACGGAGCGAGCCTGTATCTGCACCACCATGTGCCGCACGACGCCGCCATGCCCTGGGGCGCCGACCGTCCCGAGGAGGTGGCCGAGGGCGTGCGCGAGGTGCTCGGCGACCCGGAGGCGCGGGTGGCCGACGGTCCGGGCGACCTGTCCGACCCGACCGTGCCCGCCGAACTGGTCGCACGGGCCGCGGACGCACTCGGCGGGCGCCTCGACATCCTCGTCGCCAACCACGCCCTCTCCGGTGATGACGGCACTCTCGACACCATCGACACCGCGATGCTCGACGCCCACTGGGCGGTCGACACCCGCTCGGTGCTGCTGCTCATCCAGGCCTACGCCCGGATACGGGCCGCTCTCCCGCCGCGCACTCCGGGCGGGCGCGTGGTGATGATGACCTCCGGGCAGGACATCGCGAGCGGCATGCCGGGCGAGATCGCGTACGCCCTCCAGAAGGGCGCCCTCGCCTCGATCACCCGCACCCTGTCAACCGCTCTCGCCGACCTCGCCGTCACCGTGAACGCCGTCAACCCCGGCCCTGTGGACACGGACTACATGACCGGCGACGACTACGCGGCCATCGCCGCGATGTTCCCAGCGGGCCGTTGGGGCATGCCCGACGACCCCGCCCGCCTCGTCTCCTGGCTCGCGACGGACGAGGCCGAGTGGATCACCGGGCAGGTTGTCGACTCGGTGGGCGGGTTCCGGCAGTGGGAGGCTCGTCCCATGTGAGGCCGGCCGGGCGCGTACAACATGTTGTACGCGCCCGGCGAACCATCACAGCCGCGACAACTCGTCCACCAGGTCGTCAAGACCCAGCGACCCCTGCGACAGCGCCGCCATGTGCCAGGCCTTGGCGTCGAAGGCGGCGCCGTGGCGGCGGCGGGCGTTCTCGCGGCCGAGCAGCCAGGCGCGTTCGCCCAGCTTGTAGCCGATGGCCTGGCCGGGGATGCAGAGATAGCGGGTGAGCTCGCTCTCCACGAAGTCCGCGGGGCGGCTGCTGTGCGCGCCGAAGAACTCCTGGGCCAGCTCGGGAGTCCAGCGTTCGCCCGGGTGGAAGGGCGAGTCGGCCGGAATCTCCAGCTCCAGGTGCATGCCGATGTCGACGATGACGCGGGTCGCGCGCATCATCTGGGCGTCCAGGTAGCCGAGCCGCTGCTCGGCATCGGTGAGGAAGCCGAGTTCGTCCATGAGCCGCTCCGCGTACAGCGCCCAGCCTTCGCAGTTGGCGCTGACACCGCCGATCGTCGCCTGGTAGCGGGAGAGGTTCTCGGCGACGTGTGCCCACTGCGCCAGTTGGAGGTGATGGCCGGGAACGCCTTCGTGGTACCAGGTCGACACCAGGTCGTACACCGGGAAGCGGGTCTGCCCCATCGTCGGCAGCCACGTACAGCCGGGGCGGGAGAAATCCTCCGACGGCGGCGTGTAGTACGGGGCCGCCGCGCTGCCCGGCGGGGCGATGCGGGACTCCACCTTCCGTACCCGCTCGGCGAGTTCGAAGTGCGTGCCGTCGAGCGCCTCGATCGCCTGGTCCATCAGGCCCTGCAGCCACGCGCGGACCTCGTCGACGCCCTCGATGTGCCGGCCGTGCACGTCGAGATGCGCGAGCGCAACCCACGGGGTCTCGGCGCCGGGCAGGACCTTCTCGGCCTCCTGCTTCATCTCGGCGAGCAGGCGGTGGTACTCGGCCCAGCCGTACGCGTACGCCTCGTCGAGGTCCAGATCCGTACCGTTGAAGTAGCGCGACCAGCGGGCGTACCGCTCGCGGCCCACCGTGTTCGGCGCGCCCTCGATCGTGGGCGCGTACACGTCGCGCATCCAGTCGCGCAGTTCGACGACGGCCGCGGTCGCCGAGCGGGCGGCCTCGTCCAGCTCCGCACGCAGGGACTCGGGACCGGCCGACGCGAAGTCCTCGAACCAGCCACGGCCCGAACCGTCCGTGTCCGACCACTCGGTGAGCTGGCCGATGAAGGTCGCGGTGGGGCGGGGGCCGGCGTAGAGCTTGCGCTCCAGGCCGAGGGCGAGGGATGCGCGGTAGCCGGCCAGCGCGGTCGGCACCGCGCGCAGCCGCTCCGCTATCGCGGCCCAGTCCTCTTCCGTCTGGGCCGGCGTCACGGTGAACACCTCGCGCACCGAGTGTGCGACCGTGGCCAGGTTGCCGACGGAGCGCAGTCCCTCGTCGGCCCCGTGCACGGCGAGTTCGGCGGAGAGCCGCTCGCGCAGCAGCCGCGCGCAGCGGCGCTCGATATCACTGTCCGCACCCGGCTGCCGCTCCGCCTCGTCGAGCCGCGCGAGCGTCGCCCGCGCCAGCTCGGCAAGCGCCTCCTGACCGGCGGGCGAGAGGTCGGGCAACTTGCTGGAACTCTCCTTTACGCCGAGATATGTACCGGTGACCGGGTCGATGGCGATGAGGTCGTCGACGTACGCGTCGGCGACCTCGCGGGGCAGCGGGCTCTTCGTCTCTGACATGCGGACATCCTCATACGGGGAGGCCGTGCGCGTCAGCCGGATTCCACGCTGATCGTGCGAGGCGCGGGCGGCAGCAGCGGCCCGCACCTCCACGGCGCCGGCCCGACGGGTTGCGCCGGGCCGGCCGAACCGTTCGGTGTCGCCGGTCTAATCCCGTACGGGCTGCTCCTGGTCGTACGGGAGTCGGGAACTCACCGGAGTCACGTCCAGGCGGGCCGTGATGACCAGGGTGCCCTCCTCGATCTGGTAGTCGAGGGGGAGGCCGAGGCCTCGCATGGCGGCGACCATTCCCGTGTTGGACGACTGCGTGACGGCGTACACACTGTCGCAGCCGGCCTCGGCGGCCATGGTCACCAGTCGGCCGAGCAGCTCGCTGCCGATGCCGTGCCGCTGCCACGCGTCCTCGACGAGCAGAGCGACCTCCGTCTCGTCGCCGTCCCAGAGGAGATGGCCGAGCCCGACGATGCGACCCGAGGCGGTCTGCACGGCGAGCGTCCGCCCGAAGCGGGGGCTGAGGAGGTGCTTGAGGTAGCGGTCGGCGTCACCGACCGGGCCGTGGTACCGGAGGCTGAGCGTGCGCGGCGAGCACCGCTCGTGCATGGCCTTCGCGGCATCGATGTCATGGGGGCCGGCGCGGCGCACGGTGATGGCGTTGCCCTGAGGCAGCGTCAGTACGTCCTGCCGGCGCGGGAGGCGCGGACCGAGCTGGGCGTCCAGCTCGACCAGCGCGCGGGCCCGCGCGAACTCGGTGGGCGTGAACGGCAGATATGGCCGCTCCACGGTGATCACTCCGCCTTCGGGTGCGCGCAGCCGCATCATGGTGTTCTCGGGCGCCCCTTCGGCATGAGCCAGAGCCCCCTCGACAGGTACCTCCGCGTCGGCGCCGTTCACGCTCACGGCCCCGGCGGGCAGCGACCGGATGCTGCACCGGCCCAGCAACTGCCGCAAGGCCAGCGGCAGTTCGGCCGAGTCCAGTGCCGTGCGCGTCGCCAGGCCCAGGATGCGTGTGGGCGCGTCCACCAGGTCGTGCGCGTCGGCCCGTTCGATCCAGGTACGGGCACCGCCCGCCTGCGCGACCGCCCGGGTGACCTCGTTCGCATCCACCTCCGCGGGGGCCCGCAGCAGGAACTCGTCCACCGTGCCCTCAGCCAGCGGATGCGTCTGCAGGCTCAGGATGTCGACCCGCTGCCCCGCGAGCGCCGTGCACAGCGCGGCCAGCGAACCCGGCTCGTCCCGCACAGTGGTCCGCATCCGCCAGAGCACGGCCTCCGCGCTGACGGCCTCCGGCAGAGCCGGGGCCGCCTCCAAGGGCCCGGCGTCCCGCACTTCGGCGGGCGGCCGGGCGTCGGTATGACCCTTCGGAGGGGCGTGATCGTGGCGTCGTTCCCACCAGCTGCGGAACCGCGCCACGAGGCCGCGGCTCCCGTGCTGGTCCGGACGGTCTTTCTTCGTACGTGCTACGTCAGTCATGTCTGGAGTCATGCAAACCACTGTGCAGGAAGGGTGTTGCGTGATCACGAACGCTTTGTGACTGAGCGATTAAGACAGTCTCTGTCCTATTTAGAACTATATTTGTGGGCTTACTGCCCGACCCGGCCTGGCTGGAGCACCTTTGTGAACAGCACGGTCCCGTCCTGCTCACGCAGCCGAACCGTCAGCTCCCCGCTGCCGCCGTCGATGTCGACCTCGCCGAAGAACTGGTAACCACCGGCGGGCGAGACATTCGCGACCGTGGGCGCCTTCACAAACACCCGCTCCGGACCGAACGTGTTGTCCAGCGTGTTCGCCGGGAACGCACCCGCGTTCAGCGGACCGGAGACGAACTCCCAGAACGGCTCGAAGTCGGTGAACGCGGCCCGCGACGGCTGGTAGTGCTGAGCCGAGGTGTAGTGCACGTCGGCCGTCAGCCACACCGTGCCCGTGATCTTCCGGTGCTTGATGAACCGCAGCAGCTCGGCGATCTGCAGTTCACGGCCGAGCGGCGCACCCGGGTCGCCCTGGGCCACGGCCTCGATGTTCGGCTTGCCGTCCCCGGTGTCCGGTACGACCAGGCCGAGCGGCATGTCGGAGGCGATCACCTTCCACACCGCGCGCGACCGTGACAGCTCCCGCTTGAGCCACTCCAGCTGCTCGGCACCGAGGATGCCCTGCGGGTCGGTGGTCTGCGTACCGGGGGAGTTGGCGTTGCGGTACGTCCGCATGTCCAGCACGAACACGTCAAGCAGCGGACCGTGCCGCAGCACCCGGTGCACCCGGCCGTCCCGGGCGCCCGGCCGCAGCGTGGACATCGGGAAGTACTCGCTGAACGCCCGCCGTGCGCGAGACGCCAGCAGGTCGACGTTCTTCTCCGTGTACCGGGTGTCGGTGAGGATCTCACCCGGATACCAGTTGTTGGTGACCTCGTGGTCGTCCCACTGGACAATCGACGGCACCTGCGCGTTGAACCGCTTGAGGTGCTCGTCCAGCAGGTTGTAGCGGAAGTTGCCGCGGAACTCGGCCAGGGTCTCGGCGACCTTGGACTTCTCCTCGGTGGTGATGTTCCGCCAGGTGCTGCCGTCGGGCAGGGGCGCGGTCGCGGCCAGCGGCCCGTCGGCGTAGATGGTGTCGCCGCTGAAGAGGAAGAAGTCCGGGTCGAGCCCGGCCATCGCCTTGAAGATCGTGTAGCCGCCGAAGTCCGGGTTGATGCCCCAGCCCTGGCCCGCCAGGTCGCCGGACCACACGAAGCGCACATCGTCACGCCGTCCCAGGGGCGCCGTACGGAAGGTGCCGGTCACCGGCTCGCCGGTGCGGCGCGGGTCGTCCGGGTCGGCGAGCAGGACGCGGTAGTGGATCTGCTCGCCCGCGGGCAGTCCGCGCAGCCGGGTGCTGCCGGTGAAGTCCGTGTCGGGGCCCAGAAGCGGACCGTGCCATCTGTGCGGTTTACGGAACGACTCGGTCGCCGAGGTCTCCACAACCATCCGAGCCGGCCGGTCCGAACGCACCCACACCAGGCCGGAGTGCGCGCTCACGTCTCCGCTCTGCACGCCCCACCCGGCCTTCGGCCGCCCCGACAGAGTGAAGGCCGGCGCCGTGCCGACGGTGGCCGGCACAGCGAGTGCCGCCGACGCGGCGAGCGAGCCGCGCAGAACGCTGCGGCGAGCGGGGAACGGGCTCGACGGACGGTGGGACATGGAACGCCTCCTGGGACGGGTACGGCCACTGTGCAGGATCACAACTACTGGTGCACCACAGCGCACACACAAACCGCAAGTGAACAACTGCCCGCGGCGACTGGGGAACTGGTGTGCACGGGCCGGTGTCAGCATGGGCGGCGGGGTGAAGAGACCGTCAGGCGCCAACCGCCCCCGCCATCAACCGCCCCCGCCATCAACCGCACCCCCTCCCTGATACGCGCCGGAGACACATGCGCGTACCCCAACACCAGCCGCACCACGCCGCCTTCAGTCTTGCCGCTGTCGCTGTACGCGAAGTCCGTCAGCGGGCGCACCGCCACTCCCGCCGCAGCCGCACATGCCAAGAACCGTTCGGGCGGCCCGTACCGCCCCGGCAGCGAGGCGATCGCGTGCAGCCCGGCGGCGATCCCGGACACTCGTGTGCCGGGAAAGTGCTCCTCCAGAGCGGCCACAAGGGTGTCGCGCCGTTCCTTGTACGCGCGTTGGCAGCGCCGGAGTTGCCGGTCGTAGTCGCCGCGTTCCATGAAACGGGCGAGGAGCGCCTGGTCGACGACCGGATTGCCGAGATCCATCGTGCGCTTGCGCTCGACGACCTCCTCGGTCAGCGATGCCGGCACCAGCAGCCAGCCGAGCCGCAGCCCTGGTGCCAGCGACTTGCTGACGGACCCCGTGTATGCGACGTGCTCCGGATCGAGTCCCTGAAGGGCACCGACCGGCGCCCTGTCGTAGCGGAAGTCCCCGTCGTAGTCGTCCTCCACGACGAGCCCGTCCACGGAGTGCGCCCAGTCGAGGAGCTCGGCCCGGCGCCGCGCGGAGTATGCGATCCCTGAGGGGAACTGGTGGGCGGGCGTCGTCACCACCACCCGTACGCCCGACTCCCGCAGCGGCCCGATGGCCAGCCCCTCGTCGTCCAGCGGCAGCGGTACGGTGCGGACGCCGGCCGAGGTGTACAGCGCGCCGTGCTCGGGTGTGCCGGGGTCCTCGACACCGACGGCACGCACCCCGCGCGCGTGCAGCACGAAACCGAGCAGCGTCGTCGCCTGCGCCACGCCCGAGACGACCAGCACCCGCTCCGGGTCCGCGACCACGCCACGGCGCCGGGCCAGCAACTCCGCGAGGGCCGTACGCAGCCGGGGCAGCCCGCGCGGATCGGGGTAACCCAGCGCGTGGTGCGGCAGTTCGGCCAGTACTCCGCGCTGTGCGGCCGCCCAGGCCGCGCGCGGGAAGAGCGCCAGATCCGGGGTGCCGGGCAGGAAGTCGACGCGGGCACCGGGGGAGCGGGGCGCGAGATCACGCGCGCGTGGGCCGGCGGCCCGGACGGCGCCGCCGACCCACGTTCCGGCTCCCCGGTCGCTGCGCAGATAGCCCTCCGCGGTCAACTGCTCGTACGCCTCGGTGATCAGCCCCCGGGACACCCCGAGATCGGCGGCGAGTTCACGGCTGGAGGGCAGCCGGGTGCCGGGCGCGAGCCGCCCCGAGCGGACCGCCTCCCGCAACGCGGCCTGCAAAGAGCGTCCACGCGCGCGTGCCGGTGCCGAGGCGACCGGCAGCAGCAGCTCCCAGGCGGCGGCCCAGGCCGCTGATCCGGACGCACCTGATGATCCGGACGGACCCGAGGCTGATCCGGGCGTATCCGGAGGCCGACTCGAATTGGTCCCCGATGGCGTCATGAAAGTGGACCTTAAACCGGACCGGTGGCGTTCATAGCGTCGCCTCCATGAACGCCACCACCCGCGGTTCCCTGCTCGCCGCCCTGGCCTGCGTCCTTGTCGGAGGCTCCTTCACCGCCAACAGCGTCCTGGGCGAATACCCGTACGCGGGCGGCCAGTTCCTGCGCTACGGCCTCGCCTGTCTGCTGCTCCTGCCCTTGGTCGGCCGAGGCGGCATGGCGCCCCTGCGCGGGCTGACGGTACGACAGTGGATACGGCTCGCGCTGGTCGCGGCCGTCGGCATGGTCGGCTTCAACCTCGCCGTGCTCGCCGCCGAACGCACCGCGGAGCCGGCGGTTCCGGGAGTCTTCGTGGGCTGCGCCCCGGTGCTGGTGGCCGTACTCATGCCTCTCCTGGACGGCCGTCGGCCCCAACGCCCCGTCCTGTACGGCGCGTTGATCGTGGCCGTGGGCGCCTTCACCGTCCAGGGCTGGGGACACACCGACGGCGCGGGCATTGCCTTCTCCGTGTGCGCGCTCTTCGGAGAGGTCGGTTTCGCGGTCCTCGCCGTGCCCGTGCTGCGGCCGCTCGGTCCTCGGCTGCTGGCCGCCACGGTGTGCGGGCTCGCAGCGGTCGAGTCGGCGCTGGCCGGGCTGATCGTCGAGGGCCGCGCGTGGCTGCGTACGCCCGACACCACCGAACTCGCCGCGCTGCTGTGGCAGGCGGTGATCGTCACGGTCATCGGCTTCATCTGCTGGTACATGGGCATGCAGCGGATCGGCGCGGAGCGCGCCACCCTCTTCTCCGGCCTCATCCCCGTCGCCGCCGCCTGCACCGCCCCGCTCGTCGGCACGGGCTCCTACGGGCCGGCCCAGGCCGCGGGCAGTGCCCTGGTGGGCGCCGGAGTCGCCCTGGGATCAGGCGCGTTGAGGCTTCGGGCGCGGAGGTCAGCGGCTGCCGTCTCAGCGGCTGGTGTCGAGGATGACGCGTGCGACGAGCGCCGGGTCGTCGTTCATCGGGACGTGTCCGCAGCCGGGCAGCCGCACGAGCCGGGCGCGCGGGATGACGTACTTGGCACGGACCCCCTGACGGCGCACCAGAAGCCGATCCCGCATGCCCCACGCCACCGTGACGGGCAGTCCGGGGATGTCGTCGGTGAACTGGACGGCGGTGCCGGCCCGGAGCGTCTCGGCGAATCCCTGGGCATGGGCCAGCGCGAGCGTCTCGGCGACGACCGCCTCGGGTGAACGCAGGCCCGGGCGGGCGTAGATGGTGCTCGTCAGCACGCTGCGCCCGGCCGCCGTACGCGACAGCCGCTCGACCACCGGCAACGGCATACGGCGCGCGGTCTGCCGCATCCCCCGCAGGACCCCGAAGGCGTACCGCCGCTCGATGGGCGACCAGAACCCCGCGGGCGCCAGCGCCGTCACGGACCGTACGAGCTTCTCGCGGCCCAGCTCCAGGGCCAGCAGCCCGCCCAGCGAGTTGCCCGCCACATGCGGCCTTTCGATCTCCAGCGCCTGGCACAGCGCGCCGAGCGCGGCGTTCATCGTCGACAGATCGTGGACGAGCCCGTCGGCCAGCGCGGGGGACTCGCCGAAGCCGGGCAGATCCACCGCGATCACGTCACGCTCGACGGCCAGGATGTCGATGACCGGGTCCCAGGCCTGCCGGTGGTGGCCGATCCCGTGCAGCAGCAGAAGCGGTTCGCCGCTGCCCACGCGCGTGTACGCGAGGGTGACGGACCGCGGGCCGAGCGGAGAGGGGACGGGGAAGGTCACGGACTGGGGGCCGCGCGAGGCGGGGACGGGGTGGCTGACCGGGGCGGACATGGGACTGCTCCTCGTCTCGGGACAGGGCGGACGTGCACACGACCGTCTCCTAGACAGTTTGTCAGCAACTACTACCCGCCGGTAGCCCCCAGCGATGCCAACCTGACGGCCGTACGCCCCTCAACGCGTTCCGCGCGCCACCGGGTTGGCCTCCGCTCGCCTGGACACGGTCCGACGCGTCGGTTGGGATGGTGCCGTGACTACCGACACCGCGACCGAGGTCTTCGAAGAGCACCGTCCCGTCCTGATGGGCGTCGCCTACCGCATGCTCGGCCGGGTGGCCGACGCGGAGGACGTGGTCCAGGAGGCGTGGCTGCGCTGGTCCGGCGCCGACCACGCCGAGGTGCGCGAACCGCGCGCCTACCTCGTACGCATCACCACCCGCCTCGCCATCGACCGGCTGCGCCAGATCCAGTCGCGCAACGAGGCCTACGTGGGACCGTGGCTGCCCGAGCCGTACGCCACCGACTTCGCCGAAACCGTCCCGGACGCGGCGGAGCGGGCCGTGCTCGCCGACTCCGTCTCGCTGGCCGTCCTCGTCGTCCTGGAGTCCCTGTCACCCCTGGAACGCGCGGTGTTCGTCCTCCGGGAGGCCTTCGGATTTCCGTACGCCGACATCGCCGCCACCCTCGACCGCAGCGAGCCCGCGGTGCGCCAGCTGGCCGGGCGGGCCCGCAAGCACGTCGACGAGAGGCGGACGCGCTACGAGGTCGACCCCGCGCTGCAACGCGAACTCACCGAACGGTTCATCGCCGCGGCGACCGAGGGCGACCTGGAGGGGCTGCTGTCCCTGCTGGCCCCGGACGTACGCCTGGTGGGCGACAGCGGCGGCCGGGTCAAGGCGCCGCTGCGCGCGATCGAGTCGGCCGACAAGGTGAGCCGCTTCGTCATCGGCGCCGCCCGGCAGGGCGGCGGCATCCAGGACGCGACGTTCCGCTTCGTGGAACTCAACGGAGGCCCCGCGCTGCTCGTCCTGTCCGCGGGCAAGCCCGACAGCGTCTTCCAGCTGGACGTCGCCGACGGCCGGATCCAGTGCGTCTACATCGTGCGCAACCCGGACAAGCTGCTGTCGCTGGCCGACGTCGGAAAGGCCTGAGTCCAGCTTGTGTGAGGGCCGTGTCAGGCCCGTGTCCAACGGGCCTGGCCCATGGCCGGAAGGCACCGCCTCGATCGCGGATTGGTCTTGACCAAGGATGGGGGCCGTCTTATGGTCGCAGGAGATAGTGCAAGAACCTTTAATAAACAAGGGCGCTGAAAGCCTGCCGGGTCACGGCGATTGCGGAGGACAGGGTGGGGACCACGCAGTTGGATACGGTGCAGGAGCCCAAGTACTGGCACCTCAAGACCGTCCTCAGTGAGGCACTGGACTCCGAGTTCTCGGTGGGTGAGATCCTGCCCAACGAGCGTGATCTCGCCGCGCGGTTCGGAGTCGCCAGGGCCACGCTCCGCCAGGCCCTGGAGCAGCTCGAACTCGAAGGCCGGCTCCAGCGCCGCCGCGGCGTCGGCACGACCGTGGCGCCGCCCCGCATGGGCGTGGCCGTGGGTTCCGAGCAGCACGCGTGGCCGGGCGCGGCCGGTGACGCCTGGCAGCTCGTGGACTGCACGGTGGCGGTTCCGCCCGCGGCGGTGGCCGACATCCTGGAGACCGGCCGCGAGGAGAAGGTGCACACGGTACGCCGCTCCCGCGTGACGCACGGCCAGCACGTAGCCGCCGAACTGCTCTACGTCCCTGTCTCCTCGGTTCCCGCCCTCTCCGCCATCGACGCGCCCTCGGGAGCCGCACGCGCGCGTGCGGTGCTCCGCGAACTCCAGCACTTGGACCTGGAGTCCCAGGACCGCGCCGTGGAACTCGGCTCGGCCCGCGCGGACGACGCCAAGGAACTCGACCGCCTCCCCGGCGCCCCCGTCCTCGTTGTCACCACCCGCTTCTACGCCGAGGGCCGGACCGCGGCGGTCTCGGTCGCCACGTACCGCGCCGACACGTGCCGGCTGACGTTCGGCGACACGGGCGGGGTGGAGATCCACCACGATTCGGAGCGCCGGGCGTCCTGAGGGCCCGGCACCACGGGACGGCTCGCGCCCTGGACGGCTCCAGGGCGCGGCGGATCGCGCGGCCAGGCCTCACCGCCGTGCCGTAACCGTCCCCTCCACCGCGAACAGCTGCTCCTCCACGTGATCGAGAGCGAGCCGCAACGCCCCCATCACCACAGCCGCCTCGCCCAGGACCGACAGGGCCACCCGAGGCGGTCGCAGACAGTAGCGCGACAACTCCTTGCGCAGCGGCTCCAGTACGCCGTCGATCCCCGCCGCCCAGCCGCCGACCACGACAAGCTCCGGGTCAAGGGCCAGGACGAGCGCCGCCACATCGTGCACCAGGCGCTGGATGAAGCGGTCGACAGCCGCCCGGGCCCGCTGGTCGCCCTCACGCGCCTGCGCGAAGACCTCCGCGACCGCCTGCTCGTCGAGCGGATGCAGCGGCTCGTCGGTCGTGGACAGCAGCGTCTCCGGAGTCGCCTCACGGCCCAGCAGATGCAGCGCGCCGATCTCGCCGGCCGCGCCCCCATAGCCCCGGTGCAGCCGCCCGCCGATCAACGACCCGGCGCCCGGACTCAGCCCGGCCAGCACGAACACCATGTCGTCGGAGTCGATGGCCGCGCCCTTCCAGTGCTCGGCGACCGCGCACGCGTTGGCGTCGTTCTCCACAAGCACCGGGCATTTGAAGGAGCGCCGCAGCCGCTCGCCCAAGTGCAGGCCCGTCCACTCCGGCAGCGCCGCGCCCAGGCGCACGGTGCCGTCGGCCTTGACGATGCCGGGCGTGGCCACGCCGACGGCGCGCAGGGAGCCGCGCGCGACTCCGGCCTGGCGCAGCAGCTCGGCGACGGCGGTACGCAGCCGCTCAAGCCGCTCGTCCGCCGACGCCGTCTCACAGACGTCCTTGGCGATCGTGCCCAGGATCCGGCCGTCCAGGTCCGCGAGGAGCGCGGCGACGCGGTGCGAGCCGATCTCCAGCCCCAGCAGATGACCCGCCTCCGCCCGGAACCGGTACCGCCGCGCGGGCCGCCCCTGGCGTCGCGCGGCGCCCTCCTCGGCCGCGGTCTCGACGACGAGGCCGCCTGCCACGAGCCCCTCGATGACGCCCTCGACGGTGGGCCGGGACAGTCCGGTCACCCGGGTGATCTCGGTGAGAGTCGCGAAGTCCGTGGCCCGCAGCGCGTGCAGCACCACCGCGGAGTTGATCCTCCGCAGCAGAGAGGGATCCCCGCCGGTCAGTTGCCCCAACGTATGTCCTCCCAGCTCGTGCGCGTGTTGGCCGGATCGTACTCGGCACGGCCGGACCCGGCGAGTGCCTGACACGAGCCCCTTCTCACCTGCCCCGGATCAACCGGGTGCCACGAATCCCGACTCGTACGCCGCGATCACCGCCTGCGTCCGGTCCCGCGCCCCCAACTTCGCCAGTACGGCGCTGACATGGGACTTCACCGTTTCGGTCCCGACCACCAGCCGCTGGGCGATCTCCGCGTTCGACAAGCCCCGGGTCATCAGCCGCAGTACTTCCGCCTCGCGCTCGGTCAGCGCGGCCCGCTCCAGCGCCGCCCGCGCCGCGGGATTCCCACGACCGTCACCGTCCCCGTACTCGGCGGCCAGCTGCCGCACCGACGCCGGGAACAGCAGCGACTCGCCCTCCGCGACCAGCCGCACTGCGTGCACGATCTCCGCGGGCCGCGCCCGCTTCAGCAGGAAACCGTCGGCACCCGCGCGCAGCGCCTCGTACACGTACTCGTCGTTCTCGAAGGTCGTCACCACGAGGATCTTCGGCGGCCGGTCGACGGTCCGCAGCACCGCGCGCGTGGCCTCGATGCCGTCCAGGAGCGGCATGCGTACGTCCATGGCGACGACGTCCGGGCGCAGCTGCCGCACCAGAGGGATCACCGCGGCACCGTCGGCCGCCTCACCGACCACCTCGATGTCGGGCTGCGCCGACAGAACGGCACGCAGTCCCGCTCGTACGAGGGGTTCGTCGTCGACGAGCAGAACGGTGACCGGCATCCGGCCAGCGTAGGTCCTGTCGTCAAACTCCCGTCTGCCCCGCGACGCCATGCACGCACTCTCGCCGCACCGGGCACAGACCCAAGTACGTCCAGTACGAGGGCCTGCGCCCGGCGCGCCGAGAGCACGCACCTGACGCCGCAGGGCCCGCCCTCCGGGCGGACGACGGGAGTTTGACGACAGGACCTAGGTCAGCGCAGCGGCAGCTCGGCGTGCACCTGCCAGTCGCCGTCGTCCGGGCCGGTCCGCGCACGGCCGCCGAGCAGCGCCGCGCGCTCCCGTATGCCCCGCAGACCGCTGCCCCGGCCGGGCCCGGATATCGCAGCCGTCAGCGGATTGCGCACCTCCAGGGAGAGGGCCTGGTCCTCGACCGCGATACGGACCCGGACGGGTACGGACCCCGCGTGCCGCAGCACATTCGTGAGCGACTCCTGGAGGATGCGATAGCCCTCGCGCGAGACCGGACCGGGCACGGTCTCCAGGGCGCCCGTCACCTCGGCGTCGACCTTCGCCCCGGAGGTGCGTGCCGACTCCAGGAGCCGGTCGGCCTCGGCCAGCGTCGGGCGTCGGCTCGCGGGCCGCTCCGACTCGCGCAGCACGCCCAGCACCCGCTCCAGGTCCTCCAGCGCGGCCCGGCCCGTGTCCTCGATGGCGCCCAGGGCCCGGTCGGTGAACTCCGGATCGCCCGCCGCCCGCGCGGCACCCGCCTGCACCACCGCCACCGTCAACGCGTGACCGATCGAGTCATGCAGCTCACGAGCGATGCGCGTGCGCTCCAGGAGCCGTTCGGTGCGCTCCTCAAGGGCGGTCAGCCGCTCGACGGCCGAGGGCCCGAGGAGGCGGCGAGCGATGGCCGTGATCAGCTCGCCGAGACCGACCACCGCGCCGTAGAGGGCGATCAGCGGTAACGGTACGAGCAGTGCGAATGCCCAGTGGGGGTGCGCCTGCGAGAGGACCCAGATGTCGTCCGGCACCTGGCCGAACGAGAGTTGGGCCAGCACCAATGCGAGCACCGGCAGCCAGACGCTGACCCCCATCGCCACCGCCCCGAGAGCCATGCGAGCCTCCAGCCACAGCACTGTCCGCAGCCGGTCCCGCCAGGTGGCCGACGGCGCGACCGTGATCGACGCGTCCTGGCCGCCCCGTTCGCCAGGCGTCAGCAGTAACTGAGCCTGTACACCCTCGCCCAGGCGCACGGCAGGGATCAGCGCCACCGGAAGCAGCATCAGCGCGGGCACCCACGGCGTGGTCTGGTCGATGAACATCCACACGCTGACGAACAGCATGGGAATCCACAGATGCAGCAGGCGGGTGTACGTCGTCCCGCGGATCAGCGGGCGCAGCAGGCGGGCCATTCCGTCATGGTGGCAGCCGCCACTGACAACGAGCTTCCCCCGAGCGAGGGAGACGGTATCCCCGGGCGGGGGAGGCCCGGGCTCCCTCCCTGCGGCCAGTCTTGGGCCATGACCAGCATCGACGTCCAAGACCTCACCAAGGAGTACGGCCGCACTCGCGCCGTGGACCGGCTGACCTTCAGCGTCGAGCCGGGCCGGGTCACCGGCTTCCTCGGTCCCAACGGCGCCGGGAAGTCCACCACCCTGCGGCTCGTGCTCGGCCTGGACCGGCCGACGTCCGGCACCGCCACCATCGGCGGCCGCCCCTACGCGACTCTCGACGAGCCGCTGCGCCACGTCGGCGCCCTGCTCGACGCGCAGGCCGCGCACGGCGCGCGCACCGCACGGGACCATCTGCGCGTGCTCGCCGCGAGCAACCGCCTCCCGGAGCGCCGCGCGGACGAGGTCCTGGAAGAAGCGGGGCTCGCCTCGGTCGCCCGCCGCCGCGTCAGGACGTACTCCCTCGGCATGCGCCAGCGCCTGGGCATCGCCGCCGCGCTCCTGGGAGACCCGCCGGTGGTCCTGCTCGACGAGCCGTCGAACGGGCTCGACCCCGAAGGCATCATCTGGATCCGGGAGTTGATGCGCCGACTGGCCCGCGAGGGCCGCACCGTGCTCGTCTCCAGCCACCTGATGAACGAGACCGCGTCCTTCGCCGACCACCTCGTCGTCCTCGGTCGCGGACGCCTGCTCGCCGACATGCCGATGCGGGAGTTCATCCACGCGCGCGTGCAGCCACGCGTACGCGTGCGCACCAGCGACGGTGCGGCACTTCGGGAGCTGCTCGCCCGGCACGGATACGACGCCGTGGAGGGTGAGGACGAACGGTGGGTCGTGCACCACGCGCGCGTGGACGACATCGGCCGCCTCACATCGGGCACAGGAGTGCCCATCCTGGAACTCGCCGCAGAGGAGGGCACGTTGGAGCAGGCGTACCTCGATCTGACCGCCACGGAGGCCGAGTTCGCCGCCCAGTCCCCGACGCAGCCGCAGGAGGCCTGACCGTGCCGTTCGCACCCGTACTCCACTCCGAGTGGCTCAAGATCCGTACGCTGCGGTCCCTCGTCACCGGACTGGCCGCCGTCGTACTCGTCACGGCGGCCTTCTCCGCGATCGCCGGGCTCGACGCCTCCTCGGACGAGGACTTCGACCCCTTGTTCTCGGCGTTCTTCGGCGTCAGTTTCGGGCAGATCGCGGCGATCACGTTCGGCGCGCAGGCCGTCTCGTCGGAGTTCCAGGGCGGTGCGCTGCGGGTCTCGTTGGCCGCGGTGCCTCATCGGGGGCGGTGGTTCGCGGCCAAGGCGGTCGCTGTCGGCGTACCGGCCCTGGCCGTCGGGCTGGTCACCGGGTTCGTGAGCCTGGCCGTGGGCAAGGCAGTCCTCGGCGACTGGGGGAGTGGGCTGAGCTGGGGCGAGGGACTGCGGGGTGTCGTCGGCTGCGGGCTCTACCTCGCGCTGATGGCCCTCTTCGCGGCCGGGCTGACCGCGCTGCTGCGCAGCGGCGTCGCCACGCTGAGCATCCTCGTCCCGTTCCTGCTCCTCGTGTCGTTCGTGATCGGAGGAGTGTCCGGGACCGTCGCCGACTTCCTGCCCGACAAGGCGGGACAGGTGGTCCTGCACGAGACGGCGGAGGGGTCCCTCGGGCCGTGGACGGGGCTCGCGGTGACGGGGGTGTGGGCAGGGGCGGCGCTGGTGGCGGGTGCCTGGAGTGTTCGCCGCCGGGACGCTTGAACAGCGGCTGAGTCACGGCTGACGGGGCCACCCATTGTCAGTGCCGCCGGGTTCACCGGATCTCATGACCCTCGCGCAGCAACTCGCCACGATCGTTGAGCTGTGCTCCCGCCCTTTTCCCGTGGAGCACGGCCGGTCGGACGTGGGCACCGAGACAGCCCCGCCGTGAACGGCTAGTGCTGCGCGGCCACCCGCAACCGCCCGAACTCCTCCGCCATCGTCTCCGCCGTCCAGTGCGCGTTCAGGCCACTGGGATTGGGCAGCACCCACACGCGTGTGTCACCGATCGTTCGCTCTTGCGGCCCCACTTGGGCCCGGCGGTTGTCGAAGGCCGCCCGGTACGCGGTGACGCCGACCACCGCAAGCCAGCGCGGACGCAGCCGCGCCACCTTCAGGCTCAGCAGCCGCCCGCCCTCCCGGTACTCGTCCGCGGTCAGCTCGTCGGCTCGCGCGGACGCCCGCGCCACCACGTTGGTGATGCCGAGCCCGTACGACAGCAACTCGCCCTGTTCCGAAGGCTTGAGCAGCCGAGGTGTGAAACCGGAGAGGTACAGGACCGGCCAGAAGCGGTTGCCCGGGCGGGCGAAATGGTGGCCGGTCGCGGCCGTCATGAGGCCGGGGTTGATGCCGCAGAACAGAACGCGGAGGCCGTCCGCGACGACATCCGGCACGAGCCGGTCACGGGCGGCCTCCAGGTCCGCGGGGGTGAAGCGGGTCAGAGGATCGCCCCCGGCGTGTAACCCGCCGCCTCCGGGTGCTGCTTGACGATCTCCTCGATCCGGCCGACGACTGCGGAAACCTGGCCGGCGGCGGCACCCGTGAAGGACAGCTTGTCGGCCATCAGCGCGTCGAGTCCGGGCCGGTCGAGCGGGATACGCCCGTCCGCCGCCAGCTTGTCGAGCAGTTCGTTGCGCTCCGCGCCCTGCTCGCGCATCGCGAGAGCGGAGGCGACGGCGTTCTCCTTGATGGCCTCGTGCGCGACCTCGCGACCGACTCCGGCCCGTACGGCACCCATCAGGACCTTCGTCGTCGCGAGGAACGGCAGATAGCGGTCCAGCTCACGCGCGACGACAGCGGGGAAGGCGCCGAACTCGTCGAGGACGGTGAGGAACGTCTCTAGCAGTCCGTCGAGCGCGAAGAAGCCGTCGGGCAGCGCGACCCGGCGCACCACCGAGCAGGAGACGTCGCCCTCGTTCCACTGGTCGCCCGCGAGCTCGCCGGTCATCGAGGCATAGCCGCGCAGGATCACCATCAGGCCGTTGACGCGCTCGCAGGAGCGGGTGTTCATCTTGTGCGGCATCGCCGAGGAGCCGACCTGACCGGGCTTGAAGCCCTCGGTCACCAGCTCGTGCCCGGCCATCAGGCGGATCGTCTTCGCGAGCGAGGACGGAGCCGCGGCCATCTGCACCAGGGCGGTGACGACCTCGTAGTCGAGCGAGCGCGGATAGACCTGGCCGACGGAGGTGAAGGCCTGCGCGAAGCCGAGGTGCTGGGCGATGCGCTGCTCCAGCTCGGTGAGCTTTGCCGCGTCGCCGCCCAGCAGGTCGAGCATGTCCTGGGCTGTGCCCACCGGGCCCTTGATGCCGCGCAACGGGTAACGGGCGAGCAGCTCCTCGACCCGGCCGTACGCGACGAGCAGCTCGTCGGCGGCGGTCGCGAAGCGTTTGCCGAGGGTGGTGGCCTGGGCGGCGACGTTGTGCGAACGGCCCGCCATGACGAGCTCGCCGTACTCACCGGCCAGCTTGCCGAGCCGCGCCAGGACCGCCACCGTACGGTCGCGCATCAGCTCCAGCGAGAGCCGGATCTGCAGCTGCTCGACGTTCTCCGTGAGGTCACGCGAGGTCATGCCCTTGTGGACGTGCTCGTGCCCGGCGAGATCGTTGAACTCCTCGATCCGCGCCTTGACGTCGTGCCGCGTGACCTTCTCGCGCTCGGCGATCGAGGCCAGGTCGACCTCGTCGAGCACGCGCTCGTAGTCGGCGAGTGCGGCATCCGGCACCTCAATCCCGAGATCCTTCTGGGCCCGCAACACGGCGAGCCAGAGCTGCCGCTCCAGCTTCACCTTCTGCTCGGGGGACCACAGGACGGCGAGCTCGGCGGAGGCGTAGCGGCCGGCGAGGACGTTCGGGATACGGGGCTTTACGGGCGCGGGAGTCACGTGTACGGAGTTTACCCGTCGCCCGGAGCGGGCCATGCACGTCGGCGCAGTCCCTAAGGCGCAGGTCAGAGACGCCACGCCCGCCGCCCTCGGGGTCCGGGCGACGCTGCGCCTCGCTGCCCGCGAGTTGCTCCAAGTCCACTGAAAAGCAAGCAAGTTGTGTCTGGGCGTGACGTGTAGTGTTCGGTTGCGTGCTGGCTGAACATCGACACCAACTCATCTTGCGGGCCCTGCGATCCGGCGGCCACGCCACCGTGGCCGACCTCGCGGACCAGCTGGGCGCCAGTGCGGCGACCGTCCGCCGTGACCTCCTGAAGCTGGAGGATTACGGGCTGCTCACCCGCGTCCATGGGGGAGCGGTCATCGAGGAGGACCCGGCGCCTTTCGCCGAGGTCGCTGAAGTCCAGGTGCCCGAAAAGGACGCGATAGCGGCCCGGGCCGCCACGATGATCAAGGACGGTCAGTCGGTCATCCTCGACTCCGGCACGACGGTCCACCGGCTGGCCCGCCAACTGCACGGGCGCCGAGTCACCGTCATCACCAACAATCTCGTCGTGTACGAGGAACTCGTCCAGGATGAGTCCATCGAACTGATGCTTCTCGGCGGCATGGTCATACGCGAGTCGCGCATGACGGACGGTTTCATGGCCGAGGACAACCTCCGTCATGTGCAGGCCGATTGGCTCTTCATGGGCGCCTGTGGTGTCCGCTCCGGAGGCCAGGTCATGGACACCACCGCCGGCGAGGTTCCCGCCCGGCGCGCCATGATCGCCGCCGGCGAGAAAGTCGTACTCCTCGCCGACCGGAGCAAGTTCCCCGGCACGGGCATGGTGAAGATCTGCGGTCCCGAGGACCTGGACGTCGTTGTGACCAACGCCTCGTCGGACGCTGCGACGTGTACGGCACTGGAGGAGGCGGGCGTGCGAGTGGTCCGGACGACTCCGACCACGGGCAACGGATAACGGCTACGAGCGCGGTCAAGGCGCGTCGGCGAGCTCCGCCAGGATGTCGGCGTGGCACAGCTCCGGAGCGCACCAGCAGGCCAGGGTCTTGCCGCGCAGTTCGGGCACCAGGTCGAGGAGGTCGGGGCGTTCGAGGAGGTACGCCCGGTACTTGGCCATGACCTCGGCGCGCGTGCCGTTGTGCTTCTTCTTGGCGGTGTCGGGGACGAACGGGTTGTTGAGCGGGTGCTCGGGGAGGTCCCAGCCGCCCCTGATCCAGCGGCGGCCGACGTACACGAGGTCCGAGGGGGCGTTCTCCAGGCGGGGCCCGAATTCCTGGATATGGCCCTTGAGGTTGATCACGGTGGTGGTCACGCGAGGCTCCCTTCGCGTTGCCCGGCGACGCTTCCGATCATCCGGCGCGCAGGCGACGCACGCCACCGGCCCTTCGTGCGCCTACGCCGTCGGCCTTCGTACGCCGACGCCACCACCCCTACGTACGCTTACGCCCCCGGCCCCTCGTACGGCAGCAACTCGGGCCGCTTTGCCGGACGGCCGTGCCCGGACGGTGTACTCATGGGGTTAACTGGTCCGGAACGCGGGGGCGACAGCGAGGATCACCGCTCGTGCGGCCTCCGAACAGGCATGTTGCCCGGAATGCGGTGCTGGCTTAGCTCGGATGCTTGACCGGTACCGACGGCGGATCGCCGATCTGGCCGTTGGCGGTTTGGGAGTGGCAGAACAGGAGCTGCTTCGGCGAGGTGCTCGTGAACAGGGATTGATCGTAGTCCCCGTAGCGCTGCGCGACGTCGAGACCGGCCAGCCGGCAGAGCGCCAAGAGTTCCTCGGGAAAGAAGCAGCGCATGCTGACTTTCTTGGTGCGTACACACACGCCGTCGCGTAGGTAGTCCAGCGTGAAGCGCAGCACTTGGGCGGCGGCGTCGTAGCTGGTCGTCGCTCGCACGTCGAGCCTCGCCCCGTCCCGGTCCGCGACCGACTTGTGGTGGTAGGGCGACTCGGGGAGCCGGCACAGCTTGGCCATGTCGGGGTTGAACACGTCCAGGATCAGGGTCCCGCCTGGTCGCAGCACGTTTCGCGCCGAGGCGAGGAACGCGACCACGGAATCCAGGTCGTGCAGGTGCTGCATCGCGTTGGTTGCCGAGAACACCAGGGCGAAGCGCCTGTCAGAGCGGATGTCTCGGCAGTCCTGTTCCAGCCACTCGACTGGCAGTCGCTCGTCCTCGGCCCGCTGACGGGCACGCGCAAGCATCGAGGGCATGATGTCAAGCCCTGTGACCTCGACACCCGCCCGCGCGATCGGCAGGGTGATGCGCCCGGTTCCGCAGGCCACCTCCAGGACCGGACCGCCCGCCCGGACCGCTTGGCCGAGGAAGAACGGGATGTCGTGGGTGCGCGCGGTGAACTCCTGATCGTAGAAGTCCGCATCGTCGTATACGGCCAGGTCCTCCAGTGGCTTCATCGCGCCACCGTCGGCGTCGGGCCGAAAGCGTCAGCAAGGCTGGTCAGGATGGAGCCGGACCAACTGCTCTCCCCGAACACGCTGACCGGCATGGCGAGCACGCCGCACTCACGCTGGAGCGTCTCCGCTGGGATTTCAACCGGGAAGAAATAGTTGCCGGGACACGTCCGGCTCGCCGTGGGAATCGCCCCGAGCACCTCGTCCGGCAACCGTTCGAACAACCGCTCAGCCCGTGCGGCCAGTTCGTCGACGACCTGCCGGGGCACGTCGCTGTGCTCGGTCTGCAGACGGTCGGCGAGCCTCAGCTGTGCCGGCGTCGGCGGATCCGCGCGGAACGCTTCGGCCAATTCGGCGTGCGCCGAGCCCAGCAGGACCACGCCGAATGTGCGTGGCCACAGCCATCCCTTGGTGACCGAATGCAGCAGGACCGCACAACCGGTGTCCAGCAATCGCCGTGTGCCGGCAGCGAACGGGGCTCCCAGGTCGTAGACGCTGTCGATCAGCAGGTGGCGGCGTGGTGATTCCCGCAACCACGAAATCACCGCGGCACACTCGGCATCGGACAGGTAACGGCCGAGCGGCTTGCTGGGGTTGGCGAGCAGCAGGTATTCGGGCCGGTGGTCCGCCGACGACCTCGGCAGGGCCGGCGCCGGTAGCGTCGGGTAGGACATGGGCTCGAGGCCCGCAGCGCGGGCCAGCTCGAAGTAAACCGGGTACACGTCGCTGGGCAGCCACAACCGCGCGTGCACGGCGCGCAGCCAGTGGAACACCACACCGAGCCCGTGCCGGACCCCTCGACAGACCATGGCGTGGCCGGACCACTCTTCCGGCAGCTCGAAGCGCCGCAGCCAGGCTCGGGCGAGATCGCACCGGTGCACCGTACTCATGTCGGTCGGCGGTTCCGGCCGCACTGGAGCAAGCGCCCGGTACACGTTGGTCTCGGCGGCGTCCAGAAGCGACGAGGAAGCACTGAGTTGCCGCTGCCGGAATTCCTGGAACTCCTCGAACCTCATGCCGCTGCGCCTTCCGGCACGATCTCGCTGGCCCGGTCTTCCAGGGAGGCGTAGCAGCGTCCGTCGGCCATGACGTTCCAGCTGCGTGCGATCCCGCTGGTGCGTTCCCAGAGCAGGCTGGGCTCGGTGTAAGCGGCGATCCGCATCGGCCGTCCGTCCCAGCTGCCGTGGTAGACCGGCGCGCCCCAGGGCAGGCGGCTCGCCAGTTCGAAACCGTGCTGCTCGGCGAACCCGGTGACGATGGACAGCGAAACCTGGTGCTCTCGGCTCCAGACGTTGGCGGCGCGGTCGAAGTAGAGCGACTCGGTGCTGGTGGATACGTAGAGCTCTTTGAAGCAGACTTCCTCGACACCGAGAGCCGCGGCCCACGAAAGGTAGTCGGCGACCTCGGCCGCGTCGGCGACGCCGCCGTGCTGGAGCACGCAGATCAGCCTCATCCGCAGCCCCGGCCAGCGGTGACGTTCCACGCGCCAGGTGTCGATCACGGAGCTCACCGGTGTGCGCAGCATCATCAGCCGCTCGCTGACGGCGTCGTCGTGATGGTGCCGGGAGACCGCCAGCACGCTCAGGCCTGCGGCGCTCAGGGCTGCGAGGCGGTCGGCCCGGCCATCGTGCCGGCCTTTCGCCAGGGTGTGCGCGTTGGTGATCAGGACGACCTTCGGGAAGGCCGCCGAGCAGGCGGACACTAGTCGCAGCTGCTGTTCGAACGGTATGAGCGTGGGCTCCCCGCCGCCGGTGATCACTGCACGCTCGGCACCCGCCGCACGGGCGCGCTCCAGCCAGTGGGCGACCGCGTCCCACGGGACCCGTGCCGGCGCCTGGTCGCTGGAGATCGAAGCCGAGGAGAAGCAGAACGAACACCGGGCTTGGCAGGCGGAGGCGACCGGCAGAAGCGAAACCGAGCGCGGTCGCGTGTCGGCGTAGCGACGCTGTGCCGATCCGTGCAGGTGCAGGGAGGCCGCCATCGCATCCTCGACGGTCGTCGGGCGCAAAGTGAACTCGTCGCCTACTTGGTCGAGCTCGTGGACTGCTGACAACCGGATGCGAGCCTCGTGCAGTTCCATGCCGAGGCCGGTCGACACGTTGGGCACCAGCTTGTCGGGGTCCACCATGGTTTCCAGCACCAGCAGCCGGTCGCCCGGAATGGCCAGACGGTCCAGCAAGCGTCGCGCCTTGCCGATGCCGATTCCCAACTCCGCACGGGTCAGCAAGTGGAACCGGTCGGAATAGGTACTCTCCGGAATCCCCGCCTTACCGTAAGCGAACGCGTACTTGTCGAAGCCCTTCGCGAAGTTCGACAGCACGATGACGTGGAAGCGCTGGTCGCTATGGTTCATCCCGTCATCATGCATGAACGGGCCCAGACGACATGGGCCGAACTGCGCGGGATGGGCGGGACCTTGCAACTACGACAACGACACCGCGAAGTTCTCCGCGGTCGTCCGTGACTGGGAGCACCGGTTCGGCGCCCGTGTCGTCGCGGTCGGCTTTTCCACGCTGCACCTCAGCGTCGCCGCGCCACCGGCCAACGAGCATGAGGCTCTCCTGGTTGCGGCCGAGCACTTTGCCTTCTGCCCGGACAACATCTGGCAGGGCAGCAGGCCGTACACGCTGGCCGCGTACTCTGAGCGGATCACCGGGGCTCATCACTGGGATTTCTGGTGGGACTGATCCGCTCCGCAGAAGACGCTCAACCGGGAACTGACTTTCAGG
Organism: Streptomyces pseudoechinosporeus; assembly: GCF_054783935.1. Lineage (NCBI taxonomy): Bacteria > Bacillati > Actinomycetota > Actinomycetes > Kitasatosporales > Streptomycetaceae > Streptomyces > Streptomyces pseudoechinosporeus. The sequence continues at coordinate 540,731 of NZ_BAAGPS010000009.1, forward strand.
AGTGCGGTGCTGGGTTGTCAGGCGACGGACAGTCTGTGCCACCAGTGATTGCAGCCGCCGGAGCAGAAGCGCTCGCGGCGCCGCGCGTCGGCAATCGTGAGCACCGCGATCAGCAGCCTGAACGCCTTGCGGCGTTCGTCGAGAGGCGCGAGACCGGCGATCTTTCCCAGTTGCTCGTCCATCCGGCCTCGTGAGATCAGCACTGCGGGCGTATGCGTCGGGCGCAGCCCGGCACGGCGGATGCTCTCCGGTGCATCCTCTGCGACGGCGCGCGCCTGGACGCAGTGATGGCGCAGGAACAGCAGCACCTCGGACTGCTCTTCGTGGCCGAGGCTGTCGAACCATTCGATGCCCTCTGACATCTGGCGCAGCCCCTGCGCGAGCTCGTTGAGCAGGACGTCGCGTTCGTTCATGACTGCCTCCCGTGGGACGGACGCCTCTCCGCCGCGGTGATCAGGATGCCGAGCAGCACCGCCAGATCGGCCGCGCCTTCGGCATCGTCGGCCCAGCGGGTGGTCTGAAGCGGGTGCACCTGGTCGAGGAGGATGCCCTCGCGTGCCAGGACGAAGCCAACGCCAGCATGGCGGCGCGCGCGTACTGGAGGCTCTTCTCCCGGGGCAAGTGGTCTGAGCTCACCCGTGACGTCCCGCAACAACAACCGCGGGCCATGTGCAGGGAGGGCGGCGGCGCCCCGCGTTTAATCGGTGCATGGCAGCCGGGCGGGGCTCCGGGTTAGGGCCTCACTCGTCGCCAGTCCGTCACAGGGCCGGGGTTTGTGTGGTCCACAGGGGTGACCCAAAAGGCTTTGCCCAGCTCAGCGCTAAACTGGGCGCCTGTCCGGCCGTCCCCCGAGGAGCGCCCCGTAAGCCGCCGTCCGATCCACGGCAGCAGGTACTGCCGGGCGAACCGGACGTCTGCGGTCCGGCGGGCGATCCAGCCGGGCGGCGCGCTCGCGGGCATCGGGGTGCGCCACTCGGCGTCCTGCGCCTCGTAGCCGAGTGTCTGCCACACCGCCTCCGCGACGCGGCGGTGGCCCTCGGCCGTCAGGTGCAGCCGGTCCACGTCCCACATACGGGGGTCGGCGAGTGAAGGGGCGCCGTAGAGGTCGACCACGAGTGCGCCGTGCCGGGCCGCGAGGTCGTCCACGCAGGCGAACAGCTCCTCCATGCGCGGCCGGAACCGTTCCAGCACCGGGCCCTGGCGGCCGGGGCTGCGCATCAGCACGAGCTGCTTGCAGGACGGGGCGAGCCGCTCGACGGCCTCCGCCAGGAGCCCGCGTACCCGCCCCATATCGCACTTGGGCCGCAGCGTGTCGTTCAGCCCGCCCACCAGCGTGATCACGTCCGGCTGCATGGCCGCCGCCGCGCCCACCTGGTCGGCCACGATCTGCCCGATCAGCTTGCCGCGCACGGCGAGGTTGGCGTACCGGAAGCCCGGCGTCCGAGCGGCCATCCGCCCCGCCAGCAGGTCGGCCCAGCCGCGATACGAGCCGTCGGGCAACCGGTCCGACATGCCTTCGGTGAAGGAGTCGCCGACCGCGACAAGACTGGTGTAGGTGGCATTCGTCTCCATGGCAGGAGCGATGGTATCCCGAGGCACATACCCAGCGGTCGGCCACCGACTGGGGCCTGCCGGCCCCCGCCGGTCAGCCGGTGGTGGCCACCCACCGGCCCTGCCACCTCACGCCGGTTGCCCGAACAACTCCCGCAACACGTCCTCCATCGTCACCACCCCCGCCAGCAACCCGTCCCCACCGATCACCGCCGCCAGATGCGTACGACTGCGACGCATCGCCGTGAGCACGTCGTCCAGCGGTGTGCTCTCCCGTACGCGGGCGATCGAGCGCATGTCCGCGACCCGGAACGGGAGATCGCGCGGCATCGCGTCCAGTGCGTCCTTGACGTGGAGGTAGCCGACGATGCGACGGCCGTCGTCCACGACGGGGAAGCGGGAGAAGCCGGACTCGGCGGACAGGGCCTCCAACTGCTCGGGCGTGACGCCCACGCGCGCGTAGACGACGCGTTCCAGCGGGAGGACGACGTCCCGCACGGGGCGGCGGCCCAGCTCCAGGGCGTCGTGCAGCCGCTCCTGGGCCCGGTCGTCGATCAGGCCCGCGGCGCTGGAGTCCTGGACGAGGCGGGCGAGCTCGTCGTCCGAGAACGTCGCGGTCACCTCGTCCCGAGCCTCCACGCGCATCAGCTTCAGCAGGCCGTTCGCGAAGGCGTTGATGGTGAAGATCACCGGACGCAGCGCCCGGGAGAGGGCGACCAGCGGCGGGCCGAGCAGCAGTGCCGTGCGCACCGGCTCGGCGAGCGCGATGTTCTTCGGCACCATCTCGCCGAGGAGCATGTGAAGATACGTAGCCAAGGTCAGCGCGATCACGAACGAGATCACGTGCCCCGCGCCCTCCGGCACCCCCACCGCGTGGAACACCGGCTCCAGCAGATGCTCGATCGCGGGCTCCGCGACCACACCCAGGATCAGCGTGCACAGCGTGATGCCGAGCTGCGCGGCGGCCATCAGCGCGGAGACGTGCTGCAAACCCCACAGCACGCTCCTCGCCCGCCTGTCGCCCTCTTCGGCGTAAGGCTCGATCTGGCTGCGGCGCACCGAGATCAGCGCGAACTCGGCGCCCACGAAGAAGGCGTTCACGACGAGCGTCGCCAGACCGATCAGCAGTTGTACGGCGGTCACAGCGTCCCCTCTTCCTCGATGCCCTCGATGAGCGGCAGCGGCGCGTGCAGCAGCACCCGCGCGGCCCGGTGCCCCGATGCGTCCGTCACTTCGAGCCGCCAGCCGACGACATCCACGGTGTCGCCGACCGCGGGAATGCGCCCGAGTTCCGTCGCGACGAGCCCGGCCAGCGTCTCGTACGGCCCCTCGGGCACCCGCAGCCCCACCCGCGCGAGCTGGTCGGTGCGGGCCGCGCCGTCGGCGGAGTACAGCGCGCGGCCGTCGTCGTCCTTGCCGGCCAGGGCCAGGTCGGGCACCTCGTGCGGATCGTGCTCGTCCCGCACCTCGCCGACGACCTCCTCGACGATGTCCTCCAGGGTGGCGACCCCGGCGGTGCCGCCGTACTCGTCGATGACGACGGCCATCGTGCGCTTCCCGGACATCCGGTCCAGGAGCCGGTCGACGGTCAGCGACTCCGGTACGAGGAGGGGTTCGCGCATCAGCTGCGCGACGGAGCTGCGGCTACGGCGCTCGGCGGGCACCGCCAGTACGTCCTTGATGTGCGCGACTCCCACGACCGAGTCGAGGTTGCCGCGGTAGACGGGGAAGCGCGAAAGACCGGTCGCCCGCGTCGCGTTCGCCACGTCCTCGCAGGTCGCCTGCACGTCCAAGGCGATGACCTGGACGCGCGGCGTCATCACGTTCTCCGCGGTCAGGTCCGCGAGGTTCAGCGTGCGGACGAACAGCTCGGCGGTGTCGGCCTCCAGCGCGCCCTCCTTCGCGGAGTGCCGGGCCAGGGCCATCAGCTCCTGCGGCCCACGGGCCGAGGCCAGCTCCTCGGTGGGCTCGACACCGAAGCGGCGTACGACACGATTCGCCGTGTTGTTGAGATGGGTGATGAACGGCCGGAACAGCGTGCTGAACCAGCGCTGCGGCGTCGCCACCTTCTTGGCCACCGAGAGCGGCGAGGAGATCGCCCAGTTCTTGGGCACGAGCTCGCCGACGACCATCAGGAACACCGTCGACAGACCCGTACCGATGACCAGCGCGGTCGATGAGGCCACCGAGGGGCCCATGCCGGCCGCCTCCAGCGGGCCCGCGATCAGCTTGGCGATGGACGGCTCGGCGAGCATGCCGACGATCAGGTTGGTGACGGTGATGCCGAGTTGTGCGCCGGACAGCTGGAAGGTCAGATTCCGTACGGCCTTGAGGGCACCCGAGGCGCCGACCTCGCCGCGCTCGACGGCCCGCTCCAGCTCGCCGCGCTCGACCGTGGTGAGCGAGAACTCCGCCGCGACGAAGGCGCCACAGGCCAGGGAGAGCAGAACGGCCACCGCGAGGAGGAGCACTTCGGTCATCGGGTCACCTCCGTCCCATGGTCGGACAGGGGCGGGGGGATCGCACGATGCCTGCGCGGCGCGAGACCGCGCGGGCTGCCGGGACTGGGAGGCTCGCCCATGGGCGGACGCTCACACCTTTCCTAGGAAGAAGAAGACCTGATCCTCACATAGTAAAGGGTCAGCAAAGTCGCCCGTACTCCGGTCACTCACCGAGCGGCTTCACCCACCGCCGCCAGTGCTCCTCGGGCGTGTACCCCGCCGCCCGCCACGCATGATGCGCACTCTCGTTGCGCTTGAGCACCATGGCGTCGCCCCGGCGCCCACCCAGCCGTACGAACCGCTCCTCGACCGCGGCGAGGAGCGCCGAACCGACGCCCCGCCGTCGCTGCGACGGATGTACCGCCAGCCGGTACAGATGACAGCGCCAGCCGTCGAGTCTTGGCTGCTCACAAAAATCCGCGCATCCGGCCGCGTGCCTACAGCGGTTTGACCCAGCGTCGCCAGTGGTCCTCGCGATGGTAGCCAGTCGCAGCCCAGGTGTGGTGGGCCTGTTCGTTGGCTTCCAGGACCATGGCGTCGACGCGTCGTCCGCCCAGGGCGGTGAAGCGTTGTTCGGCTGCTTCCAGCAGGGCGGTGGCGATGCCTTGCCGACGGTGGTCGGGGTGTACGGCCAGTCGGTAGGCGGAGCATCGCCATCCGTCGAAGCCGGCTATGACGGTTCCGGTGAGGATGCCGTCGCGCTCGGCGAGGAGCAGGGCTTCGGGGTCTCGTGTGATGAGTCGGGCCACTCCGTGGTGGTCGTCGCTGATGCTGGTTCCTTCCGCGGCGTCGCGCCAGAACTGCAGCACGGTGTCGATATCCGAGTGGGTGGCGCAGCGGATGTGGAGATCGCTCATGGGGTGAGCCAAGCAGAGCGCTGGCTTGTCTGGCGACCGGTTTCCGTGCCGAGGTATCGACTGAGGGGTGGGCTTGGTCCCGGGAAGTCAACCGGGTTGAGGGTCAATCCGTTCAGCGGCGCCTTGCTGACAACCGACGGAATTCGTTGACCAGCCGTAACGTGGCTTCCGCCGGGTTGGATTCCCGCGCAGGAGTGCCCACGTTCCCGCTCCTGAGCGTCGGCGCTGACGCGAACGCACGCATCACCGATGGGGCCCGCCGAACCGACTGTGTTTCGTCACCTGGGGCGGCCCATTTCGTCGGTAACCCCAGGTTGCTGGCCTCCCACGATCCTGTGTGTCACACCTCAGTGGCAGACTGGCGGCACAACGAAGCTCCGGAAGGGCAGGGCGATGCGGCAGGGTCACCCGTCGAGCGTCACTGCTCGGGGGCGGCTGGTGCCGCGGGGGGAGATGCGCGGCTGTGATCTTCGACAGTCTTGATGTGTCGTACGGCGACATGTGGGGTTCCCATCGGGGAATGACCCATCCGGACCCGATGTCGCGCGCGGTCGCGGCACGCAGACATGCTGCCGGGATGGAGTACGCGGTTCTGCTGTCCGCGCGGGAGCGACCGCTGGCACTGGTCGAGTACTGGCCGCGCCGGATGTGGCGTGTGTATCTGTTCGACGACAGGTCCTGGCGCATGCAGATGATCGACCTCAAGCCGCACAGCACGGGGATGTTGTTGGCTCACCGGAACACCCGATGGCAGTTTTCCAACGAGCAGGAGCACTCGTCCGGGAAGTGGGATGTTCAGGAGACCACGACCGTCTCGGCCGACGGGCAGGTCGAGGTGAGGTCCGAGTTCGCCGGGCCGAGGGGAGCGTCGACGGAGCCACTGCACGCTCGAACATCCGGCCCGTCGAGCGTCCCCGTGCGGCGGTTCCCGGCGCCCGTCGAAAGCTTCCTCTGCCCCGTACCGGAATTCGGCGACTGGCAGGTGTTCGCGCCGTTCCTCGCCCAGCAGGGCCACGAGCCCGCCACGACCGTAGTCCTGAGCGACGTGTCGGTGGACGAAGGATCGGGACCGCTGCGCGCCACCGGAATCGAGCAACTGTTCAGTCCGGGCGCGTGCGACACTCCGGATGGGTCGGCCGTCGTCGAGCCCGTTGACGCCGGCCTGCTGCGGATCACGTCAGGGCAGCTGGCGGTCTCGGACCCCGGCTGGATCGGAGAGACCCCGCGGACCGTCGCTGTGCCACCGGGCGAGTTCCCGGTCACGCTGTCGCTTTTGCGCACGACACGCGGGGCCGGTGTCGCCGCGGCCAGGGTGACGTTCCTGGACATCCCGCCCCGCGAGTGGGAAATGGCCCTCCGGCCCGACGAGGACCTGGGGCTGCTCGGCGAGGGCCAGTTCTACGGGGTTGGCGTGGATACCGGCACAGCGGCTTTCATGGATGCGACTCGGACGGTGATCGAAGACCAGCTGGACGAGGACCTGTTCATACCCCTCGACAGCCATTTCACCGTCGAACTGCCCAGCACGGAGCCCGAGCCGAACCTCATCGCCTTCCGTGCCGGCCGGGGCGACGGGGCCTACCCCGTCTGGATCGGCCGCACCGATGACGGACAGGTTGGTTGCGTCGTCGTCGACTTCCAGCTCCATTCCGCCGACGGGGGAGAGTAAGGAGCCGCCGACCATCGGCGCGAGGCCGCACTGCCCGAGACTGGGACCGCGGCGAACCTCCAGAGTGCACACGGCGATTGAGAAGCTCGACAACTCGATCACCGACTTCGGCCTGGTGGACGCCTTCCCGGAGGACGTCAAGGAAGCTCGCCAGCGGTACTACGCGTCGATGCACATGGGCGATAGGGCCACCGACGCAATGCGCTGGCATGGTGGGCCAGCAAGTCCAGCAGGGCGTGTATCCCGCGCAGATACGCAGAAGTTCCCGCACACGGGAGCCGCCTTCGGTGGGATCTGACCTGTCGCATCGAAGGTTGAGCGGTTCTCATCGAAGGTTGAGCGAGCGCACGGCGCAGATGGCCCGGACGGGCCGCCAGAGGCAGGTCAGACACCCCATGTCGTTTGGTGTCAAGGGGCAGGGGTGTGGGCGTGGTGTGACCAGGCGGTCGCTTCGTCGTAGACGGTGCGGGTCTTGAGGCATCCGTGGAGGATGCCGACGAGGCGGTTGCCGACTTGTCGCAGGGCTGGGTTGTAGCCCGCTTCGCGGGCGCGTTGTTTGTCGTAGTAGCGGCGGGCGCCGGGCGAGGCCCGCAGGGCGGAGAACGCCTGGGTCTGCAACGCGTCGGCGAGCCGGTTGTTGCGGACGTAGCGGGCCTGGACGGTGTGGCTCTTGCCGGAGGCCCGGGTGATGGGGCTGGTGCCGGCGTAGTTCTTGCGCGCCTTCGCGGACACGTAGCGGGTGGGGTCGTCTCCGAACTCGGCGAGCACCCGGGCGCCGGTGATGTGCGCGATGCCGGGCATCGAGAGGTAGATCTCAGCGTCCGGGTGCTTCAGAAAATGGGCCTTCACCTGCTTTTCCAGGTCGGCTATCTGTTCGTTGAGTGCGATCAGCAGCTTCGCGTGGGCGGTGGCGGTGGCCGCGTAGGCGGCCGTGACCGGCTCGGGCAGGCCGAGCTGCCGTTCGCGCAGCGCGGCCTGGACCGTGGCCGCCTTCGCATCCCGGTTGTGCCGACGGGCGCGGGCCAGGACAGCGGTGATCTGGGTGCGGGTCAGCTTCGCCCCGGCCGCCGGCGTGGGGGCCTTGATCAGCAGTTCCAGGGCGTCCGTGCTGGTCAGGGCAAGGTCCGCGTAGGCGTTCAGGGCGGCGGGGAAGTACTCGCGCAGCGTGCTGCGCAGCCGCTGGTAGGTACGGGTGCGTTCCCAGATCAGACTCTGGTGGGCGCGGGCGACGACCTTGACGGCCTGAGCCTGCTCGCTGTCCCCGGCCACCGGCCGCAGCTGGTCCCGGTCGATGCGGACCATGTCGGCCAGCGCGTGCGCGTCTCCTTTGTCGCTCTTGGCGCCGGAGGAGGCATAGCGTTCCTTGAACCGGGCGACCTGCCGGGGGTTGATGGCGTAGACCTGGTAGCCGGAGGCGATCAGGGCCTGCACCCAGGAGCCGCGGTCGGTCTCGATGCCGACCACCACCCCGGCGGCTTCCAGGTCCTGGCCGCCGTGCTGCGCGAGCAGCTCGTGCAGCTTTGCAATCCCCTCCACACCCTCGGGCAGTCTCACCGCGGTCAGTTTCCGGCCTGTCTCGTCCTGGATCTCGACGTCATGGTGGTCTTCGGCCCAGTCATCGCCGATCAGCAGCAACTCGTCCTCCTGGTCAGGTACTTCGCTCCTTGCAGCCTGCGGAAGGCGCGGCACGCGGCCATGGGGGTCCCCCCGCTCGAGCGGAGCCGAGAGTGGGGGAGGATCCAGTGCTCACGCCCCACTGCCCGGCGGGCACGCCACCCCATCAACGGTCTGGCCTCCCGGCCGACCAGCAGGGGCACGGTCTGACCTCAGAAGTCGAATGCTTCCGGCGACGAAAGTGCTCACCTACTGGCGGCTACGGCACCGAATCTCTCCGACCCGGCAGCTCCCATTAGGCGACCAGCTGTCGCTGCACTGCCTGGGCGTCGATCAGATAATTCATCTCATAGAAGCGCCCATCACGAACCTTGTGGAAGGCGTACTCGGCATACTCGACCGTGGCGCCGGTGGGGGGCACGCCGAACCACTCCTTCGCGGGCGTGCCCTTGTTGAACAGACGGGCCGCCACTCGATCACCGTCGATGGCGAGGTCCTTGACCCGCCAGGTGAAGTCCGGGACCGCGTCGGTGTGGTCCTCCTGGTCCGCGATGACGTCGTCCCGCGTGACCGGGTGGCCGTTCATGATGAGTTCGTCGTGGATGAACTCGGTCATGCGGTGAAACTCATGAGCGTTGAGCGCGTCGATGTAGCGCTGGAAGAAATCGCGCAGTTCGGCGTCAGACATGATTGCCTCTCAGTCCCCGGATCGGGGTGTTTCCGGATGGTGATGAAGTGCGATGCCCTTCCACGGTCTTGCCGTGGCAGCCGTCGCTGAAGGCAGGAATCCCGACTGCGGCTACCTCAGCTCTGGGCGGCCCGGAATTCACGTCGCGCCCCAGGGTGCGGCGCCGCAGCAGTGTCCCTGTGCGGCTTGCCGGTTGGGTCGATCGGCGCGGGACGTACGTGCGCCGGGCTCGCCGTGTATGGAGGTGAGCACGGCGCTGCCTTTCCCCGGTTATCCGCTTCCCTGCGTGCCACCCGGCGGTCCGGTCAGATCTGGTTCATTCCGCCGTCGACGTAGAGATTGGCGCCGTAGACGAAGCTGCTGCCCGACGAGGCGAGGAAGGTCACAGCGGCGGCGATCTCGTCCGGGTCGGCGAACCGCTTGGGGGGCAGGCCGGCCGCGACGGCCTCCAGCATCTCCCCGGCGCGATCGCCGAAAGCCGCGTCCCACATCGGGGTGTTCACCGGGCCCGGCGAGATCGCGTTGACCCGGACACCCCGGCTGCCGAGCTCGTCGGCCCAGGCGCGGGCGTAAGCCCGCACGGCCGCCTTCGATGCTCCGTAGGCGCTCATACCCGCCGCGCCCCCCTCGGCTGCGGTGGAAGCGGTGAGGATCACCGAGGCGCCGTCGTTGAGCAGCGGGAGGGCCTTCTGCACAGTGAGGAAGGTGCCCTTGACGTTGATGTCGAAGACTGCGTCATGGATGTCCTCGGTGAGCTCGTCCAACGTCGCGAGGTGGTTGATGCCCGCGTTGGCGAACAGCACGTCCAGGCCCTGCCCGTGCTCCCGCACGCGCTTGTACAGGCGGTCCACGTCGGCCGCGACGCTGACGTCACCGGACACCGCGGTGGCGTTGCCGATGGCGGCGACGGCCTTCTCCAGCTCGATTTCGCGCCGGCCGGTGATGAACACGTGCGCGCCCTCGGCCGCAAGCCGCTTCGCAGTCGCCAGGCCGATCCCGGTGCTGCCGCCGGTGACGACTGCGGTCTTACCCTCAAGCTGCCCCATGGCTATGACCTCCACAAATTCAAGTACCGATCGGTACCGAATGAGACTGTAACACCTTCCGTACCGACCAGTGCAAAAGAGGTATGATCGATTGCATGGAGACGCGACGGAAGGCACCGATCGGCCGACCGAGAGGCTTCGACACCGACCAAGCCCTTGAACAGGCCATGCGGGTCTTCTGGGAACAGGGCTACGAAGGCGCCAGCCTCACCGACCTGACCAGCGCCATGGGCATCACCCGCACCAGCATGTACGCGGCCTTCGGCAACAAGGAGGACCTGTTCCGCAAGGCCCTGGAGCGCTACACCGAAGGCCCCGCCTCGTACGGAGCGCGTGCCTTGCAGGAGCCGACCGCCCGGCAGGTGGCCACCGCGTTCCTGAACGGCTCCGTCCGGGCCACCACACGCCCCGGCTGCCCCACCGGATGCCTCGGCGTCCAGGGGTCCCTCGCCGCCGGCGACCCGGGACGCAACGCCCGCGACGATCTCATCGTCTGGCGCAACGAGCACACCTCCCTCCTCCGCGACCGGTTCCGGCAAGCCGTCGAGGAAGGCGACCTGCCCCCGGGCACCGATCCCGGCCTACTCGCCCGCTACCTCATGACCGTGGCCAACGGCATCGCCGTCCAAGCCGCCAGCGGCACCACCCGCGACGACCTCCAGCAGGTGGCCGACATGACCCTGCGAAGCTGGCCACCAGCCACGAGCCCGGCTCAGCCGAGCGGCTGAGCCGGCGCTGTCCGCCTCGTCCGGGCAATGACGGCACCTTCGTCCAACTCCCGCGTCTGGGCGACCAGTTCCCCACGCAATGAGCCCGGGTGACGTTGCCCACCCGCTCCACTACGACCCCCACCTCGAAGGGCGGACCGGGGGACGACCATTCGGCATGGCCGTCAACAGCGCACCGGCCCGAGTCACCTCACACCGTGACGCGGACACGAGCCCCGACCGCAGGCGCGAGGAGAAAGCGAAAGGAGGACTCACCCCTGAACGAGGCACGAGGCGGCTGAGTCTACCGAGCCCCTCGGCTGCGCCGCTGCCGCAACGCCATCGCGTGACGCCGCCGTCGGCAGGCCCGCACCCGGCACCGCGTCGAAGTGCTCCGCTGGGCACGCTTGCTCGACACCGACCGTCCACGACCGCCCACAGGGGGGGCACTCCGCCCTGCCGACCAACCTTCGGTGAGAACGCTCAACCTTCGCTGCGACGGAACAGGATCGGCGTCAGCCCAATCGCCCGGCCGACGACGGACTGCGTTTCGTCACCCACACAGCCCCATTTCGTCGGTACGCCCTTGCCGGGGGTGGGGCGTTCGGCCGCGCGCATCCTCGGCGATGCCCGGTGTGGGCGTTACGAGCGATGTTTTGACGCTGAAGTGACGCTCGTGACGCACGTCGCCGCTGTCGGCGGGGCGGTGTGCGGGTTGCTCGCCGTATGCGAGGACGTCAACCGCCCCTGAGACGGGTCGGCTGCATCACGCACACCGAAGGGCCCCAACCGCTGGGGAGTCGCTCCTGGCGGGCTACTTCTCGCCGACCAAAGCCCCCACGAAGCGCGCCACCTGCCGCCGACCCGCATCGGAGTAACTCGCCTCTCCTGGGCTGCGCGGTCACTCTCGGCGGGATCAGCAGCACCATCACGTTTCCTCAGGGCGCCGGGTAGAACTGGCGGGCCCAGTGGCGGAACAAGCCGATGGCCTCGTCGCTCGCGGCGAGGCGGGGGCGTGGCTCGTAGCGTTTGGTGTTCCAGATCCTCAGGTCCTGATGGACCTTGCTGACCGCGGTGCGCAGCATCGCGTGGGCGAAGGCCCGGTGCAGGCCACGCCGTGGGAGCGACGCTTCAGTGGCGTCCTGCTTGTGGATGTCTGCACAGGCCGTCGCGACCAGCATGTGGCTGCGTCGCGGGCCGGTCGGCGTGTGCATCGCCCACAGGTAGCTGACGAGTCCGAGCGAGGGCAGCGGGAGCTCGACGCGGAGATATCCCAGCCCGGCCAGGAGGAACGTATGGTCGGCCTGGATCTTCTGCTTGAGGGCGGGAGGCCGGTCCGGCCCAAGGCGCAGACGCATGCGCAGGAGCGGGCCATGGGCCGTCGGCGGGCCGAGTTCCTGCACGGACACCTGGTGCAGGACCGGGAGATGCCGGTAGTCGAGGGTGTTCTCGATGATCTCCTGGGCGTAGGTGTGCACTTCCGTGCTCCAGGCGGCCGTCGGAACGACCCCCGCCTGGGCGGTGCCGGGGACTTCCCAGGCGGGTGGAGCACCATCCGGTTCGTACCAGGCGAAGAGGAAGCCGTTGCGCTCGCTGATGGTGTGGTGCTGCAGGCGGGCGCGCGGGGGCGGGCCAGCGGGCGTGCCGACGCAGGTGCCGTCGGGGGCGAAGGCGAAGCGATGGAAGGGGCATACCAGGTTCTGTCCCTCCACGGTGCCGCCCGCCCCCAGATGAGCGCCCAGGTGCGGGCAGTAGGGATGCACCGCGCGGGGCCGGCCGTCGCGGGTGCGGTAGAGGACGATGTCCTCGTCCATGAAACGGCGGGTCAGGACATTGCCGGGGGCCAGTTCTCGTGAACGCGCCAGGCAGAACCAGCCACTGGGGTAGGGAAGATGCCGCCCCGGCTCGTCGACGGCGGCGTGCGGACCGGGAGACCTGGGCAGTTCGTCCCTCGTCGTCATGGCTGGCAGCCAAACACAGGGAAACGCACCGCATGCAGCCCACCCAGCAAGATCACCCTTATGAGGTATCTACCGGCCATATCACCACAGGTGATCGCGGGTGATCCTACGATCGGTCGCTCTGAGTAAGTGGTCAGGGGCGGTTCGGCATCAGCGCCGGGATGCCCACGAGGCAGACAGGGGGCGGCGCTGGTGGCCGACGACAGTATCGACAACCATCGTCATGAAGCGGAAGTCGTCGTCATCGGGGCTGGCCTCTCCGGTGTGGCCGCAGTGATCGCGCTGCGCCGTGCCGGCTTCGACGACGTCGTCGTGTTGGAGAAGTCCGGTCGCCTCGGCGGGACTTGGCGCGACAACACCTACCCAGGATGCGGCTGCGACGTACCGTCGGTGCTGTACGAATACTCCTTCGCACCCCACACATGGAGCCGGGGCTTCGCTGACCGGTCCGAAATCCTCGACTACCTCGACACCACCGCGGCAACGCACGGCGCGCACAAAGCGATCCGCTACGACACCGAGGTACTGAGCGGCCGCTGGGAGCCGGCAGCGCACCGCTGGAACCTGCGGACCACGTCGGGCACGTACACCGCCCGCGCGGTGATCGTCGCCACCGGCCCCTGGCACCGGCCCCGACATCCCGACATCCCCGGCCTCGGCACCTTCCCCGGCACCGCCTTCCACTCCGCCCGCTGGAACCACGAAGTCGACCTGACCGGACAGCGCGTGGCAGTGGTGGGCACCGGAGCGTCCACCGTCCAGTTCCTGCCCGAGATCCAGCCGAAGGCGGCTCATGTCGACGTTTTCCAGAGCACACCGCAGTGGGTACTTCCGAAACCTGACTACCCGCTCCCGCCGGGGCTCCACCGCTTCTTCGAGCACCACCCAGCAGTGCGCCGCGGACTACGCGGCCTGCACCACTGGACTCAGGAAGCCATCGGCGTACCCCTGCGTCACCCCCGCCTGCTGCGGCCCTTGGAGGCCCTGGCCCGCTTCCATCTGCGTACCTCGGTACGGGACCCCGCCCTGCGCCGGGCCCTTACTCCTGACTACCGCTTCGGCGGCCGCCGCCTGATCACATCCGGTACCTACTACGCTGCCCTCACCCGGCCCAACGTGCGGCTGCATCCCACGCGCGTGACCGCTGTGGAGGGCACCGACGTCATCGGCGCCGACGGCACCCGCACCCGCGCCAACATCATCGTCCTCGCGACCGGGTATCACATCGGGGACATCCCGCTGGCCCCCCATCTGCACGGCACCGAGGGCACATTGGCCCAGTCCTGGGCCGACAGCCGCCGTGCCTACCTGGGCACCAGCGTCAGCAAATTCCCCAACCTCTTCCTGCTCATCGGCCCGAATCTGCTCACCGGCACCACCGCCGTCCCCACCGTCCTCGAAGCCCAACTCCGCTACGTCACCGACGCCCTCGACCAGCTGCGTGCTGGCGGGTCGTCCGCACTGGATGTCAAGCCCGATGCCGAAGCAGCCCACCAGCAGGCCCTGCGCGAGGCGCTGCGCGACACCGTCTACAACGCCGCCGACGGCACCGGTTACTACTTCGGTCTCCCAGGCATCAACACCTTCTGCTGGCCCTGGTCGACCGCCAGGCTCGTCAAGCGCCTGCACGCCTTCGACCCGGAGGTCTACACCTGGTCGCTGCCGGCCCAGGCTGGCGGCCGGCGGGATGGTCTGCCCGCCCGTCCCTCGGGCCGACTCCCGTAGGTCCCGGTCACGCGCTCGTCGAGGGCGGTGGTGGGTAGACCGCAGCGCTGTCCTCCGGGGTGCGGGGGGACACACCGGGGAATCGTGGTCGGTGTGGGGAGCACACCACCCGCATCGTCACCAACCGCGGGGCTGACGGAACACCCTCGCAGGCGGGGATCACGGGGCCGCTTCCAGTTGTGACCCCTCGGAGAGTCGATGAGGACTGCGGTCTGGCTGTGGTGCCAGGTGCCGTACCAGTAGTTGTGACTCCTCGCAGGGACGATGAGGACTCGTACGAACTGCTGTCATTCGGCTTGGAGTTGACATTGTGACCCGTCGAAGCCGGCTATCACGGTCCCCGTGAGGAGGCCGTCGCGCTCTGCGAGGAGCAGGGCTTCGGGGTCTGTTGTGATCAGTCGGGTCATTCCGTTGTGGTCGTCGCTGATACTCGTTCCTTCCGCGGCTTCGCGCCAGAACTCCGGCACGGTGTCGATGTCGGCGAGGGTTGCGCAGCGGATATGAAGATCGCTCATGGAGCGAGCCAAGCAGAGTGCCGACCTGCCTGGCGAACGGATTCCGTGCCGAGGAATCGAGAGAGGGGTGGGCTTGGGCCCGGGTTCGTACAAGCCGCGAGCCCGTCGGCCGAATCCCCATGCTTCACGGGCTCCACGTGATTGATGACCAAGCCATCCAGGACGGTGACATCCTGGTCGGCAACGTCGGAGCCGTCCATCGACCTCCGCTCGCGGTCCCACCCCTGCCACGGAGGCCAGATGATCAGTACAGCCGCCGAATTGGTCGAACGTGCCCGTGCCCTCGCCGACCGGGGCGGGCGGCGGATCCTCGGTATCACCGGTGCGCCGGGTGCGGGCAAGTCGACCCTGGCCCGGCAGCTGGTCAAGGCGTTGGGGCCGGACACCGCGGTGCTCGTCCCGATGGACGGTTTCCACCTGTCCAACGCCACGCTGTGCGCGCTGGGACGCCGCGACCGCAAGGGAGCCTGGGACACCTTCGACGCCGATGGCTACGTCCATCTGCTGCGGCGGCTGCGCTCGTGCGTCGAACCGGTCGTGTACGCGCCGGACTTCGACCGTGACATCGAGGAGTCCATCGGCTCGGCGCTGCCGGTGCCTCGCGGGGTCCCGTTGGTCGTGACGGAGGGCAACTATCTGCTGTCCGATGAGGGCTCCTGGGGCCAGGTCGCCGGACTTCTCGATGAGAGCTGGTACTTGGAGATCGATGACGATCTTCGACGGCAGCGGCTGGTGGCCCGGCACGAGTCGCACGGAAAGGGGCATGACGAGGCCGTCGCCTGGGCCTGCGGGAGCGATCAGGGCAACGCCGAGTTGGTGGCCCGTGGCCGGGTCCGCGCCGACCTCGTCGTGGCGGTCGAGGCCGGAGTTCCACCGAGCCCGGTCACTCACCGCGCAGCGCCTCGACCACCGGCGCGAACGCCTCCATGTACGGCTCCAGAACCGTGAGATACGAGAACCCGTACCGCTCCCGCTGCTCCCGCACCTGTTCGACGATCCGCTCCAAGGGCCCCACCAGGATGAGCGGCAGCTCAAGGATCTGCCGCTCGGTCAGATGCGGCACGAGGGGCAGCCACTCCTGGACCGTCGCACGGCGGTCCTCGGTGATGACCACCATCTGGATCAGCAGGTTGAGCTCGGCGGGTTCCTTGCGGTCGGCCGCGAGGCGCCGGTACGTGGCCACGCGCTCCTCGAGTTCCTCAGCCGTGATCGGCGCCAGCGTGCCCGTCGGGCTGTCCGGCACCGTACGCGTGCCCGTGAACGCCGCGATATCGGCATGCTCCGCGGTGAGCTTCAGCACCCGGTCGCCGTTGCCGCCGATCAGCAGCGGCACCCGCGGCTTCTGCACGGGCTGCGGCTGGTGATCCGCCGATCCCAGCAGCCGGTCCGACTCTTCGACCGTACGCGTCAGATGATCCACGCGCTCCCGCGGTGAACCCCACGGAAGGCCCGCTGTGTCGTGTTCCGCCTGTACGTATCCGGTGCCGAGGCCCAGTTCCAGGCGCCCGCCCGTCAGCGCGTCCGTGGTGGCGACCTCACGGGCCAGCAGCGTGGGGTTCCAGAAGCCGGCGTTGAGCACGAACGTGCCCAGGCGCGGACGCTCGGTCGCTTCCGCCGCCGCGACCAGGGCCGGGAACGGCGCGACCATCCCCAGATGGTCGGGGACCAGGATCACGTCGTAGCCGAGTTCCTCGGCCCGACGGCACTTCGCGCGCCACTCCTCGGAGGGTGCGGGGGTGACCAGGTTGACGCCGAATCGGAAGGGGCGGAGGGGCTGGGGCTGCGACATGAACTCTCCTCGCCGACAAGGGACTTGAGCACGTACCCGATTCCATCACTCGTACGCGATGCCGTCACTCATGCGCGGTTCGGTCACTCATGCGCGATGGCCGCCAGCACGTTCATCCGCGAGGCACGCAACGCGGGCAGCAGCGCCGCCAGGATGCCCACGATCGCCGAGCCCACCACGACCGCGACGATGATGAACCACGGGATCGCGAGCGCCGTCATGCCCTGGAGCGCCAGGACCTGCTGCACGCACACGCCCCATACAAGCCCCAGCCCGAGCCCGAGAACCGCGCCGAACACCGCGATCACCACAGACTCCAGCCGGATCATCCGCCGCAACTGCCGCCGGGCGAGGCCGATCGCGCGCAGCAGCCCGATCTCGCGCGTGCGCTCCACGACCGACAGGGCAAGGGTGTTGACCACACCGAGCACCGCGATGACGATCGCCAGGCCCAGCAGGGCGTAGACCAGATAGAGCAGTACGGCGATCTGGTTGCGGACCAGCTCCTTGTAGTCGGCCTGGTCGCGCACCTGCACCTGCGGATACGGGTCGAGCGTCTGCTCCAGGCGCTCGCGCAGCGTGTCGACGGAGGTGCCCGACTCGGCGTTCACGTACAGCGTCGAGTCCTGACCGTCGGGCACGTACTCCACGAGTGTCTCCAGGCCGAAGTACATCGCTCCCTGTACGCCGAAGCCCTCGCCGCCTTCCTGGTCGGTGAGCGCGGCCACCCGCAGTTCGGTCTGCTGCCCGCCCTGGAACTCGATGGGGATGACGCTGCCGATGCGTACGTCGTGGTCCTCGGCGTAGTCGACATCCATGGCCATGTTGCCGGGCGCCAGGGCCGCCGCCGTGTCGCCCTGCGCGTACGTGATGTTCGCGACCTCGTCGAGCTGGTCGTCATAGCCCGCCGCGGTCGTCTCGACGCGGTCGCCGTCCGGCAGCCGGGCCGCGATGGGCGCGAAGCGCTGGCGTACGGGGGTTCCGGCGCCGGCCGTTTCGTCCACCTTGGTGGTGACCTCCTGCGGGAACGGCTGGAAGTTGTTGTTCTGCACCACGAAATCGGCGCCGAGTGTCTTGTCGATCTGCTGGTCGAAGGACTTGGTCATGGACTCGCTGGCCACGGACATCCCGCCGACCAGAGCGAGGCCGACCATCAGGGCCGCCGCGGTGGCACCCGTACGACGCGGATTGCGCAGCGCGTTGCGCTGGCTCATCCGCCCGACCGAGCCGAACAGAGCCGGGAATGCTCCGCCGAGAACACGGATCACGGGTCGTACGAGCAGCGGCCCGGCGATCACGGTCGCGATGAGGGTCAGGACGACGCCGAGTCCCAGCAGGGAAGCGGCGGAGCCTGTCTCCGTCGCGGTCACACACCCCACGAGCGCGGCGGCGCCGAGTGCTCCGACGACCGTCCCCACCACGGCCCGTACCCGCAGTGGCCGCCCCACACCGGCGATTTCGGCGTCCGCGAGCGCGGCCATCGGCGACACCCCGGCGGCCCGTCGCGCCGGCAGATACGCGGCGACGAAGGTGACTCCGACCCCGACCGCGTACGCCGAGACGGGGGTCACCCAGCCGATGACCATCTCGGTGGACTTGAGGTTCATGCCGAGCAGGCCCATGAGCTCGATCAGGCCGAACGCGAGCCCGATCCCCGTGGCCAGGCCGAGCGTGGAGCCCACCAGGCCCAGCAGGGCCGCTTCCAGGAGCACGGACCGGCGCACCTGCCGCCGGTCGGCGCCCAGGGCGCGCAACAGGCCCAGTTCGCGGGTGCGTTGGGCGATCAGCATGGAGAAGGTGTTGACGATCAGGAACACACCGACCAGTACGGCGATCCCGGCGAAGCCGAGCATCACGTACTTGATCACGTCCAGGAAGCCGCCGAGTTCGGCGGTGGCGGACTCGGCCTGCTCGTCGGCGGTCTCCACCTCGTAGGTCTCGGTGCCGATCGTGCGCGCGATGCGCTCCTTGAGCGCGGCGTCGCTCACGCCGTCCTCCGCGTCCACCGCGATGCTGGTGGCGACGTCCTCCTTGCCCAGCAGTTCGGTCTGCGCGGTCGGGATGTCGAGGAAGACGAGCGCCGCACCGGGGTTGGTGGTGGTGAAGGTCGCGATGCCGACGATCTCCACCTTGAACGAACCCGGCTGTGCGATCACGGTGAGCGTGTCACCGATGCGTACGTCCTTGTTGTCGGCCGTGTCCGCGTCGATCAGCGCCTCGCCGGACCCGCGCGGCTCATGGCCGGAGGTCAGCTCCACGGGGCTGCGCTCGGTGACGTACCAGCCGGTGGCGATGGTGGGCGCGCCGGTGGTCGGGCCCACGGACTCGTTCTTGCTGTTGACGACGGTGACGCCCTCGACGGAGACGTCCACATGCGTGTCGGCGACTCCGTCGACCCGGGCGATACGGTCCTCGATGCGCGTGTCCACGGTCTGGACGGCCCCGGAGGGCAGCTGGGAGTCCAGATCCTCGCGCGGCAGCACGGTCACGTCGGCTGACGTGGACGCGAAGAGCCGGTCGAAGGTACGGGTGACCGTGTCCGAGAAGATCAGGCTGCCCGCGACGAACGCCACGGACAGCAGGACGGCCAGCGCCGAGAGCAGCAGCCGCCCCTTGTGCGCGAGGAAACTCCGGAGTGTCGCCTTCAGCACGACGGCCTGCCTCAGTCCTGGTCGGGGGCGGTGCCCTGGTCGGGAGCGGTGCCTTGGTCGCGAGCGATGCCCTTGTCGAGTGCGACGCCGTGATCGGGTGCGATGCCCTGGTCGGGCGCGACGCCGTCCTCGAACGTGCCGCGGATGGTGTCGAACCGCTTCATGCGTTCCAGTACCGCC
The DNA here is from genome assembly GCF_054783935.1 of Streptomyces pseudoechinosporeus. Classification (NCBI taxonomy): domain Bacteria; kingdom Bacillati; phylum Actinomycetota; class Actinomycetes; order Kitasatosporales; family Streptomycetaceae; genus Streptomyces; species Streptomyces pseudoechinosporeus. Next base: position 560,185 of record NZ_BAAGPS010000009.1, read on the forward strand.
TCCGCCGAGGGCCGCGCCATCTCGTCCACGATCCGTCCGTCCCCGAGGAAGAGCACCAGGTCGGAGTGGGCCGCCGCGCCCGGGTCGTGCGTGACCATGACGACGGTCTGGCCCAGTTCGTCGACGGCTTCCCGCAGAAAGCCGAGGACTTCGAGGCCCGCCCGTGAGTCGAGGTTGCCCGTCGGCTCGTCGGCGAAGATCAGCTCGGGGCGCGAGGCCAGCGCGCGGGCGCAGGCGACGCGCTGCTGCTGCCCGCCGGACAGCTGCGAGGGCCGGTGCTTGAGGCGATCGCGTAGCCCGAGCGTGTCGATGACCTGGTCCAGCCACTTCTCGTCGGGCTTCTTGCCCGCGATGTCCATGGGCAGCGTGATGTTCTCGATCGCGTTCAGCGTCGGGATCAGGTTGAACGACTGGAACATGAAGCCGATCCGGTCCCGGCGCAACCGCGTCAGCTCGCGCTCTCTCAGCCCGGTGATCTCGGTGTCGCCCAGCCACACCTGCCCGGCCGACACGGTGTCGAGCCCCGCCAGACAGTGCATCAGCGTGGATTTGCCCGAGCCCGAAGGACCCATGACCGCGGTGAAGCGGCCCCGCGCGATGTCCACGTCGACCGAGTCGAGGGCGAGCACGGTCGTCTCACCCGTGCCGTATGCCTTGGTCAGACCACGGGCGCGGGCCGCGATCCCCTCGGCGTCCGTGCGCCCGAGGGCGTGCTCCGCAGCTGCTGTGGACAAGGCCGCCTCCTAGGTCGGACTTCGGTGTCCGCAGGCGAGCCTAGTGTGATCCCGCACACACTTGGTATCCACCAGAAGTCCGAGCCGGTCTCCTGCGCAGGTCGGTGCCCCTGAGTTCGATGTAAGGGGCACCCTTAATGGATTCCCGATGGATGCCCTCTTGCCTCTGCTAGCACTCGGGCGCTAGCTTCGAAGCATGGCGAAGACCCAGCTGAACGTACGCGTGGACGAGGGCACCGCCCGGGCCGCGCGCGAGCGAGCCCTGGCCCGCGGCATGAGCGTCAACCGCTACATCGAAGAGCTGGTCAGACAGGACACCGGGGAAGTGGGCCACACCTTCGTCGAGGCCGCCGCCGACTTCATGAAGCAGTATGAGTCCGTGTTCGCCGAGGAGTTCGGCCCGGAGCGAGAAGGCCGTCGCTGAACCCTTGAACGTCAGAGTCGACCTTGCCTGGCTGCTCATGGTCGCCGAACAGAACACTCCCGGAGATCCCCAGGTCACCGACTGGGGAGCCCTCGTCGCCGCCGTCAGCCGGCACGAGGCGGAGATCTTCGGCGTCCCCGTCTACGACAGTCCGCACGCCCGCGCCGCCGCACTGCTCCAGCTCCTGCTGCACATCCCGGCGCTCGAACGCTCCAACGCGATGTTCGCCACCGCCGTCGCATACGCCTATCTCGTCGCCAGCGGCCTGAAGGTCGTCACCTCACCCGAGCAGGTTCGCGACCTGGCCCGCCTGGTCAAGACCGGCGAGGCGACGGTGCAGGACATCACGCAGGAACTGCGCCAGTGGAGTCTCGAACCGTGAGCAATCCCGGGCCCGGCACGTCCTTGAGCGGACTCGTCGAAGTCCGGTCCGGCACCGCGCCCCCAGGGAGGCCGCAGGCCTCTTAGGGGCGCGGGGCTGTATCAATTTGCGGCTCCGCCGCGATGGGGGTCCCCCCGCTCGAGCGAATTCGAGAGTGGGGGAGCGACCAGCCACAACGGACCCGCAGTGTTCAACCGCCTAACCCGCGGAGCGTGCGGTGCCGAGCACGCAGTACGAGCTCGGCATGCGCAGCCCCTTCTCGGGCACCAACAGCCGCCGGTACGGGCCCAGTTCGTACCCCGCGTCCCGCAGCGATCCGAGAACGTCCCGGCTCACATGGCAGCCGCCGAACAGCAGCGGCCACACGGTACGGTCCAGGGCGCGCTGGGTGACGCCCATCGCCGCGCCGCCGCCCTTGCCGTGCTCGAAGAACCGCAGCTCGCCGCCCGGACGCAGGACGCGGCGTACCTCGGCCAGGGCCCTCGGCACGTCTCGTACGCTGCACAGCACCAGTGACAGGACCGCCGCGTCGAACGCCTCACTCTTGACCGGCAGCCCCTCCGCGACGCCCGGCACCACGTCGACGGGCACCTCGGAGCGCAGGGCCGCGGTCACCGCCAACTGCCGCAGGCTGCGCTCGGGTTCGATGGCGACGACTTCCGAGACGGTGCTCGGATAGTGGGCGAAGTTCAGTCCGTTGCCGGCGCCGATCTCGATGACCCGGCCGGAGAGCCCGGCGAGCAGCTCGTCGCGGTGCGGGCCGATGGCGGGCTCGGAGGCCACACTGACTTTGACGTAGAAGCGGGCGAACAACGGGTGGTGCACCGGGGCCGGGGCCATCCGGCCGGACTTGGTGGTCCGGGAACCGCGTGGTCGCATGGAGACCTCCCCTGGGCGACTTGCGCTACGGCGATTGTCCCCCCGCACGCGCCCACTCACCCGTCGGTGAACCGCGATGCGGCGCCCTGCGTCGGCCCGCCCGCGCGCCTATTCCGCCGCCTGCGCCACAGCGAACTCCTCCGCATCCCACGTCCCGCCCAGCGGCCGGGCCAGCCAACTCGGCGCGGCAGCACGGAAGTCGGCGGGCCGCAGCAGTCCCACTCCCTCGGGAACCGCCCCCAGCAGCGGAGCCTCCGCCACCACGGGCAGATCCGCGAGGTTGCAACGCGAGGCGAGATCCGGCTCGTTCGGCCAGCTGCCCACGACGACGCCCAGCAAGTCGAGCCGCCGGGCGCGCAGTTCGCGGGCGGTCAGTTCCGTCGCGTTGAGCGTGCCGAGCCCGGCGGACGCCACCACCAGCACAGATGCGTCCAGCAGGTGGGCCACGTCCGCCAGAGTGCCGCCCTCGTCGTCGAAACGTACGAGCAGCCCGCCCGCTCCCTCGACCAGCACGACCTCGTGTTCGGCGGCCAGCTTGCCCGCCGCCTCCGCCACTTCGGACGGCCGCACCGGCGCGAGAGAGGCCCGCCGGGCAGCTGTCGCGGGCGCCAACGGCTCGGGATAACGGGCGAGTTCGAGCGTGGTCACCGGGCCCGCGAGCCGGGCCACCTCGTCGGCGTCTCCGCGCTCGTCTGGACGTACGCCCGTCTGCGCGGGCTTGAGCACGGCCACGGATCGTCCGGCGGCGACCGCAGCCGCGGCGACGGCCGCGGTTGTGACCGTCTTGCCGACCTCCGTGCCCGTCCCTGTGATCACCAGTACCGGCATGGCATCTCCCCGCTCACGCTTCCTGCTCACCCTTCCCGCGCCGCCGCGTACACCGCGCGCGCGATCCGCGCCACGTCCGAGTCGCCCGTCACATACGGCGGCATCGTGTAGACGAGGTCGCGGAACGGCCGCAGCCACACGCCCTCGCGCACCGCCGCCCGCGTCGCCGCCGTCATGTCGACAGCGTGGTCCAGCTGGACGACACCGATGGCACCGAGGACGCGTACGTCCCGAACGCCCGGGAGCTCCGAAGCCGGTGCCAGCCCCTCCCGCAGCCCCGTCTCGATGCGCTTGATCTCCGTCTGCCAGTCCTGGCCGAGGAGTAGATCGATGGAGGCGCAGGCCACCGCGGCGGCGAGCGGATTGCCCATGAAGGTCGGGCCGTGGGCGAGCACCGGGACCTCGCCCCGCGAGATGCCCTCGGCGACCCGCGACGTACACAGCGTCGCCGCCATCGTCATATAGCCGCCGGTCAGCGCCTTGCCCACGCACATCACATCCGGCGTCACCCCCGCATGGTCCGCCGCGAACAGCGCACCCGTACGCCCGAACCCGGTCGCGATCTCGTCGAACACGAGCAGCACGCCATACGCGTCGCACGCCTCGCGCAGCACCCGCAGAAAGCCGGGAGAGTGGAACCGCATCCCGCCCGCGCCCTGCACCACCGGCTCCACGATCACCGCGGCCAGTTCATCGGCGTGGCGCTCGATCAGCGAGCGCAGATGGTCTGCGTACGACTCCTCGTACGCGACCGGAGGCGGATCCGCGAACACCTGCCGGGGCAGCACCCCCTGCCACAGCTCGTGCATCCCGCCCTCGGGATCGCACACCGACATCGGCTGCCAGGTGTCGCCGTGATAGCCGCCGCGCCAGGTGAGCAGGCGCTGCTTGGCCGGGTGGCCGAGCGAACGCCAGTACTGGAGACACATCTTGACCGCGACCTCGACCGAGACCGACCCGGAGTCGGCGAGGAAGACATGCTCAAGTCCCTCGGGTGACATATCGACAAGACGCTTCGCCAACCGTACGGCGGGCTCGTGCGTGAGCCCGCCGAACATGACGTGGCTCATCCGCCCGAGCTGCTCGCGCACCGCGTCGTTGAGCACGGGGTGGTTGTAGCCGTGGATGGCGGACCACCAGGACGACATGCCGTCCACCAGCTCGTCCGGCTCACCGGCGATCGTCAGTCGTACTCCGCTCGCCGACTCCACGACGAGCGGTTCCTGCCGGCCGGGCATCGGCCCGTACGGATGCCATACGTGGCGTCGGTCGAGGTCGAGCAGTTCGCTCACGGGCAGGTCAGGCATTGGGCGCGAGATCCGTTCCGGCACCCCGGCGGCGTACGGAGACCAGGTCCGTACGCGCTTCGGGGATCGCATCCGAAGCGGCGGAACCGCATCCGCCCTGTGAGCCGCACCCGCCGGAGATCCGGTGCTCCGGCAGCGTCACCTCGTCCGTGCCCTCCACTTCGAACCCGGCGTCCGCGATCATGTCCAGGTCCGCCCTGCCCGCCTGGCCCTCGCTGGTGAGGTAGTCGCCGAGGAAGATCGAGTTGGCGAGGTGCAGCGCGAGCGGCTGCATCGTACGGAGATGGACCTCGCGGCCGCCCGCGATGCGCACCTCCACGTCCGGGCAGACGAAGCGGACCATCGCGAGGATGCGCAGACAGCGCTGCGGGGTGAGATGCCACTCCTTGGCGAGCGGGGTGCCCTCGAAGGGGATCAGGAAGTTCACCGGCACGGAGTCCGCGTCCAGCTCACGTAGCGCGTAGACGACGTCGACCAGGTCCTCGTCGCTCTCGCCCATGCCCGCGATCAGACCGGAGCAGGCGGACAGGCCCGCCGCGTGCGCCTTCTGGACCGTGTCCACGCGGTCGGCGTACGTGTGGGTGGTCGTGATGTCCCCGTACGTCGACTCGGACGTGTTGAGGTTGTGGTTGTAGGCGTCCGCGCCCGCCGCGCGCAGCCGCTCGGCCTGGCCGTCGGAGAGCAGGCCGAGGCAGGCGCACACCTCGACTCCCTCGTTCTGGTCCTTGATCGCCTTGATGGTGTCCGAGACCCGGTCGACGTCACGGTCCGTCGGCCCGCGTCCGCTCGCCACCAGACAGACCCGCTTGGCGCCGCCCGCGAGCCCGGCCGCCGCGGCCTCGGAGGCCTGGTCGGGCTTGAGCCAGGTGTACTTGAGGATCTCCGCCTTGGAGCCGAGGCGTTGGGAGCAGTACGAGCAGTCCTCGGGGCACAGGCCCGACTTCAGGTTGACCAGATAGTTGAGTTTCACCCGTCGGCCGAACCACTGCCGCCGTACCTTGCCGGCCGCGGCCACCACCTCGAGGAGTTCGTCATCGGAGGTGGCCAGCACGGCCAGTGCCTCGTCGCGGGTCGGCAGCTCGCGCCGAAGCCCCTTGTCCACCAGCGTGTTCAGCAGGTCCATGGAGTCAGATCCTGGCCTATCCCAGTGGGCCGGGCCAAGGAGAGTTCGTACAACACAGTCAGTTCGAGGTGTGGTTTTTTCCACATCATGGGTGGCGGGTCGGGCGGCTAGGGTCTGTGGACTGCCTACAAAGCAACGCTGGCAAAGCACTGCCTGTACAAGGCACCCTCACGCAAGACCTTCAAGGCCCGGAGGACACATGGCCGGATCGCCGTTCGCATGGATCGACGAACAGGCGCGTACGCGGCGCCGGGCCGGACTCGTCCGCACCCTGCGCCCACGCCCCGCGGACTCCCCGCTGCTCGATCTCGCGAGCAACGACTATCTGGGCCTGGCCCGGCACCCCGAGATCACCGAGGCCGCCGCGTACGCCGCGAAGGTGTGGGGCGGCGGCGCCACCGGGTCCCGGCTCGTCACCGGCTCCACGGAGCTGCACGCCGAACTCGAGCGTGAGCTGGCCGAGTTCTGCGGCTTCGAGTCCGCGCTCGTCTTCTCCTCGGGTTACGCCGCCAACCTCGCGGCCGTGACCGCGCTGGCGCCGCACGGCTCCCTCGTCGTGTCGGACGCGGGCAACCACGCCTCGCTGATCGACGGTTGCCGTCTCGCGCGCGGCACCACGCAGGTCGTCGCGCACGCCGACCCCGACGCCGTACGCAAGGTGCTCGGCACGCACTCCGGACCCGCCGTCGTCGTGTCCGACACCGTCTTCTCGGTGGACGGCGACGCGGCCCCGCTCGCCGAACTAGCCGGTGTCTGCCGGGAGTTCGGTGCCGGTCTGGTCGTCGATGACGCGCACGGGCTCGGCGTGCTCGGCGACGGCGGCCGGGGCGCACCGCACGCGGCCGGACTCGCGGGCGCGGCCGACGTCGTCACCACCGTCACGCTGTCGAAGTCGTTCGGCAGCCAGGGCGGCGCCGTCCTCGGCCCGGCCCGCGTGATCGACCATCTGGTCAACGCGGCCCGCACCTTCATCTTCGACACCGGTCTGGCCCCGGCCGCCGCGGGCGCCGCCCTCGCGGCCCTGCGCCTGCTGCGCCGGGAACCGGAACGGGCCGCACGCGCGCGTGCCGTGGCCACGACCCTGTACTCCGGCCTGACCGCCGAGGGCCTCGAAGCGGTACGACCGGACGCCGCCGTCGTCTCCGTGCGCGCACCCTCGCCGGAGCAGGCCGTGCGCTGGGCGGCGGACTGCCGCGAGGCGGGACTGGCCGTCGGCTGCTTCCGTCCCCCGTCGGTGCCGGACGGCATCTCACGGCTGCGGCTCACCGCCCGCGCGGACCTCACCGACGGGCAACTCGACCGTGCCGTACGGGTGATCAGCGCAGCGCGTCGATAAAGCCCTCCCAGGCCGAGGGGGCGAAGAACAGGGCGGGACCCGAGGTGTTCTTCGAGTCGCGCACCGCGAGCAGTCCGGCCCAGGGGCCGGAGCCCGGACGGGCCGTCTCGACACAGTTGTTCATTCCCGTGCTGCGACTGCTGCGCTGCCACCGCACACCGTGCAGACGGGTGCTGGAAGGTACGTACCGAGGCAGGGGGGTGGGCATGATGCCTCCTTACTCGCCGTCAGCCAACCCGGCGATGAAATCCAACGATTCCTTGGGCGAAAGGGCGTGGACCTGAAGGGAGTTGAAGGCCTCGGTGTAGGCCTGAAGGTCCTCTTCCCCTTCGAGGTAGAGGCTATTCGTCAAGTGGTCGAGAACAACCACATCCAGATCAGAAGTGGTCGAAAATGAAAATATAACGAAGGGTCCGGTCACCCCGACATGGGCCCCAACTCCGAACGGCAGCACCTGAATCCGCACATGAGGCAGTCGGGCGGCGTCCCGCAGACACCTCAACTGCCGTGCCATCACCCCCGGTCCGCCGACCGACCGCCGCAGCACTCCCTCGTCCAGGACCGCGCTCAGCCGGAGCGGCGTGTCCGAGCGCAGCACGTGCTGGCGTGCGAGGCGCACCTCCACGAGCGCGTCGACCTTGTCGTCCGGCAGCCCGTCCAGGGCGGCCCGCGTCACTTCGCGGGCGTACTCCGGTGTCTGCAGCAGCCCGGGGACCACGGAGTTCTCCAGGGTGCGCATCGCGCTCGCCTGCGACTCCAGGCTGATGAAGTCGCGGTACGTGGGCGGCAGCAGACCCCGGTAGGCATTCCACCAGCGGTGCCGACCGTCGCCGTCGGAGCCCGCGAGCACGACGAGCAACTCCAGCAGCTCCGGGTCCCGGACGTCGTACGCGTCGAGGAGTCGCCGTACGTCCGCAGGTTTGACCCCGCTGCGGCCGGTCTCGATCCGGCTCACCTTCGACTGGTGCCAGCCGACGCGCCGGGCGGCCTCGCCGCTCGTGAGGCCCGCGCGGGTGCGCAGGGTACGTAGCTCGGCGCCGAGCTTGCGGCGGTGTACCGCGGGTCCATGTTGCATGGTCGTCTCCTTCCGACCGTCGCGCCGACGCTATAGCGTCGGGCGTCACGGCGACGGCAGAAGACGACCCGGTCATCCGTCCGAATGACCACCCTGAGCCTCGCCCGAATACGGTCGGTCGTCGGAGAGTTCACCGCTTCGAGGGACAGATATATGCATATCTCGGCGGATCGGCACCGAGACCGGCGCGGTAGTGGCAGTCTGGCGCGCAGCACCAGTCCGGGACCGTACTCGAACCTCCGCTCCGTGTCGGACTCCGGTCCCGTGGGAAAGGGACGACCGCGCCATGGCAGACCACCTGGAAGCATCCGTCACTCTGCCGAGCGATCCCGCCTCGGTCTCCACCGCTCGTACCTACGTCGTCAACGTCCTTGCCGAATGGGGCCTTCCGCCGGACACGGAAGTCGCCGACACCGTCCGGCTCATCGTCTCCGAACTCGCCACCAACGCCGTGCAGCACACCCTCGGGCAGTCGCCCACCTTCACGGTGGATCTCGCTCTCGACCGTGACGAACAGCTGCGCATCGGCGTGACCGACAGCCACCCGCGCTTCCCGAAACGGCTTCCCGCGGCCGTCCAACAGGACAACGGCCGGGGCATGGTGATCATTCGCTTCCTCACCGCCGAGTGCGGCGGGAAGCTGACGGTCCGGCCCACCCGTGAGGGCGGCAAGACGGTCTCGATCATGCTGCCTTGGACGACTCCGGTTCAGCCGGTTCTGCCGACTGAGGGCCGCTGACCGTCAGCCCTGTTGGGCCGCGCGGCCGAAGGCGCCGCGGAGCAGCGCGCGGAAGGCGTCGGCCGCGGGTGCCTGCTCGTCGGTGCGGTAGGCGACCGAGATCGTCCTGCGCAGGTCTCCTGGTTCCAGGAGGCGCATGCTCACCGGGGTGGCGGCGGTTCTGGCGACCATCTCCGGGACCACCGCGATGCCGAGGCCCGCGCTGACCAGGGCGCACACCAGGGCGTAGCCGGGAGTCGCGACGAGCACCGAGGGCGTGGCGCCCGCGCGGGCGAGCGCGGCCTCCACGCCCTGCCGGGGCGGGTGGTCCGGGGCCATGCTGATCAGTTGCTGGCCGGCAAGACCGGTCAGCGGCAGCCGGGACGAGCCACTGGTCAGGGCGTGCCCGGGAGCGGTCACGAGTACCAACTCCTCGACCAGGACCGGCTCCGCGGACACGGCGGAGGGCAGCGGGACGGGCTCCGCGGGCTCGTAGCCGTGCGTCAGCGCCAGGTCCACCTCGCCCGCGGCCACCGCGGCGACGCCGGCCGGTGGCTCGTAGTCCGCCACGGACAGCTCCACATCGGGATGGGCCCTGCGGAACGCGCTCAGCACCGGCGGCAGCAGATGGATCCCGGCGGTTTGGAAGGTGCCGAGCCGCAGGGTGCCGCCGGACAGCCCGGCCAGACGCGCCAGTTCGTGCCGCGCCCGGTCCATCTCGTCGAGCACCCGGCGTGCCCGGGCCACGAGGAGTTCGCCCGCGCCGGTCAAACGGGCGCCGCGGTGGTGGCGTACGAGCAACGCCGTCCCTGCCTCCCGCTCCAGCTTGGCCAGTTGCTGGGAGAGCGCGGGCGTGGTGTAGCCGAGGCGCTCGGCGGCCCGGGTGATCGAACCGGCCTCGGCGACAGCCACCAGCGCCGCGAGCCGCGTCGGGTCGTACATGCGACGCTCCCAGCTGAAGAGGTGGCTAAAGAACTGCTTAAGGCCGACCCAGGATATTGCACATACCTGCTGAAGGCTCTGAGCGGGCACGCTGGTGCTCATGGACGGACAGCTCATCGCCTTCACCGGGGTCGCCGCGGGCCTGGTCGCCATGCCCGGCGCCGACTTCACCGTCGTGGTCCGCAACGCCCTGGTCTCCCGCCGGGCCGGTATCGCGTGCGCGCTCGGGATCGCGGCGGCGCTGCTCGTCCACACGGCGCTCGCCGTCGTCGGGGTGGCCGCGGTGCTGACCGCCGTGCCCCCGCTGTTCCGGGCGCTCCAACTGCTGGGCGGTGCCTATGTCCTCTGTCTCGGCGTACGGACGCTGCAGTCGGTGCGCGCGAGGCGTACGCCGGGGGCCGAGGATCCGCCGGTCGTGTCCGGCGCCGGAGCCCTGCGGCAGGGCTTCGTCACCAACGCCCTCAACCCGAAGGCGACGATCACCTTCCTCAGTCTGCTGCCGCAGTTCGTACCGGCCGGAAGTCCCGCGATGCCGCGGACGCTGGTCCTCGCACTGATCGTGGTCGCGCTCGCCCTGATCTGGTTCCCGGCGGTCGCGCTGCTCGTGGACCGGCTCGGCCGGTGGCTGCGCAGGCCGCGTACCGCCCGGGCCATCGAGGCCGTCACCGGAACCGCCCTCACGGCGCTGGGGCTGGGGCTCGTTCTCGAACCGCTGCTGGCCTGAGCCGGAGCCCGGGCTCAGGAATCGTCCGGGCGTCGGTCGGCGGCGCGTTTCATCAGGAGCGGTACGAGGCCCCACAGGCCGAGGCAGATCGCCAGGGTGCCCGCGCCGGACAGGATCCCTTCCAGCCGGCCCGCCGTCACATCCACGACCAGCAGGACCGATCCGGTGAGCGCGAACGCCAGCACGCCCATCCCGATCTGGGCGAGATGCGAGGAGACCGCCACGATCTGCGGCTTGGCGCCCTGCTGGAACAGCCGGCGGTGCAGGGCGGCCGGTGCCGTGAGGAGTACGGAGGACAGCACGGCGAGCAGCAGCGTCGTGATGTACGTGGCGCGCTGCACCGAGTCGAGGTCCGGGAAGCGCGGGGTGAACGCGAGGCTGAGCAGGAACGCGAAGAGGATCTGCACGCCCGTCTGGGTGACCCTCAGTTCCTGGAGCAGTTCGATGAAGTTGCGGTCGGCGCGCTCGAGCGGCGTCTCGTGCCGCTCGAGCGGGCTTTCGGCGCCCGGACGCTCGGCGCCCGGACGCTCGGCGCCCGGACGTCGCTCGTCGGGCTGTCGGTCGCCGGGCTGCCGGTCGATGGGTGGTTGGTCGGCCATGGCTCCATGAGTAACCCGTCAGCCGCCGTGTCACGCCCCGTGGGGTGGCGGCGATGATCGCCGCCACCCCAGGCGTATCACCTGACCCGGCCGTACCAGACGCTCTTCGTCCAGATCTTCTGCAGCTTCACCACGTCCCCGGTCTTCGGGGAGTGCCAGATCCGTCCCTTCCCGGCGTAGACGCCGACGTGGTACACGTTCCGGCCCGAGTGGAAGAACACAAGGTCTCCCTGCTTGCGGCTCGAAGCCGAGATATGGCGCGTCTTGTTGTATTGCTGCGCGGCCGTGCGGGGCAGCTTCTTCCCCGCCTTCTTGTACGCGTAGAGAGTGAGCCCGGAGCAGTCGAAGCGCTTGGGCCCCTCGGCTCCCCACTTGTACGGGGACCCCTTCTTGGAGGCCGCCACCTGAAGCGCCTTCTTCGCTGGGGTGACTGCTTCGGCGTCAGATGCGAAGCCGGGGGCCACAACACTGCCGCCGACAACGGCGACGGTGAGAGCCGATGCGGTACCGGCCCTGGTCAACAGCGACGGGACACGATTGAGCGCAGACATGCGCAACCCTTCGTCAGCCGCCTGTGAAGGATGACCTGTCGGATTCGGGCTGGCGAAGTTGCCCGGCCGCGGTGTGCGGCTTCACCCCAAGGACCACTCGGAAGTTCTCCGGCGGCCCGTCGTGCTTGGGTCCTCCACTCCTGCCGATCCACTTCTGTCGACCCGTCATCCGAGCGGCGGCAGGACTCGGCGTCCGCCCGGACCGCCCCGCCACTGCGGCGGGGGCTTGTCGTCAGAAGGGATCTTTACGCACGAACGTCGGAAAGTCCGAGCGGAATCGGTGGTTTGTGGGCTTACTCACCACTCAGCCGTTCGGTGGACAGACCTGCTTCAGAACGAGCGTTGAGGAGGTCGAGGAGCCTCGTACCAGCGACGGAATGTCCGATTCCGGCGTTGGAGTACGCGCGTTGCGCAAGTCATGCGGGTCTTTGAACGTAGCTCTTCCTGCGCCGTTCAGGGGTACGCCATTTGGTCCGTTTCACCCTTGTCCAGACGCCTCGTCAGTTGCCCGCGAGGCGCCCGGGCCGGTTGGTGCGTCAGCTGTCGGAGGATCCCGGCGGCAGGGTGACGCGGGCCGCCCGGCGTTCACCGTCGAGCACCCGCAGGGCCCGCGTCAGGGTCGGTGCGTGCAGCTCGTGCTCGCCCCGCTGGTGCATCAGGGTCAGCGCGTCGCGCAGCGCGGCGGCCTTGGCGACCAGTGCCTGTGCCGCGCGCAGTCCGCCATAGGTGTCGCCACGGTTCGCCGGATTGATCCGGCCGAGGAGATCGAGCACCTCCAGATAACGGTCGACCAGTTCACCCTCCGCCCGGGTCAGCGCCGGCAGCGGGGGCAACTCGGGTGGGAGCATCTGCCGTTCACCTCGCGCCGGGTATGGCGAGCGAGGCCTTGCGGCTCGGGATGATGCGGTCGATCAGCCCGTACTCCAGCGCCTGCGGTGCTTCCAGGATCTTGTCCCGCTCGATGTCCTCGCTGATCCGCTCCTGGCTCTGCCCCGTGTGCCGGGCGAGCATCTCCTCAAGGAGCCTGCGCGTACGCATCAACTCCTCGGCCTGGATGGCCAGGTCGGACGTCTGGCCCTGCACCGGCTCGGGCAGCGCCGGCTGGTGGATCAGCACGCGCGCGCCAGGCAGCGCGGACCGCTTGCCCGGCGCGCCGGCCGCCAGCAGCACCGCCGCGGACGCCCCCGCCTGGCCCATGCAGACCGTCTCCACCTCGCAGGTGATGAACCGCATCGTGTCGTAGATCGCGGTCATCGCGCTGAACGAGCCGCCCGGGGAGTTGATGTACAGCGAGATGTCCCGGTCCGGCGACTGGTACTCGAGGTGCATGAACTGCGCCATCACGTCGTTCGCCGACGTGTCGTCGATCGGCGTCCCCAGGAAGACGATCCGCTCCTCCAGCAGCTTCGAGTACGGATCCATGGTCCGCTGCCCCGCGCTGGTGCGTTCGGTGAACTCGGGCAGGACGTAGCGGGCGGACGGTCGGGTCATGACACACGCCTCCTCCGGATGAGGTCCTGTAAAAAATGTACAGGACGTACGGACGTTACGATGGGGAGCATGGCCTATGAGATTCCGGTGACGCAAGCCAGGGCTGAGCTCGCCGACCTGATCAACAAAGTGGTGTACGGCGGCGAGCGCGTCGTCGTGACGCGGCACGGAAAGCCCCTCGTCGCCCTTGTCTCCGCCGCTGACCTGGAACGACTCGAGGACCTTCAGGACCCGGCCGAGGAGCAGGTGATCAGCGCCGTCTCCAGCGTCCGCGAGGTCACGTCCGCTCCCCGCGAACAGCAGCGCTTCGGCATCGCGGCGGAGCACCGGGGGCCCAACGCTTCGTAGGCGTACGGCACTTCGAGTACCGGACTTCGGGCACGTAAAAGCTTCAGATACGCGAAAGACCGTGCGCCCCCGTCCGCTACAGCGGGGACGCACGGTCCGTTCTGTTGCGCTGGTCAGCCGACCCGGGCAGGTTCCCGCTCGGCGACCGGCTCGGCGGATGCCTTACGTCGCTGGAGCGCGCTGCCCAGCATGACCGCGCCCAGGCCGAGCGCGGCCCACCAGGTCAGGGTGAGCGCGGGACCGGCCGCGGCGGCTCCGTCGAAGAACGAGACTGAGCGCAGCAGCGAGGTGCCCGCCCCCGGTGGCAGCCACTGGCCGATCACGCCGACCGGCTCCGGCAGCATCTCGGGTGCCGAGCCGGCGCCGGAGAACGGGTTGCCGAGCAGCGTCATGACGAACGCGCCGAGTCCGATGCCCGGCGTGCCGACCAGGGCCGCGAGACCCGCGACGGCGGCGCTCACGGCCAGCGTCGACAGCCCGAGAGTGCCCGCCTCGGCCCACCAGTTCCCGGTGAGCGCGCCCAGCCAGCTGTCGGCGATCGCGGCAGCCACCGCGCCGACCAGGACGGCCGCGCCGACCAGCGCGCCGGCCGCACGCCAGCCACGCAGTCCCAGCAGGGTCACGACGGATCCCGCACCGATGCCGGCCAGCGCCATCGGCAGCACGCTCGACGTCAGGGCCGCGCCGCGCGGGTCGTCCGCGGCGGCCGGTACGACGTCGACGGTCTGCACCTGGGCGCCGCCCGCCTGCTGGGTCACCGCCTGCTGGAGCAGCTGGGCGACGGCCGGGCTCGCGGCCGAGGCGGTGAGCAGCTTCGGCCCCTGCTCGGTGGCGACGACCGCCCCGTATACGGTCCGGTCCTCGATGGCGTCCCGGGCGGCACTCTCGTCGGCGTAACGGTGGATCTCGAAGGCGCCCTCGCGCGCCTCGAGCCGCTGCTCCACCTGGGCCGTCGCGGTGGCGGGGCCCGCCACGCCGAGCGGCAGGTCGTGCGGCGCGGTACGGGCCGCGGGCCAGGCGAACGCCCACAGTGCGAGGGCGACCAGGACGGGGATCAGCAGGACGACGGCGACGATGCGGCGGCCGTGCGACGGCGAGGATGCTGGCGGCGGCGGTGAAGTGGTCCTGGTGGTGGTAGCGGACATGGGTTTCCCCTCAGCTCGAAGCTCGAAGTTCAAAAAGAAGGATCGTTCGTTTTAGGTTCGGTGCCACCATCCTGCGTACCCCGCGAGCTTGTCAAGAAGGAATGTTCGTTTTACATTTCTGTCCATGGCCCGCGTAACTCAGGAACACCTCGACGCCCGTCGCCGTCAGATCCTCGACGGCGCGGCCCTCTGCTTCGCCCGAAACGGCTTCCACGCAACGTCCATGCAGGACGTGCTGAAGGAAGTGAATCTCTCGGCGGGCGCCGTCTACCGCTACTTCAGCGGCAAGGAGGAGCTGATCAGCGCGACCGTCACCGAGGTGCTGGCGCGTATTCGCGAGGGCTTCGAGGACGCCGCCCGGCAGAGCCCGCCCCCGCCGCCCGACGAACTGGTGGGGCGCGTCATGGGCTCCGTCATCGAAGGGAAGTGGGCGGTGTTCGACAACGGGGAGCTCGTGTATCCCCGGCTGATCGTCCAGGTCTGGACGGAGGTCCTGCGCAACAAAGAGCTCTCGGCCGTGATCCACGACGGCTACAGCAGCGTGCGGGCCGCCTGGACGAAGATCGTCCAGGGCTATCAGGAGGCGGGGATGATGCGGGCCGACGTACCGGCCGAGAGCGTCGCCCGGACCATGATCGCGATGGCTCAGGGCTACGTGGCGCAGATGGCGATCTTCGGAACCGCACCGGTGGAGGTGTTGCAGGAGGGGCTACGGGGCCTGATGAGCATGGGGAACCCCGGCACGCAGACCTGAGCCGGCCGACGACCGGTTAACGTCGCTGAAACGCCGCCCAATTAGCCTGCGCCTCCACGCCACCTGGGATTTTGCCCGGCGGCTGCGGAAACCGGACCCCGCACGGTCCGGAGCGAGGACTGTGAGGTGGGACGCCGTGCAACTGACCCCGCACGAGCAGGAGAGGCTGCTCATTCATGTGGCCGCCGACGTGGCCGAGAAGCGCCGGGCCCGCGGACTGAAACTGAACCACCCCGAAGCCGTCGCGCTCATCACATCGCACATCCTCGAAGGCGCGCGTGACGGCCGTACCGTGGCCGAACTCATGAACTCCGGGCGCAAGATCCTCACCCGTGAGGACGTCATGGAGGGCATCCCCGAGATGATCCACGACGTCCAGGTGGAGGCCACCTTCCCGGACGGCACCAAGCTCGTCACCGTCCATGACCCGATTGTCTGACGGGGGAGCGGCCACCATGATTCCCGGAGAGATCCTGTTCGCCGACGGACCCGTCGCCTTCAACGAAGGCCGCGAGGTCACCCGGCTCACCGTCCTCAACGCCGCCGACCGGCCCGTCCAGGTCGGCTCCCACTACCACTTCGCCGAGGCCAACCCCGGTCTGGACTTCGACCGCGCCGCCGCGCGCGGCAAGCGGCTCAACGTCGCCGCCGGCACCGCCGTGCGCTTCGAGCCGGGGATCCCCGTAGACGTCGAACTCGTTCCGCTCGCCGGCGCCCGCGTGGTGCCCGGACTGCGCGGTGAGACCGGAGGTGCCCTCGATGGCTGAGCTCTCGCGTGCCGCATACGCCGATCTGTTCGGCCCCACGACCGGCGACCGGATCCGGCTCGCCGATACCGATCTGCTGATCGAGATCGAGGAGGATCGTTCCGGCGGGCCCGGACTCGCCGGTGACGAGGCGGTGTTCGGCGGCGGCAAGGTCATCCGCGAGTCCATGGGCCAGTCGCGTGCTACGCGTGCAGACGGCACCCCGGACACCGTCATCACCGGTGCCGTGATCGTCGACCACTGGGGCATCGTCAAGGCCGACGTCGGCATCCGCGACGGCCGGATCACCGGCATCGGCAAGGCGGGCAACCCGGACACCATGGACGGGGTGCACCCGGACCTGGTGATCGGCCCCGAGACCGAGATCATCGCGGGAAACGGGCGGATTCTGACGGCCGGTGCCATTGACGCCCATGTGCACCTGATCTGTCCGCAGATCGCCGATGAGGCACTGGCCTCGGGCATTACGACCCTTGTCGGCGGCGGCACGGGTCCGGCCGAGGGCTCGAAGGCCACCACCGTCACGCCCGGTCCCTGGCATCTGGCGCGGATGCTGGAGGCGATGGAGGAGTACCCGCTCAACTTCGGGCTGCTCGGCAAGGGCAACACCGTCTCGCACGAGGCGATGCTCTCGCAGATCCGAGGGGGTGCGCTGGGCCTGAAGATCCACGAGGACTGGGGCTCGACGCCCGCGGCCATCGATGCCGCGCTGACGGTCGCCGACCGGACGGGTATCCAGGTGGCGATCCACACGGACACCCTGAACGAAGCGGGCTTCGTGGGCGACACGCTCGCCGCGATCGCCGGGCGCGGCATCCACGCGTACCACACGGAGGGTGCGGGTGGCGGCCATGCGCCGGACATCATGACCGTGGTCTCCGAGCCGCACGTCCTGCCCAGCTCCACCAACCCGACCCGGCCGTACACCGTCAACACCGCCGAGGAACACCTCGACATGCTGATGGTGTGCCACCACCTCAACCCGTCCGTGCCCGAGGACCTGGCCTTCGCCGAGTCCCGGATCCGGCCCTCCACCATCGGGGCCGAGGACATCCTGCACGACCTCGGCGCCATCTCGATCATCTCCTCCGACTCCCAGGCCATGGGGCGGGTGGGCGAGGTCATCATGCGGACCTGGCAGACCGCTCATGTGATGAAGCGGCGGCGGGGTGCGCTGCCCGGTGACGGGCGCGCGGACAATCGTCGTGTACGTCGCTATGTCGCCAAGTACACGATCAACCCGGCTCTCGCGCAGGGGCTCGCCCGCGAGGTCGGCTCCATCGAGACCGGCAAGCTTGCCGACCTCGTGCTGTGGGAGCCAGCCTTCTTCGGGGTCAAGCCGCAGCTCGTCGTCAAGGGCGGGCAGATCGCGTACGCGCAGATGGGCGACGCCAACGCGTCCATTCCGACGCCCCAGCCGATTCTGCCCCGGCCGATGTACGGGGCGATCGGGCGGGCCCCGGCCTCCAACTCCTTCAACTTCGTGGCACCGCTCGCGGTCGAGAACGGGCTGCCGGAGCGGCTCGGGCTCGGGAAGCGGTTCGTGCCCATCGAGTCGACGCGGGCGGTGACCAAGGCGGACATGCGGGAGAACGATGCGCGGCCCCAGGTGCGGGTCGATCCGGACAGCTTCGCCGTGCACATCGACGGGGAACTCGTCGAGGCCACGCCTGCTGCTGAACTGCCCATGGCTCAGCGGTACTTCCTCTTCTAAGGACGCGTCACCATGTCCCGAGCCGCGCTTCTCGTTTTGGCCGATGGCCGCTTTCCCGCCGGTGGGCACGCGCACTCCGGCGGGGCCGAGGCTGCCGTCAAGGCCGGGCGGATCACTGGGGCGGGGAGTCTGGAGGAGTTCTGCCGGGGGCGGTTGCACACGGCGGGGCTGGTGTCGGCCTCGTTGGCTGCGGCGGCCGCGCTCGGGGTTGATCCGGTGGTGCTCGACGCGGGCGCGGACGCCCGTACGCCGTCGGTCGCGCTGCGGGTTGCCGCGCGGAAGCTCGGGCGGCAGCTGATGCGGGCGGCTCGGGCTACGTGGCCGTCGGCCGAACTCGACGCGCTGGCACGGGAGTTTCCCAAGGGGGCTCATCAGCCGGTTGTGCTTGGGGTGGCTGCTCGGAGTGCGGGGCTTGGGGCGGTGGATGCCGCGTACTGCTCCGCGTACGAGAGTGTCAGTGGGGCGGCTTCTGCGACGGTGCGGTTGCTGAGTCTTGACCCCTTCGACGCCACAGGGGTGTTGGCTCGCCTGGCCCCGGACCTCGACCGCGTCGCCGACCGGGCGGCCGAAGCGGCGCGTTGTGCCGTGGAGGAGGGCGTCGATGCCCTTCCCGCGGCTTCCGCGCCGCTGCTGGAGATCAGTGCGGAGGCGCATGCCGCTTGGGCTGTGCGGTTGTTCGCCTCGTGAGGGGGTTTCTCGCCCCCGCCGCCCCTACCCGTCCCATCCCTGGGGCTGCGCCCCAGACCCCACCAGGGGCTCCGCCCCTGAACCTCGCTGGGGGCTCCGCCCCTTGAACCCCGTATCGGCCTAGCGGCCTCGTCCTCAACCGCCCTCAACCGCCGGACGGGCTGATTGTGCCCAAGCCAGGCTGCAAGGGTGCCGCCGGGCACCGCCGACCAAAGCATTGGAGCCGCTTCTCATGCACCTCGACCACTCCCACCCCCACGACGGCGGAGCCGTAAGCGCCGACGCGCACCGCCCCGACGGCGCCCGCCGTGCCCTCCGTATCGGACTCGGCGGCCCCGTCGGCTCCGGCAAGACCGCTACCGTCGCCGCACTCTGCCAAGCCCTGCGCGACGAACTCTCCCTCGCCGTCGTCACCAACGACATCTACACCCGCGAGGACGCCGAATTCCTCCTCCGCGAGGCCGTGTTGCCGCCCGAGCGGATCACCGCCGTCGAGACGGGCGCGTGCCCGCACACCGCGATCCGGGACGACATCTCCGCGAACCTCGAAGCCGTCGAGGATCTGGAGGACGAGGTCGGGCCACTGGATCTCATTCTCGTCGAGTCCGGGGGCGACAACCTCACCGCGACCTTCTCCAAGGGGCTTGTCGATGCGCAGATCTTTGTGATCGACGTGGCCGGTGGTGATGACATTCCGCGCAAGGGCGGGCCCGGTGTCACCACGGCCGATCTGCTGGTCGTCAACAAGACGGATCTCGCGCCGTTCGTCGGCTCCGACCTCGGCCGGATGGCCGCCGACGCGAAGGCACAGCGGGCCGAACTGCCCGTTGTCTTCCAGTCCTTGAGGGCCGAGAGCGGGGTCGCGGACGTCGCCGAGTGGGTGCGGGGGCAGCTCGCCGCGTGGACGGCATGACGGGCGGCGCAGCCGGGGTACGGGCCACCGCACGCATCGCCGCCCGTTCCGACGGCCGGGGCAGCACCGCGCTGCCCACCCTGGCCGGCGAGGGTCCGCTCGCGCTGCGCCGCGTACGGGCGACCGGCTCCGAGGCGCGCGTGATGCTCGTCGGGGCGATGAGCGGGCCGCTGGGCGGCGACCACTTCACCGTCGAGGCGGCGGTCGCCGAGGGCGCCGAGCTGCACATCGGGTCCGCCGCCGCCACCATCGCCCTGCCGGGGCAGGCCAAGGGCGAGGCGCGTTACGACGTACGCCTCACGGTCGCCGAGGGCGCCGAACTGTGCTGGCTGCCCGAGCAGTTGATCTCCGCGAACGGCAGTGATCTGTACGTCACCACACGCGTCGACCTCGCGGAAGGTGCCCGGCTGACGTTGCGCGAGGAACAGGTGCTCGGGCGCGCCAACGAGGAGCCCGGCCGTCTCACCAGCCGTCTCACCGTCCGTCTCGGCGGGCGTCCGCTGCTCGACCAGGAACTGTCCTGCGGGCCCGGCGCACCCGGTGGCTGGGACGGTCCGGCAGTGCTGGGGGGACATCGCGCGGTGGGGCAACTCGTCGTCGTACGACCAGAGTTCGCCGAGGTGGCGCCCAGCCCGCAGCTATTGGGTGAGTACGCCGCGCTCACCCCGCTCGCCGGCCCCGGCGTCCTCGTGACCGCACTTGCCCCGGACGCACTGCAACTGCGCCGAACCCTCGACGACGCCCTGCTCACACTCGGTCAGAAACTCGGCCAGTAACGGACGTATCCGCTCAACGAGCAGGCACGTACCGGTTATCGGATTGGCAAAGAAGCCAAGTCACCCCTGTTCTCAGGGAGGTCACAGCCGGAAAGATCCCCGTACGACCGCAACGACGTACGGGGAGGCCCACTTGACGGGTATGAGACCGCCGAAGAAGAAAGCGGCAGCGCTCGGCTCGGCCGGAGTGTTCGTCACGGCGACACTGATAGCGGGAGCCGTGGCGGCTCCGTCGGCCAGTGCGGACACCCGCCACGGCCAGGACCGCGAGGCACGCGGGACCGCGATCGCCGCGGCACGGGCCGCCAAGGCCGGCATCGACTGGCAGGACTGCCCGGCCGACTGGGGACTTGAGAAGCCCATCCAGTGCGGCTGGGTCACCGTGCCGCTCGACTACGCGAAGCCGAACGGCAAGCAGATCAAGCTCGCCGTCGACCGCATCGGCAACACGGGCACCAAGGCGGAGCGCCAGGGTGCCCTCATCTACAACCCCGGCGGCCCCGGCGGCTCGGGCCTGCGCTTCCCGCGCCGGGTCACCACCAAGGCCCCGTTGTGGGTCAACACGGCGAAGGCGTACGACTTCGTGGGCTTCGACCCGCGTGGTGTCGGGCACTCGGCGCCCATCTCCTGCGCCGATCCGCAGGAGTTCGTGAAGGCGCCCAAGATGGACCCGGTGCCGGACTCCGAGGCCGACAAGCGCGCTCAGCGCGAGCTCGCCGCCGAGTACGCGGCCGGCTGTGCCGAGCGCAGCGGCGAGATGCTGCCGCACATGACGACGCCGAACACCGCGCGCGACCTGGACGTCATCCGGGCCGCCCTCGGCGAGAAGAAGCTCAACTTCCTCGGCGTCTCGTACGGCACGTACATCGCCGCCGTGTACGGCACGCTCTTCCCGACGCATGTGCGCCGCATGGTCGCCGACAGCGTCGTCAACCCGTCGCGCGAGAAGATCTGGTACGAGGCCAACCTCGACCAGGACGTCGCCTTCGAGATGCGCTGGAAGGACTGGCAGGACTGGGTCGCCAAGAACGACGCGACCTATCACCTGGGCGACACACGGGCCGAAGTCCAGGCCCAGTGGCTGAAGTTGCGCGCCACGGCCAAGAAGAACCCGATCGGCGGGGTCGTCGGTCCGGCCGAGCTCATCAGTTTCTTCCAGAGCGCTCCGTACTACGACTCCGCATGGGCGCCCACCGCCGAGGTCTTCAGCAAGTACGTCGCCGGTGACGCCCAGGCGCTCGTCGACGCCGCCGCTCCGGACCTGACGGACACCGCGGGCAACGCCGCCTCGGAGAACGGCAACGCCGTCTACACCGCCGTCGAGTGCACCGACGCCAAGTGGCCCACCAGCTGGAAGACTTGGGACCGCGACAACACCCGGCTGCACAAGGACTACCCGTTCATGACGTGGGCCAACGCCTGGCTGAACCTGCCCTGCGCCACCTGGCCGGCCAAGCAGCAGACCCCGCCGAACGTGAAGACCGGCAAGGGCCTGCCGCCCGTGCTGATCGTGCAGGCCACGCGTGACGCCGCCACTCCGTACGAGGGCGCCGTCGAGCTGCACAAGCGGTTCAAGGGCTCCCGTCTGATCACCGAGAAGAACGCGGGCTCGCACGGCGTCACCGGGCTCGCCAACCCCTGCATCAACGAGCGGGTGGACGCCTACCTGCTCACCGGCAAGGTCGACGCGGCCGACGTGACGTGCGCCCCACACGCCACGCCCACGCCGTAGCCCGTAGGCAAGACACGTACGAGCAAGATACGTACGAGGAGGGGCGGCCGGAATTCCGGCCGCCCCTCCGCATGCTCTCAGCTTCAACTCAGCGGCATACGCGGGAACTTACGCCCCTTCTCAGCCGCCTTCTCGGCGGCCTCCTCTGCCTTGACGACGGCCGCGTACTGGTCGACGTACTCCTGCTCGGAGAGGGTGAGGATGGCATACATGATCTCGTCGGTGATGGCGCGCAGGATCGCCTTCTCGTTCTCCATGCCGGCATAGCGGGAGAAGTCGAGGGGCTTGCCGAAGCGGATCACGACGGGGTGGATCTTCGGGATCTTCCGGCCCGGCGGCTGGGCCTCGAAGGTGCCGATCATCGCGCAGGGAATGACGGGAACCTGGGCCTTGAGGGCCATGACCGCGACGCCCACCTTGCCCTTGTAGAGGCGGCCGTCGTGCGAGCGCGTGCCCTCCGGATAGATCCCGAGAAGCTCGTCCTTGCGCAGCACGCCGAGGCCCTCACGGATGGCCGCCTGACCTGCTTCCTTGCCGGAGCGGTCCACCGGGATCTGCCCGGCGCTGCGGAAGAAGTAGGCCGTCAGACGGCCCTTGATACCGGGGCCCGTGAAGTACTCCGCCTTCGCCAGGAACGTGATCCGCCGCTTGAGGATCGCGGGCATCAGGAAATGGTCCGAGAACGACAGATGATTACCGGCGACAATGGCCGCGCCCGACTCCGGTACATGCTCGAGCCCCTCGATCTTGGGACGGAAGACCAGTCTCAGCAATGGTCCCAGGATCACGTACTTGAGCACGTAGTAGAACATGGGGTTGTCGCTCCTCACTCCGCCGGATCGGCTCAACCGCCGTGTTCTAGCAGGTCAATAGGTACGCGGGAGAGACGCCAGTGTATGTGCAGGCGCGGGCCCCTGTTAACCGCTGTCCGCTATGGCTTGCGGGCCACTCCGCAGAAGTGGGTCACCTCGACGATCTCTTCCTGCGGGCAGTCCGGTCGCCAGCGCGGGCAGGAGACGACGCCCGGCTCGAGGAGATCCAGCCCGTCGAAAAGGCTCAGGAGTTCTTCGCGGGTACGCAGCGTCATCGGCGCCGATCCCTGGGTGTTCCAATAGTGGACCGCCTGAGCCATCGCCAGGCCGTCGACCTCCGTGGTCGGGTGGGAGACGACCAGGTGGCTGCCGGAGGGCACGGCGTCCAGGAGCCGTCGCACGATGGACCGGGCCTCATCGGTGTCGAGGACGAAATTGAGGATGCCCAGCATCGTGATCCCGACGGGCCGGCTGAAGTCCAGCGTCCGGGCGGCGCCCTGGAGGATCGTGTCGGGGCCGTGGACGTCGGCGTCGATGTAGTCGGTGGCACCCTCGGGCGTGCTGGTGAGCAGGGCACGGGCGTGGCTCAGCACGATGGGGTCGTTGTCCACATAGACGATCCGGCAGCCGGGATCGACGCGTTGGGCCACCTCGTGGGTGTTGTCGGCGATCGGCAGGCCCGTGCCGATGTCCAGGAACTGCCGGATTCCCGCCTCACCGGCGAGAAACCGCACAGAGCGCGCCAGGAACTGCCGGTCCGCGATGGCCGAGCGGGGAATTTCCGGCACGAAGGACAGGATGTGATCGCCGACCTGCTGGTCGATCTGGTAGTTGTCCCTGCCGCCCAGCCAGTAGTTCCAGATGCGCGCGGAGTGCGACACATTGGTCTTGAGCTTGGGATTCCGCATCGTGCCCTGGGCGCCTGGTGTCGAGAGTTCGGACATCCCTATGGCTCTTTTCGCTCATCACTGACTGGGACAGTGCACAATCTAGCCCGCTTGGCCGGAACCAATCACCGTAAAGGATAAAGCAGTTCCTGGTTCCGGCCCCGGTCCCGCAGGCTCCTTCTGCCCGCAGACCCCTTCTGCCCTCAGGCCTCTTCTGTCAGAACCTTCTCCAGTGTCCCAAGAGCCGCACGGAGTTCCCCGTCGGTGATGGTCAGCGGCGGTGCAAGGCGGATCGTCGAGCCGTGGGTGTCCTTGACGAGAATTCCCTCGCGCATGAGCCGTTCGCTGATCTCGCGGCCGGTGCCGATGGCGGGGTCGACGTCGACGCCCGCCCACAGCCCACGCGCACGGAAGCCGCGTACGCCCCTGCCCTCGAGGGCAGTCAGACCCTCGCGCAGGGTTACGCCCAACTCGGTGGCCCTGCGCTGGAACTCACCGGTCTCGAGCAGCTCGACGACCGCGGAACCCACCGCCGCGGCCAGTGGATTGCCGCCGAACGTCGACCCGTGCTCGCCGGGCCGCAGCACACCGAGCACCTCGCGGGACGCGACGACCGCGGAGACGGGGACGATGCCGCCGCCGAGCGCCTTGCCGAGCAGCAGCATGTCCGGCACGACCTGCTCGTGTTCGACGGCCAGCGTGCGGCCCGTACGTCCGAGGCCCGACTGGATCTCGTCCGCGATGAACAGGCACCCGGCCCGCCGGGTCAGTTCGCGTATGCCGGTGAGGTAGCCGTCGTCCGGGATGACGACGCCCGCCTCGCCCTGGATCGGCTCGATCAGCACGGCCGCCGTCGTCTCGTCGACCGCCGCCTCGAGCGCGGCGAGGTCGTTGTACGGGACGATGCGGAAGCCGGGCGTGAAGGGGCCGAAGCCCGCGCGGGCGCTCTCGTCGGTGGAGAAGCTGACGATGGTGGTCGTACGGCCGTGGAAGTTGTCGGCGGCCACCACGATGGTCGCCCGGTCCGCGGGGACGCCCTTCACCTCGTACGCCCATTTGCGGGCGACCTTGATGCCGCTCTCCACGGCCTCGGCGCCCGTGTTCATCGGCAGCACCATGTCCAGGCCGGTCAACTCGGCCAGGGACTCGGCGAATTGGGCGAGCTTGTCGTTGTGGAAGGCGCGCGAGGTGAGCGTCAGCTGGTCGAGCTGGCGGTGCGCGGCCTCGATCAGCGCCGGGTGGCGGTGGCCGAAGTTGAGGGCCGAGTAGCCGGCCAGCATGTCGAGATAGCGGCGGCCCTCGACGTCCTCGACCCAGACGCCCTCGGCGCGCGCGACGACCACGGGCAGCGGGTGGTAGTTGTGCGCGAGGACGGGCTCCTCGGCACGGATCAGGTCTGCGGAGGTACGCGTACGCGCGGGAGCGGTCATGAACGGATCTCCTGGGTGCAGCACTTGATGCCGCCGCCGGCCTTGTGGAGCTCCGACAGGTCGACGGGGACGGGAACGTAGCCGTGGCGGGTCAGTTGGTCCGTGAGCGCCTCGGCGCGTGGCGAGATGAAGACATGGCGGCCGTCGGAGACGGAGTTGAGCCCGAACGCCATCGCGTCCACGCGTGTGGCGATCACTGCGTCCGGGAACAGCCGCCCGAGCACCTCACGGCTTCCCGGGGAGAAGGCCTCGGGGTAGTACGCGATGTTGGCCTCGGGTCCGTCGTCGAGGACGAAGAGCGCAGTGTCCATGTGGTAGAAGTACGGGTCCACCAACTGCAGGCCGATCGTCGGGACGCCGAAGAACTCCTGCACCTCGCGGTGCGCCTCCCGCGTCGTACGAAAGCCGGTGCCGGCCAGGATGTAGGGGCCCACCGGGACGAGATCGCCCTCGCCCTCGCACACCGACTCGGGGTGCTGGACGTCGAAGCCCGCGTTCTTGAACCAGGTCTCGTACGCGGTCGATTCAGGCCGCCGCTGCGGCGCGTGGAACAGCGAGCCGAAGACCCGGCCCTGAACGACCAGCGCGGAGTTCGCGGCGAAGACCATGTCGGGGAGACCGGCGACCGGCTCGACGCTGTCGACGGTGTGGCCGTGGGCGCGGTAGGCGCGGATCAGCTCCGCCCACTGGCCGCGGGCCAGATCGACGTCGACCTGTGTGTTCTCATGCATCCAGGGGTTGATGGCGTACTGCACGGCGAAGTGTCTGGGTTCGCAGACCAGAAAGTGCTTGGGGCGCGACACACGGCTGGTGGGCACAGAGGGGTTCCTCCGCTTCCTACGGTGACGAGGTGACGACTGGCGGTGAGTCAACGGTAGGAAGCGGGGAGAGGGGCGACAAGCATCGACAATTGCGCGTCGGCGCAGGAACGCTGCGTATTCAGACGGTTCAGCGCACGATCAGTGCGCGAGCCGGGTCGCTCACTCCTCCGGCGCCGGCGCCGGCTGGCTCGCTCCCGCCTCCGGGCTCTCCGGGAGCAGATGCGAGAGCACCATGTAACTGATCGTCTTGCGGATGAACGGCTCCGTACGGATCCGCTCGAGCACCTCCTCGAAGTGGTCCACGTCCCGGGCCCGTACATGCAGCAGCGCGTCCGCGCCTCCCGTCACCGTCATCGCGGCGGTGATCTCCGGATGGTTGCGCACCACCTCCGCCAGCCGCCGCGGCGGGGCCGCGCCCTCGCAGTACACCTCGACGTACGCCTCCGTGCGCCAGCCGAGCGCGGCCGGTTTCACCGTGGCGGTGAACCCGGTGACCACACCGGTCTCACGCATCCGGTCGACACGGCGCTTGACCGCCGTGGCCGACAGGCCGACCGCCGCGCCGATCACGGCGAAGCTCGTCCGGGCATTCGCCATCAGGGCCGTGACGATCTTGCGGTCGAGCTCGTCGAACGGCGCGGACTTGGGGCTCATGCGCGCACTGTATCCAGCGGCGACGGCCGCACCCCACGGCTCCGCAGGCCCAGAGGTCACAGCCCCGTCTCGCGCATGTGCAGACGTCCGGATTGCTCCTAGACTCCAGCATCATGCTGCGTGCCCTCGCCGTCGACGACGAACCGCCGTCCCTCGAAGAGCTGCTCTATCTGCTTCAGGCCGATCCACGCGTGAAGAGCGTCGAGGGCGCGAGCGACGCGACCGAGGCGCTGCGCCGGATCAACCGCGCGCTGGAGTGCGGCCCCGACGGCGAGGACGCGATCGACGTGATCTTCCTCGACATTCAGATGCCCGGGCTCGACGGCCTGGACATGGCGCGGCTGCTCGCCGGCCTCGCCAAACCGCCGCTCGTCGTGTTCGTCACCGCTCATGAGGGCTTCGCGGTGCAGGCCTTCGACCTCAAGGCGGTGGACTACGTCCTGAAGCCGGTACGCCGGGAACGGCTGGCCGAGGCCGTCCGCCGGGCCGCCGAGCTGAAGGAGGCCGCTCCGCTGATCCCCGTGCACGAGCCCGACCCGGACCACATCTCGGTCGAGCTGGGCGGGGTCACCCGTTTCGTGGCCGTCGAGGACATCACGCATGTCGAGGCCCAGGGCGACTACGCGCGGCTGCACACCGCGCAGGGCAGCCATCTGGTGCGTATCCCGCTGTCCACGCTGGAGGAGCGCTGGCGCTCGCGTGGCTTCGTCCGCATCCACCGGCGTCATCTCGTCGCCCTCGGCCACATCAGCGAGCTCCGGCTGGACGCGGGTACCGTGAGCGTCCTGGTCGACTCCGTCGAACTGCAGGTCAGCCGCCGGCACGCCCGCGAGCTGCGCGAACTGCTGATGCGCCGGACCGCGAGCTGAGGAGGCCGCCAGTGGCACAGGACCCAGCCGATCGCCGCGTGGTCGTCACGGGGCCGCCCCGCCGCACCCGCAGGCTGAACGGCTACCGCCCCCGCACCGAGATCGACGAGCAGACGACTCTCGGCCACACCTACGTCCGCTCGCTCATCCGCAGCCAGCTGCGCGCCGCGCTCACGGTGTTCGCCGTACTCGTCCTGCTCGTGGGCCCGCTGCCGCTGGTGTTCACCTCGATGAACGACAGCACGAACCTCGAATGGCTCGTCCTCGGCTTCTGCGTCTACCCACCGCTGGTGCTGCTCGCCCGCTGGTACGTGCGCCGGGCCGACCGCAACGAACGGGACTTCGTCCGCCTCGTCGAGGACCGTTGAGAACGGGACCGAGAACCCATGACCGAGGACCGCTGAGCCCGTGAACGAGAACTACGCCGTTCCCGCGGTCGCCCTCGTCGTCGTCGCGACCGTCTTCGTCGGTGCCTTCGGCCTGCGCATCTCACGGACCACCTCGGACTTCTATGTCGCCTCGCGCACCGTCGGCCCCCGGCTGAACGCGGCGGCCATCAGCGGCGAGTACCTCTCCGCCGCCTCGTTCCTCGGCATCGCGGGCCTCGTCCTCGTCCAGGGCCCCGACATGCTGTGGTACCCCGTCGGCTACACGGCGGGCTATCTCGTCCTGCTGCTCTTCGTGGCGGCCCCGCTGCGCCGCTCCGGCGCCTACACGTTGCCCGACTTCGCGGAGGCGCGGCTCGCCTCCCAGTCGGTGCGACGGCTGGCCGGCGCCTTCGTCGTCGGGGTCGGCTGGCTGTATCTGCTGCCGCAGCTGCAGGGCGCCGGGCTGACGTTGAACGTGCTGACCGGGGCTCCCAAGTCGCTCGGCGGGATCATCGTCGCCGTCGTCGTGGTCGCGACCGTCGCCGCGGGCGGCATGCGCAGCATCACCTTCGTGCAGGCCTTCCAGTACTGGCTCAAACTCACCGCCCTGCTCGTCCCCGCACTGTTCCTCGTCCTCGCCTGGCAGGGCGACGGATCGCCGCGGCACGCCTTCGACGAACCGGCGACGTTCCGCGAGCACCGCGTCGTCCGCGTCGACAGCGGCCTCGACCTGAAGCTCGCCGAACCGCTGAACGTCACGGCGACGGGCACGGTGGACGGCGAGCGGTACGAGGACGAGAAGGTGCGGCTCGACGCGGGCGTCCACCGCATCGAGCAGGGCACCAAGCTGGGCTTCACCAAGGGCGACCACGTCCCCGTCGCCGACCGCGGCAGCAACGGTGGCATGTCCACCTCGCTCGCCGAGGGCCGCGAGGAACGCCCGCTGTACGCCACGTACGGACTGATCCTCGCCACCTTCCTCGGCACCATGGGACTGCCGCACGTGGTCGTCCGCTTCTACACCAGCCCGCACGGCGTCGCCGCCCGCCGCACCACCGTCGTCGTACTCGGCCTGATCGGCGCCTTCTACCTGCTGCCACCGGTCTACGGCGCACTGGGCCGCCTGTACGCTCCCGAGCTCACCCTCACCGGGGACGCCGACGCCGCCGTACTGCTGCTGCCCGACCGGGTGATCGGCGGACTCGGCGGGGACCTGCTGGGCGCGCTGGTGGCGGGCGGGGCCTTCGCCGCGTTCCTGTCCACGGCGTCCGGGCTGACCATGGCGGTGGCCGGCGTGCTCACCCAGGACGTGCTTCCGCCACGCGGTGTACGGCACTTCCGGCTGGGCACGGCGCTCGCGATGAGCGTGCCGCTGGCGGCGAGCATGATCGTGGGCGGGCTGCCCGTCGCGGACGCCGTGGGGCTCGCCTTCGCCGTCTCCGCGTCGTCGTTCTGCCCGCTCCTCGTCCTCGGCATCTGGTGGCGGCGGCTCACCCCGCCCGGCGCGGCGGCCGGGATGCTGGTGGGCGGCGGCTCGGCGCTGCTCGCGGTCGCCGCCACCATGGCGGGCTTTCCGGGCACGGGCTCGCTGCACGCGCTCCTCGCCTGGCCCGCGCTGTGGTCCGTACCGCTGGGCTTCCTCACCATGGTGCTGGTGTCGCTGGCCACGCCCGGGCGGGTACCGGCGGGCACGGCCGGGATCCTCGCCCGCTTCCATCTGCCGGAGCAGCTGTCGGACGGACAGGTGCGAACGGCCGTGAGCGCGAAGGAAGCCAAGGAAGTAGAGGCATGAGCGGGGTGGTGGAGACATGAGCGGTTTCCTGGCCGGGCTCTGCGTGGCCGTACTCCCGCTGCTGGCGGCCGGTTTCTGGCTCGGTCGGCGCACCACGCGCCCACGGAGCCTCGGCGGGCTCGGCACCCCCGTCGAGCACGCCACCTTCGAGACCCTGCACACCGCCTCGCTCGCTGCACCTCCGCTGCGGGCGGGCCTCACCGAGGAGACGGCCCGCAAGTCCGCGCCGCGACTGCGCACCCTGCTGGGCACCGACGCGCTCTGCCTCACCGACCAGGACACTGTCCTGGCCTGGGAGGGCGTCGGCGAGCACCACAAGACGCAGATCATGGACCGGCTCGGCGGACCGCTGGAGAACGGCCGAGGCGAGGCCTTCCGCCTCGACTGCGTCGAACCGGACTGCCCGGTGCGCTGGGCCGTCGTCGCCCCGCTCACCGTCGACGACCGCGTACACGGCGCGCTCGTCGCCTGCGCGCCCCGCGAGTCCGCCGTACTGGTCAGGGCCACCGGTGAGGTCGCCCGCTGGGTCTCGGTCCAGCTGGAGCTCGCCGACCTCGACCAGTCCCGTACGCGGCTGATCGAGGCCGAGATCAAGGCCCTGCGCGCCCAGATCTCCCCGCACTTCATCTTCAACTCGCTCGCTGTGATCGCCTCGTTCGTCCGCACCGACCCCGAGCGCGCCCGCGAACTCCTTCTGGAGTTCGCCGACTTCACCCGCTACTCGTTCCGCAGGCACGGCGACTTCACCACGCTCGCCGACGAACTCCACGCCATCGACCACTACTTGACCCTGGTCAGGGCACGCTTCGGGGACCGCCTCTCGGTCACCCTGCAGATCGCCCCCGAAGTACTCCCGGTGACCCTGCCCTTCCTGTGTCTGCAGCCCCTGGTGGAGAACGCCGTGAAACACGGACTGGAGGGGGGCACCGGCCAGGTCGACAAGAGCCACATCAGCATCACCGCACAGGACGCGGGAGCCGAGGCCCTCGTCGTCATCGAGGACGACGGCCCCGGCATGGACCCCGACTGGCTGCGCCGCATCCTGGCAGGCGAGATCAGCCCCTCGGGCGGCATCGGCCTGTCGAACGTCGACGACCGGCTGCGCCAGGTCTACGGAGACGACTACGGCCTCGTCATCGAGACCGCCCTCGGCGCCGGCATGAAAATCACCGCCAGGCTGCCCAAATACCAGCCGGGCGTGCACTCGGCGGGACGGCTGTCCCGCGAATGAGAGCTCCCCGGACCGGTTGGACCGGTTGCCCGGGGAGGAGGCGCGAAGAGCATCAGGTGCTGCGTGAGGCCACCATCGCCAGGGTGATCAGGCCGAGCACGACCCAGCCGAACCACAGCCAGCCACTGCTGCCGAGCGCCACCGTGTAGGCCGTGACCACTACCAGGCCGCCGACGGTGAGCACCCCCATGGTCTTCGTAGAACCGGGCATCGCAACACCCTCCTTATGGTTCGTCCCTCTCCATGGTGCCCCCGTCCTGCCTTTTCACGGGGCATACGACGAAATGGGTGACTGTTTTCCAGCCGCTCCCCGGCCCGGGCCGCCGCTTCGTAGCGGCTCGGGCCATAGCTGTACTGAGATGTCTCAGCGTGTGCGCGCGTTCAACGAGGCCAGATAGGCGTTGTACGCCTCCAGCTCCTTGTCCCCGTCGCGGTCCGCGGCCCGGTCCGTGCGCCGGGCCTGCCGCTGTTCGGAGCGGTACCACTGGAAGAGCAGCGCGAGCAGCACGAGCACGGACGGGATCTCGCTGAACGCCCAGGCGATGCCGCCCGCCGCGTTCTGGTCCAAGAGCGCGTCGATGCCGAGCGACGCGGGAGGGTTCTTGTACGTCTCGACCATCGGGCCGGACGCCATCATCAGCGCGATGCCGAAGAACGCGTGGAACGGCATGCCCGCGAACAGCTCCAGCATCCGCAGCAGATAGCCGGGCCGGTGCGGACCGGGATCCACGCCCATGATCGGCCAGAAGAAGGCGAGGCCGACGGCGAGGAAGTGGCACATCATCACGGTGTGGCCCGTCTTCGAACCCATCAGGAAGTCGAAGAGGGGAGTGAAGTACAGCGCGTACAGGCTCGCGATGAACAGCGGGATCGTGAACGCCGGATGCGAGATCATCCGCATGAACCGGCTGTGCAGCAGCGCCAGCAGCAGCTCACGCGGCCCCTTGTCGCCCCGGCGGGAAGCCACCGGCAGCGCCCGTAGCGCCAGCGTGATCGGCGCACCGAGCAGGATCAGGATCGGCGTCAGCATGCTGATCACCATGTGCTGCACCATGTGCACGCTGAACATGACCATGCCGTAGTCATTGAGCCCGGTGCACATCACGAGCAGCACGCTCAGTACGCCGACGACGAACGCCACGGTCCGCCCGACCGGCCACTTGTCACCGCGCCGCACCAGCCGCACGACGCCCCACCCGTACAGGGCGAGCCCCACCAGGCAGGCGACGAGGAAGAACGGGTCCGCGGACCACTCGAGACCTCGGCCCAGCGTGAACGGCGGCAGATCCATGGTCGTGCCGTGCCCGCTGTGATCCATCCGCCGGCTCCTGATTAGTACTGGTTGTGCGCTGTCTGTCCGCACCCAGACTAGAACCGCCCCCGGTCACGGTCGCGACCGGGGGCGGCTCCAGTTACGTACGAATCAGAGGACGCACTCCGCTTCGGCGTACCGCTCGTCCGGCACCGTCTTCAGCGTCTCGACCGCCTCCGCGAGCGGCACCATCGCGATGTCGGTGCCGCGCAGCGCCGTCATCCTGCCGAACTCGCCGCGGTGCACCGCCTCCACCGCGTGCCAGCCGAAGCGGGTCGCGAGGACGCGGTCGTACGCGGTCGGGGTGCCGCCACGCTGGACGTGCCCGAGGATCACCGGACGGGCCTCCTTGCCGAGGCGGTGCTCCAGCTCCAGCGAGAGCTGGCGGGCGATGCCCGCGAAGCGCTCGTGCCCGTAGACGTCCTTGCGGCCCTCGTCGTACTCCATCGTGCCCTCGCGAGGCTTCGCGCCCTCCGCGGCCACGACGATGGCGAACTTCTTGCCCGCCGAGAAGCGTTCGCCGACCTTGGCGGCCAGCTCCTCGATGTCGAAGGGGCGTTCCGGCACGACGATCGCGTGCGCGCCGGCCGCCATGCCCGAGTGCAGCGCGATCCAGCCGGTGTGGCGGCCCATGACCTCCACGATCAGCACGCGCTGGTGGGACTCGGCGGTGGTCTTGAGGCGGTCGAGGGCCTCGGTCGCGACACCGACGGCGGTGTCGAAGCCGAAGGTGACGTCCGTGACCGCGATGTCGTTGTCGATGGTCTTCGGCACGCCGACGATCGGCAGGCCGCCGTCCGACAGGAGGCGGGCCGCCTTGAGCGTGCCCTCACCGCCGATCGGGATGATCGCGTCGAGCCCGAGCTCCTCGAGATGTCCCTTGGCACGCTCCACGCCGTCCCGCAGATGCGCGGGCTGGACCCGGGAGGAGCCGAGGATGGTGCCGCCGCGAGCCAGGATTCCGCTCACCGCGTCGAGGTCGAGCTTGAGGTAGTCGCACTCCAGAAGGCCCTTCCAGCCGTCCCGGAAGCCGATGACCTCGTCGCCGTGGTCGACGACGGCACGGTGTACGACGGACCGGATGACGGCGTTCAGGCCGGGGCAGTCGCCGCCGGACGTGAGGACACCAATGCGCATAGCCCGAAATACCTTCTCAACGTGGGCCGGGTACCGGACCGCGCTGTCCGGCTGGACCCGGCCAGACTACCGGCGGCAGGGGGCGGTTCCGCATCGTGCGTCCGCCTGCTGGACGTCCCTGCACAGGTGAGCGGAGGGGCTGCCAGAAGGGCTGTGTGCCAAGTCTCGGGCGGGTTGTGGGCTGTGTCTCGCGCGTCTCAGGCAGGCTGCTGAGCGGCAGAGATGCGCTCGGCGCGCAGCGCCTCGTACCACCGGTCGTCGATCGGCGGCAGCGCGTTGACGTCCAGCGCCAGCTTCAGCAGCAGGTCCGCAATCAGCGGGTTGCGGGCGAGCACGGGCCCGTGCATGTACGTACCGAAGACCGTGTCGTTGTACGCGCCCTCCGTGCCGTCTCCCGTGCCGTTGCCCTTGCCGAGCCTGACCTGCGCGAACGGGCGCGCGGTGGGGCCCAGGTGGGTGATGCCCTGGTGGTTCTCGAAGCCCGTCAGCTGCGGCAGGCCGAGGCGCGGGTCGATGTCCCCGAGTACGTCCCCGACGCAGCGCTCGCCCTCGCCGCGCGTGGAGATCACGTCGAGCAGGCCGAGGCCCGGCTCCTGTTGCCCGAGGTCGTTGATGAACTCGTGGCCGAGGATCTGGTAGCCGGCGCACACGGAGAAGACGATCGCGCCGTTGCCGACCGCGCGGTGCAGACCGCCGTCGCGGCGCAGCCGCTCGGCCGCGAGCCGCTGCGGGCGGTCCTCGCCGCCACCGATCAGGTAGATGTCGCCGGAGGTGGGGATCGGCTGGTCGCTGCGTACGTCGAGCCGGGCCACGTCCAGGCCGCGCTGCCGGGCCCGGCGCTCCACCACGAGGGCGTTGCCCTGGTCGCCGTACGTGCTCAGCAGGTCCGGGTAGATCCACACCAGACGCAGGCTGTTGTCACTCATCGATGATCGTCCTTAGTGGTCAGTTGCCGACGCGGCGGCGCAGGTCCTGGAACGCGGTGTAGTTCGCGATGACCTCGATCCGCCCCGGCGGTGCGATCTGTACGGCCTGGTCGAGGTTCTCGCACACCTGGAAGGTCTGGTTCGCGACCTCCAGACGCACCGCGAGGTCCAGCTTGCGGTCGCCGATGACGAAGATCGGGTGCCCGGTCAGCCGCGTGTAGTCGACGTCCCACAGCCAGGAGGTGTCGGTGCCGTCGGCCCCGCGCGCGTTCACGGACAGGATGACCGGCGTCGGCGGTGGATCGATCAGCGAGAACGTCTCCAGCCAGCCCGCGGGGTTCTTGGCGAGCAGCAGCCGCAGGTCACGCTGCATGAACTGCACGACGTCGTACCGTCCGGCCACCGCCTGGACCTGGTACATGCGTTCCAGGGCGACCTGCGGCGGCACACCGAAGACGGCGGCGACGGCGGCCGACGAGGCGGCGTTGGCCTTGTTGGCGCGGCCCGGCAGCTGGAGGTGGATCGGCCAGGCGGAACCGTGCGGGTCCAGGACGTGGTCGCCGTCCAGCGCCCAAGTGGGCGTCGGGCGGCGGAAACCGCACTCGCCGCAGTACCAGTCGTCGCCGGGCCGCTGCATCACACCGCCGCAGGACGGGCAGGACCAGGCGTCGTCCTTCCACATCTGCCCGGCGGCCACCCACACGACGTTCGGCGAGGAGGAGGCGGCCCATACGACCAGCGGATCGTCCGCGTTGGCGACCACGACGGACTTGGAGCCGGCCAGGCCCTCGCGCCAGTGCTCGGCGAGCATGCGGGTCTCGGCGGCGCGGTCGAGCTGGTCGCGGGAGAGGTTGAGGAGCGCGATGCACTTCGGGTCGGTGTCACGTGCCACACCGGCGAGATACTTCTCGTCGACCTCGATGACCGCGTACCGCGCGTCCGAGCCGCCGGCCAGCGCGGAGGTGATGCCGGCGGGCATGTTCGCGCCCAGGGCGTTCGAGACGACGGGGCCCGCGGCGCGCAGCGCCTCCGCGATCAGCCGCGTGGTGGTGGTCTTGCCGTTGGTTGCCGACACCAGGATGACGTCCAGGTGCTGGGCGAGCCGGGCCAGCAGGTCGGGGTCGAGTTTGAGCGCCACCCGGCCGCCGATCACCGATCCGCTGCCGCGGCCCGCGGCACGCGACGCCGCCGCGACCGCCTTGCCCGCCGTCACGGCCAGCTTGGCCCGCGGCGACAGCGGGTCCGAGTTGCCTGCCATCAGTTCCCGATCCTCCTTGCGTACGACGCCGCGCCCTGCCCTGCTCCCGGCAACGTGTGGCCCTCAGCCTATCGAGATCCACGACCGGCCCGATTCGCGGCACCACCCCGGCGCCCGCGCGACATTGAGGACCGTACCCTTGCCGCCATGCGACACGGCTCGATCCCGGGCGCCCAGGGGCGCGTCCTCACGCTGTCCCTCCTCGGCGACCCCGTGTTGCACACACCGTGCAAGGAAGTCACCGACTTCGGCCCCCAACTGGCGCGTCTCGTCGAGGACATGTTCGCGACGATGTATGCGGCGGAGGGTGTGGGTCTCGCCGCGAATCAGGTCGGTGAGTCGTTGCGGGTCTTTGTGTACGACTGCCCTGATGACGAGGACCGGCGACATGTGGGGCATGTGGTGAACCCGCGGCTCGTCCGGACGGACGGGGTGGTGTTGCGGGGGCCCGAGGGGTGTTTGTCGTTGCCCGGTCTGGAGGCCGGGACCGAGCGGTACGACCATGCCGTGGTGGAGGGGGTCACGCTGGACGGTGAGCCGGTGCGCGTGCATGGCACCGGATGGTTTGCCCGGTGCCTTCAGCACGAGTGCGATCACCTTGACGGTGGGGTGTATGTGGACCGGCTCACGGGGTGGCGTCACCGGCGGGTGATGCGGCAGGTGGCGCGGGCCACTTGGGGGCGTGCCTGACTCTCCCGAGGCCGCTAGAACCCCGGCCCGCCCACCTTGTCGCCCGCCGCCGCCAGGCGGCCCCACAGCAGGTCCGCCAGACTGCGTACCAACTCCGCGCGTGAGCACGGGCGTTCGCCGAGCCACCAGTCGCCGGCCGCGTGCATCATGCCGACGATGCCGTGTCCCCACACCCGCGCGAGCTGTTCGCTGTCGGGACCGAGGTCGACCCGTTCCTCGATGACCTTGCCGAGTTCCTCGCCCATACGGCGCAGCAGGGGAACGGAGTGCAGGCCGACGTCGAAGCCCTGGTCGCTCTGCGGGCCGCCCTCCGACGGATGCATCAGGAA
The DNA here is from genome assembly GCF_054783935.1 of Streptomyces pseudoechinosporeus. Lineage (NCBI taxonomy): Bacteria > Bacillati > Actinomycetota > Actinomycetes > Kitasatosporales > Streptomycetaceae > Streptomyces > Streptomyces pseudoechinosporeus. Next base: position 596,650 of record NZ_BAAGPS010000009.1, read on the forward strand.
GCGGTACACCTGCGGGCGTGCCTCGATCGCCGCGAGGTACGTGTCGAGCGTGGCCTCGACCCGCTCTCGGCGCTCGGCCGGCGCGTCCAGGGCAGCCCGCAGCGCTTCGAGCAGGGCGTCCGTGTGGCGCTTGGCGAGGGCCGCGTACAGTCCACCTTTGTCACCGAAGTGCCGGTACAGGATGGGCTTGGTGATGCCCGCCTCGGCGGCGATGGCGTTCATCGAGGCGCCGGGGCCGTCGCGGAGCACCACCCGGTCGGCGGCCTCCAGCAGCTCGCGCCGGCGGCGGTCGGCGGACCGCTGCTGCTCGGTCCGCTGTCTGGTGTCCATGAGCTCTCCCCACCCGTGCTGATTCGGTGACGCCTGCGCAACGTAACACCCTGCTGTGATTCTGCATCGAACGGGCTGCCGGAGGGGAACCGGCAGTTGACTTTTCCTACCGACTGGTAACAGGTTACTGTTACCGCAAGTAACAGGTCAGTGCTGTAGCTGGAGGGGACATGGCCGAGTTCACCATGGAGCTCAACGACGAACAGAAGGAGGTCCGGGACTGGCTCCACGGCTTCGCCGCCGATGCGATCCGTCCCGCGGCAGCCGAATGGGACGAGCGCGAAGAGACTCCCTGGCCGGTCATCCAGGAGGCCGCGAAAGTCGGCATCTACTCCCTGGACTTCTACGCCCAGCAGTACTTCGACCCCACCGGCCTCGGCATCCCCATGGCCATGGAGGAACTGTTCTGGGGCGACGCGGGCATCGCCCTGTCCATCGTCGGCACCGGCCTCGCCGCCGTGGGCGTCCTCGCCAACGGCACCGAGGAGCAGATCGGCACCTGGATCCCCCAGATGTACGGCGACGCGGGCGATGTCAAGGTCGCCGCCTTCTGCTCCTCCGAGCCCGACGCCGGCTCCGACGTGGCCTCCATGCGCACCCGTGCCGTCTACGACGAGGCCAAGGACGAGTGGGTCCTCAACGGCACCAAGACCTGGGCGACGAATGGCGGCATCGCCAACGTCCACGTCGTGGTCGCCGTCGTCGACCCGGAGCTCGGCTCCAAGGGCCACGCCTCCTTCATCGTCCCGCCGAACACGCCGGGCCTGTCCCAGGGCCAGAAGTTCAAGAAGCACGGCATCCGCGCCTCGCACACCGCCGAGGTCGTCCTGGAGGACGCCCGCGTCCCCGGCTCCTGCCTGCTCGGCGGCAAGGAGAAGCTGGACGAGCGGCTCGCCCGCGCCCGTGAGAAGGCGAAGGCGGGCGAGGAACGCGTGAAGAACGCGGCCATGGCCACCTTCGAGGCCTCCCGCCCCGCTGTCGGCGCCATGGCCGTGGGCACGGCCCGGGCCGCGTACGAGGTCGCCCTCGACTACGCCAAGACGCGCGAGCAGTTCGGTCGCCCGATCATCGACAACCAGGGTGTCGCCTTCCAACTCGCCGACATGCGTACGTCGATCGATGCGGCCCGGCTGCTGGTGTGGCGTGCCTCCTGGATGGCGGTCAACGGGAAGCCGTTCACCGCGGCTGAGGGTTCCATGTCGAAGCTTTTCGCGAGTGAGACCGCGAAGAAGGTGACGGCGGAGGCGATCCAGATCCTCGGCGGGAACGGGTACACGCGCGAGTACCCGGTCGAGCGCATGCACAGGGACGCCGCGATCTACACGATCTTCGAAGGCACCAGCGAGATCCAGCGCCTGGTGATCGCCCGCACCCTCGCGGGTATGCCGATCCGCTGACGGCACCTGAGCGCTCGGCGGCGCCGTGAGAACCTGAGGAGTACGGGAAGGCAGCGCAGCCGAGCCGAAGGAGTGCGGCGATGACGCGGACAGCCAGGGAACTGCTGGAGACCATCACCGGAAAGCTCGCCCCCGACCCCCGTTCCAACCGGCTGCTGCCACTGATCGGCCGGGGCGCGGCACGGCGCGACACCCTCGCCACTCTCGCTCTGGAACAGCGCTATGTGATCGCCGCGGACCGCCGGGCGTTCCTGCATCTGGCGGAACGGTCGGCCGCCGAGCCCGAGTGCGCCGCCTTCTTCACCATGCTTGCGGAGGGCGAGGCGCTGGCCCATGACCGGCTCGGCCCGCTGCTCGCCGCCTGCGGAGCCGATGAGGCGCGGATCGCGGCGTACGAGCCGCTGGCGGGGGCGCAGGCGTATCCCGCGTACGTCGCCTGGCTCGCCCTGAACGGTGCACCGGCCGACGTGGTGCTCGCGCTGAGCGCCAACTTCTCGGCCTGGGGCGGCTATTGCGCCACCATCGCCGAGGCGCTGCGCCGCCAGTACGGCTTCGACGACGAGGCCTGCGGCTTCTTCGACCTCTTCGCCGAGCCCTCGCCCGACCTGGAGCAGAAGGCGGTGGCCGCCGTACAGGCCGGGTTCGACGCCGAGTCGATCAGCGAGGAGGCGGTCCACCGGTACGGACGCCTGCTGCAGCGCTACGAGGAGATGTTCTGGCACACGCTGTGGGAGCTGGACCGGGGCGAGTCCTAGCCGGCCAGTGCTAGTCGGGCGATGTTCCGCTGCTGTGGGCGATGCAGGCCACGTCGATACGGTCGGCCAGCTTGGCGAGTTCGATCGTGAGGGTCGCCACGGTGTCCTCGTCGAGGCCCTCCTGACCGGCCTCGACCAGATGCAGCCATCGGCCGCCGACCGTGCGCAGCAGCTTGCTGACGTCGGCGGCCGCCACCTGCAAAGTGCCGCGGTCGTCGACGATCAGAGGGAGGGTCACTTCGCGGTTCACACAGGCGATCGTAACTGCGGAACGCTCACGCTCCGTGCCATACGGTGGTGATGTTGCAGAACTCGCGGATTCCGTGTCCCGACAGCTCACGCCCGTAGCCGGACCGTTTGACCCCGCCGAAGGGGAACGCCGGGTGGGACGCCGTCATCCCGTTGACGTAGACACCGCCCGCTTCCAGATCGCGTACGAAGCGGTCGATGTCGGCCTCGTCGCGGGTCCAGACGTTGGAACTCAGCCCGAACGGCGAGTCGTTGGCGATCGCCACCGCCTCGTCGAGGCCGGCGGCACGATAGAGCGTGGCGACCGGGCCGAAGGTCTCCTCGCGGTGGATGCGCATAGCGGGGGTGACGTCGGTGAGGACCGTCGGCGGGTAGTACCAGCCGGGCCGGTCGGGCCGTACGCCGCCGCACAGCACCGTCGCGCCGCTCTCCACCGCTTTGTCCACCAGCTCCGCCAGGCCGTCGCGGCCCTGCTCGCTGGAGAGCGGGCCGACGTCCGTGTCCTCGTCCATCGGGTCGCCGACCTTCAGCGCCTTCATGCCCGCCGTGAAGCGCTCGGCGAAGGCGTCGAACACGTCCGTGTGCACGATGAACCGTTTGGCGGCGATGCATGACTGCCCGGTGTTCTGCACACGGGCCGTCACCGCCGTCTTCGCCGCCCGGTCGAGGTCGGCCGACGGCATCACCACGTACGGATCGCTGCCGCCCAGCTCCAGCACCGTCTTCTTGACCTCGTCACCGGCGACCGAGGCGACCGCGCGGCCCGCCGGTTCGCTGCCGGTGAGCGTGGCCGCCCTGACCCGCTCGTCGCGCAGGATGCCCTCGACCTCGCCGGTGCCGATGAGCAGCGTCTGGAAGCAGCCTTCCGGGAAGCCCGCCCGGTGGAACAGATCCTCCAGGTAGAGGGCGGTCTGCGGCACGTTCGAGGCGTGCTTGAGCAGCCCGACGTTCCCGGCCATCAGCGCGGGCGCGGCGAACCGGATCACCTGCCAGAGCGGGAAGTTCCACGGCATCACCGCGAGCACCGGGCCGAGCGGCCGGTAGCGCACGATCACCCTGGAGGCGCCGGAGTCCCGGGCCTCCGACTCCGGGCCCTCCTCGTCGGCGAGAAGTTCCTCGGCGTGGTCGGCGTACCAGCGCATCGCCTTCGCGCACTTCGCGACCTCCGCGCGGGCCTGCGTGATCGGCTTGCCCATCTCCGTGGTCATCACGCGGGCGGTGTCCCGCGCGTCCTCTTCCAGCAGCTCGGCGGCCCGGCGCAACAGCCGTGCGCGCTCGGCGAACGAGGTGGTGCGATACGTACGGAATGCGGCGTCGGCGCTCGCGAGCCTGCGCTCGATCTCCTCGGCGCCGAGGGCGTCGTAGGTCTTGAGCGTCTCGCCGTTCGCCGGGTTCACCGTCGCGATGGGCATGACTGACCTCCTCATACGGGCTCCGCGTGGTGCACCGGACCTTGTCGGATCCGCGTACCCAGGTGCAGGCGTTCTAGCCGACTCGCTCTCCGAGGCGGTTCAGGAACTCTGCCTGCGCCTTGACGATCACGGCTCGCGCCCGGTCGAGCCCGAACCACTCCACCCGGCTCAGCTCGGGGAATTCCTGAACGCGTCCCGAGCCCCTCGGCCACTCCATCTCGAACGTTCCCGGGACCACCGTCGCCGGATCGAGGTCGGCCTCGATCGCCCACGCGGTGACGATCTTGCCGTTCGCCTGCCGGACCTCGCCGAGCGGCACGGCCTCGCCGTCGGGCGGCTCCAGGCCCAGTTCCTCGCGGAACTCCCGGCGGGCCGCGTCCCAGGCCGGCTCGTCGGGCTCGTACTCACCCTTCGGTACGGTCCACGCGCCGGCGTCACGCCGTTCCCAGAACGGGCCGCCCATATGGCCGAGCAGTACTTCCAGGCCGTCGCCGGTGTGGTGGAACAGCAGCAGGCCCGCGCTGCGGCGAGGGACTTTCACCGGGTCACCTCCGGGTGCGCGGCGAGCAGCGTCTCGACGGTGTCGGCCTCCGCCGGGGTCTTGTCCTCTCGGTAGCGGACGACGCGGGCGAAGCGGAGCGTGACGCCGGCCGGGTAGCGGGTGGACTTCTGCAGACTGTCGTAGGCGATCTCGACGACGAGCTCGGGCCGGACGGTCACCACATGGCCGTTGTCCTCGACGGCGAGCTCGCGCAGCCGCTCGGTCTGCCAGTCCAGCATCGCGTCCGTCATCCCCTTGAACGTCTTGCCCAGCATGGCGAACGAGCCGTCCGGATTCCGCGCCCCCAGATGCAGATTGGACAGCTTGCCGGTGCGCCGCCCGTGCCCCCACTCGGCGGCCAGCACCACCAGGTCCAGCGTGTGTACGGGTTTGACCTTCAGCCATGAGGCACCGCGCCGGCCCGCGCTGTAGGGGGCGTCGAGGCCCTTCAGTACGACGCCCTCGTGGCCACGCTTCAGCGTGTCCGCGAGGAACCGTTCCGCGGCCTCGCGCGCCTCGCCGTCCGCCGGATCCGCCACGAGCGTGCGCCGCACCCGCATCGGCTCGGGCACCAGCCGGGCCAGCTCCGCGTGGCGGTCGGCGAACGGCAGGTCGAGCAGGTCTTGACCATCCACGGACAGCGCGTCGAAGAAGACGGGGGAGACGGGCAGGGCCTCGGCCGCCGTGCCGACGTCCACGCGGGAGCCCACCCGTCCGGCGATGTCCTGGAAGGACTTCGGCCGTCCGCCCTCGTCGAACGCGATGACCTCGCCGTCCAGGATGAACTGTTCTCCCGTCAACTCCCTTGCGGCGGAGGTGAGTTCGGGCAGCCGGTCGGTGATGTCGTCCAGCGTGCGCGTGTAGATACGTATGTCGTCGCCGTCGCGGTGGACCTGGACGCGGATGCCGTCCAGCTTCTCCTCGACGGCGCAGGTGCCGAGCTTGCCGATCGCCTCCGTCACGGACGAGGCGCTGTGCGCCAGCATGGGCAGGACCGGACGGCCGACGGTGAGCCGGAACTCGTCGAGCGCCTCCGGGCCGTCCGCCAGCAGCCGCTGCGCCACAGTCTGCAGCGAACCGGCCAGCATCACCGCGCGCCGTACGTCCGCGGAGGGCGCCCCGGTCGCCTCGGCGAGCCCCTCGACGGCGACGGCGTCGAGAGCGCCCTGCCGTACCTCTCCGCTGAGCAGGCCGAACAGGAACCGCTGCTCGTCCGCGGTGGCCGCCGCCATCAACTCTCCAACCAGGCACAGGCGTTCGGCCTGCGAGCCGGTGCCGGAGACGGCGGCGAGCGCGGTCAGTCGGGCGTCCACGTCACGCACGCTGAGCGTGGGCTCCTCGGCTGGGGTGACGGGGCGGCTGAGCACCTTCCAGCCGACGCCGATCCGTCCCTGCGGGAGGCGTCCCGCCAGGTACGGGATCACGATCGGCGCCTCCTCGGCCTCGGCGTCCCGGAACAGCTCGGCCAGCAAGCCGATCTTTCGGGACCGTGCCGAGGTGGCGGCGACCTCCTGAGACACGCGAGCGAGCCGGGCGAACAGCATGGAGCCATTGTGTCTCGTGTGCGGGGTGCCTCCGGCGGTTGGGCGGGTGCGGGTGCGTTGTGGCTGGTCGCGCCGTTCCCCGCGCCCCTTAGGTGCGTGGTGGGTCGGGGCCGTGGGCCGGTGCGTCAGCCCGTCGCAGGCCGGGCGTACGGCCCTTTGCTGGTACAGGGTGCGGGTGGCCTGAGACAGAACCTAAGCGACGGGCATACGACGCACCGGCCCACGGCCCCTCCCGCCGGAGGGAAGCTGCGGGGTTCGTCGGGGTGCGGGCTCCCCCGGGGCGGGCTCGCCCGGGGCGCGGAATTGCTCTGGGCGCGAACTTTTCTGGGGACGCGGGGAGCCGCAGGCTTTTCAGGGGCGCGGGGAACTGCGCGACCAGCCACGACGCACCCGCAGTCGCCCACGAACTCAACACCCCACCCCCGAAGGCGCCCCGCCCAACCGCCGGAGGCAACCCGCTCAACCGCCGGAGGCGATGTCCGCGAACAGCAAATCCCCGTTGATCATGGCTCCCGCCCGATAGCCCAACGCAGCCGCGTTGATCACCTGCTCCGCGAACCCCACCGCATTGCCCGCCGCCCAGACGCCCGGCACGCTGGTGCGACCCGCTTCGTCCACGGCCGCGTACACGCCGAACGGCGTCTCCTCCAGGTCGGCACCGAGCTGCTCCAGCAGCCCCGTACGCGGTACGGCCCGCGGCGCCACGAACACCACGGAGCGCTCGTGCTCGGACCCGTCCGCAAGACGCACCCCGGTGAGCCGATCGTCCGAGACGACGAGCGCCGCCACCTCGCCGGGAACCACGTTCACCCCGGCCGCGGCCAGGTGGCGCAGGTCCTCGTCCGAGAGCTCGGACTCGGCGACCGTGTGGAGGAAGAAGGAAACGTCCTTGGACCACTGCGTGACCATCAGTGCCTGGTGCACGCTCATGACGGACGTCGCGAGCACCCCGAACGCCTGGTCGCGAACCTCCCAGCCGTGGCAGTACGGGCAGTGCAGCACATCCCGCCCGAAGCGCTCCGCGACCCCGGGCACCGACGGCAACTCGTCCGCAAGCCCGGTCGCGACGACCAGCCGACGGGCGTGCACCGAACGCCCGGACGCCAGCGTCACGTCGAACTCCCCGGCGTCGTCCCGCGCGACGTCCACCGCACGGTCCCGTACCAGCTCGACCCCGTATCGCTGAATCTCCCGCCGCCCCTCGGCGAGGAACTCGGCGGGCGACATCCCGTCCCGCGACAGATAGCCCTGCATGTGCGCGGCGGGCGCGTTGCGCGGCTCGCCCGCGTCGACGACGAGCACCTGGCGCCGCGCGCGTCCCAGTACGAGCGCGGCGGACAGCCCGGCCGCGCCGCCTCCGACGACGACCACTTCGTAACGATCGGTCATGGTGACCACCTCCACGCACAAGGTCGCCCAACTGCTGCCGCATTGACAAACACCTTTGCCGAAACTGCAATAGACGCATGAGTGAGCGAGAGAGTGAGCACGGGACGGATCTGAACGAGCGGGACACCGACGAGGTTCTGGCGGGAGTCGGCCCCCGGCTGCGACGGATCAGGAAGGAGCGGGGCGCGACCCTGGCGGGTCTGTCCGAGGCCACCGGCATCTCCGTGAGCACCCTCTCCCGGCTGGAGTCTGGTCTGCGCAAACCCAGCCTGGAACTGCTGCTGCCCATCGCCCGCGCCCACCAGGTGCCCCTCGACGAACTGGTCGGCGCACCACCGGTGGGCGACCCACGCGTCCGCTCCAAACCGATCGTGCGGGGCGGCCGGACCCACTGGCCGCTCACCCGCCAGCCCGGCGGACTCCTCGCCTACAAGGTGCTGGAACCCGCACGCTCCATCCAGCCGGACCCGCGCGTGCACGAGGGCTACGAGTGGATGTACGTGCTCTCCGGGAAGCTACGGCTCGTCCTCGGCGATCATGACGTCGTGCTCGGCCCGGGAGAGGCCGCCGAGTTCGACACGCGCGTACCGCACTGGTTCGGGTCGACGGGGGAGGGGCCGGTGGAGTTCCTCAGTATCTTCGGGCCGCAGGGAGAGCGGATGCACGTACGGGCGCGGCCCAAGCGGGGTCGCGAAGACGGCTGACGTCGGTGGTTCACAGAAGTCCAAGCGACCGCTTAGTATGTGCTGGAGTCCGGTCGCGCTCTCGGCACAGACTGTGGCGCCCCGGAGGCGAACAAGACCAACACAGCGCCGTGGAGGCCCCGCATGCAGGCATGGCAAGTGCACCAGAACGGCGAGCCGAGCGAGGTGATGCGCCTCGACGACGTGGAGCGGCCGGTGCCCGGTGAGGGCCAGGTCCTGCTCAAGGTGCGCGCCGCGAACATCAACTTCCCGGACGCCCTGCTGTGCCGCGGGCAGTACCAGATCAGGCCGCCGCTGCCATTCACGCCCGGCGTGGAGATCTGCGGTGAGACCGAGGACGGGCGGCGGGTCATCGGCAATCCCGCGCTGCCGTACGGCGGCTTCGCCGAGTACGCGATCGCGGACGCCGCGGCCGTGCTGTCCGCCCCCGAGGCGCTCGACGACGCCGAGGCCGCGGCGCTGCACATCGGCTACCAGACGGGATGGTTCGGACTGCACCGCCGGGCAGGTCTTGAGGCCGGCGAGACGCTGCTCGTCCACGCTGCCGCAGGAGGGGTCGGCAGCGCGGCCGTGCAGCTCGGCAAGGCCGCGGGCGCCACGGTCATCGGGGTCGTGGGCGGGTCCGACAAGGCGGACGTGGCACGGGAGCTGGGGTGTGACGTCGTCATCGACCGGCGCGCCGAGGACGTCGTCGGCGCCGTGAAGGAGGCCACCGGCGGCCGGGGCGCGGACGTGATCTACGACCCGGTCGGCGGTGCAGCGTACGCGCAGTCCGCCAAGGTCGTCGCCTTCGAGGGGCGGATCGTGGTCGTGGGCTTCGCGAGCGGTTCCATTCCCAGTCCGGCCCTGAACCACGCCCTGGTGAAGAACTACTCGATCGTGGGCCTGCATTGGGGCCTCTACAACACCAAGAACCCGAAGCTGGTCCTGCGCTGCCACGAGCAGCTCACCGAACTGGCCGCCCGCGGTGCGATCAAGCCGCTGGTCAGCGAGCGTGTAGCGCTGGAGGGTGCGGCGGCGGCCGTGCAGCGCGTCGCCGACGGGGTCACCACCGGGCGCGTCGCCGTGATCCCCGGTCTCACCGAAGGGGCAGCGGCATGACCGACGCTGCCGAACTGCGGGACCGTACGCAGCAGTTGCTGGCCGCGCATCCTCCTGCCACCACCGACCGCCTCGACTTCCTCAAGGCCCGCTTCGACGCCGGACTCGCCTGGGTGCACTACCTGGAGGGCCTCGGCGGACTCGGCGCGCCGCGCTCTCTCCAGGCCGTCGTGGACGCCGAGTTGGAGGCCGCGGGCGCCCCCGACAACGACCCGCGGCGCATCGGTATCGGACTCGGCATGGCGGCGCCGACGATCCTCGCATTCGGTACGGAGGAGCAGAAGAGCCGCTTCCTCAGGCCCCTTTGGGTGGGCGAGGAGGTCTGGTGCCAGCTGTTCAGCGAACCGGGTGCGGGGTCCGACCTGGCCGCGCTGGGCACGCGTGCCGTACGAGAGGGCGACAGCTGGGTCGTCAACGGGCAGAAGGTGTGGACGTCCAGCGCCCATGTCGCTCGGTGGGCCATCCTCATCGCCCGTACCGACCCGGACGTGCCCAAGCACCGTGGGATCACGTACTTCATCTGCGACATGACCGACCCCGGTGTCGAGGTGCGTCCGCTGCGCCAGATCACCGGCGAGGCCGAGTTCAACGAGGTGTTCCTCACCGACGTCCGCATCCCCGACAGCCACCGTCTCGGGGAGATCGGCGACGGCTGGCGGGTCGCGCAGACGACGCTGATGAACGAGCGTGTGTCCATCGGCGGTATGCGCATCCCGCGCGAGGGCGGCATGATCGGCCCGGTCTCGAAGACCTGGCGTGAGCGTCCCGAACTGCGCACCCACGACCTCCACCAGCGGCTTCTCACCTTGTGGGTGGAGGCCGAGGTCGCGCGCCTCACCGGCGAGCGGCTGCGCCAGCAGCTCGTCGCGGGCCAGCCCGGCCCCGAGGGCTCCGGACTGAAGCTCGCGTTCGCGCGTCTCAACCAGGAGATCAGCGGCTTGGAGGTCGAACTCCTCGGCGAGGAAGGCCTGTTGTACGACGACTGGACGATGCGGCGCCCCGAACTCGTCGACTTCACCGGGCGCGACGCCGGCTACCGCTACCTCCGCTCCAAGGGCAACAGCATCGAGGGCGGGACCAACGAAGTCCTGCTGAACATCGTCGCCGAGCGCGTCCTGGGCCTGCCCGCCGAGCCGCGCACCGACAAGGACGTCGCCTGGAAGGACCTTGCGCGATGACTGATCTGCTGTACTCGGAGGAGGAAGAGGCGCTGCGCGCGGCCGTACGCGACCTGCTCACCGACCACTGCGACACGGCGGACGTCATCGCCCGCGTGGAGTCCGGCACGCCGCACGATCCCGAGCTGTGGAAGGCCCTCAGCGACGGCATGGGTCTTGCGGGCCTCCTCGTCCCCGAGTCGTCGGGCGGCCAGGGCGCAAGTCATCGCGAAGTCGCCGTGGTGCTGGAGGAGTTGGGTCGCACGGTCGCGCCTGTGCCCTACCTGACGAGCGCCGTCGTCGCCACTGAGGCCCTCCTCGCGTACGAGGCCGACGAACTCCTCAGCGAGCTGGCGTCCGGGCGGCGGATCGGCGCCCTCGCCGTCGCGCTGAACGTCGCTCCTGGCGCCGCCTACCAGGTCGTACGACACGAGAACGGCGCCCTGCACGGGGAGTTGACCGGCATCGCGGACGCGGCCGTCGCCGACGTACTGCTCGTGCCCGCGGACGACGGCGGCCTGTACGCGGTAGAGGCCGACGCCGTGACCGTCAGCCCGCGGGTGTCCCTGGACCTGACCCGACCGGTGGCGACGGTGGTGCTGGAGGGCGCGGCCGGCCGCCTCCTAGGGGACGCCGAACCCGCCGTACGACGAGCCCTGCGGGCTGGAGCCGGACTGCTCGCCTCCGAGCAACTCGGCCTCGCCGACTGGTGCTTGACCGAGACAGTCCGCTATCTGAAGGAGCGCAAGCAGTTCAACCGGCCCGTCGGCGGCTTCCAGGCCCTCAAGCACCGGCTCGCCCAGCTGTGGCTGGAAGTCGTCCACGCGCGCGCCGCGGCCCGCAACGCCGCCGACGCGCTGGCCACCGGAAGCACGGACGCGGACGTGGCGGTCGCCGTCGCCCAGGCGTACGCGGCGCCCGTCGCGGTCCACGCCGCCGAGGAGGCAGTGCAGTTGCACGGCGGCATCGGCATGACGTGGGAGCACCCCGTGCACCTGTACCTGAAGCGGGCCAAGGCCGACTCGATCGCGTACGGAACGGCGGGCGGCCACCGCGAGGCACTGGCCGAACTGGTCGACCTCCAAGCACCCTGACGTACACCTGCTCACACCTGTGAGAAGCCCGCCCCACCCGGGGCGGGCTTTTCGGTGTGCTCCGCGCGGACGAAGTGAACGCACAGCGGCAGTCCGGCCAACTCCCCGCATGGCCCTGCTCGTTGGACCCTTCTGCATCGCATACTCGCTGAGGTTCCTTCACGGCACTCTCAGGGAGGCAGAGTATGGCCCTCACCACCCGCCGCAGAGCACTCACCATCCTCGGTGGCGCCCTCGCGGGCTCGGTCGCCGCGCCCGCGTACGCACAGGCAGGCGAGCGGAAGCACGGCCCGCGCCCGCTGTGGCGTGCCCACGCGCACAACGACTACCTGCACCCCAGGCCCCTCTTGGACGCCCTGGACCACCGATTCGGCAGCCTCGAGGCCGACATCTTTCTCGTCGGCGACCAGCTCCTGGTGGCCCACGACGCGGTCGACCTCGACCCGGCCCGCACCCTCGAATCCCTCTACCTCGACCCGCTCGCCCGCCGTGTGAAGACCAACCACGGTTCGATGTACCGGGGTTACCGCAAGCCGATCCAGCTCCTCATCGACCTCAAGACCGAGGGCTCCTCGACGTACCTCGAACTCGACCGCCATCTGCGCCGCTACAAGCACCTGTTCACGACGTACGCGTACGGGCGTGTCTTCCCCGGCCCGGTCACGGCCGTGATCTCCGGCGACCGTGCGGCCCGTACGCCGATGGAGGCCCAGACCGTGCGGCGCGCCTTCTACGACGGCCGACTCGCCGACCTCGGCAGCCCGGCGCCCGCCTCCTTCATCCCGCTGATCAGCGACAACTGGACGCTCAACTTCACCTGGCAGGGCATCGGCCCGTTCCCCGAAGCCGAGCGCCAGAAGCTGCGGGGCATCATCTCGGCGGCCCACTCGCGCCGGCAGAAGGTCCGCTTCTGGGCCACGCCCGACCTGGCGGGCCCAGCCCGTGACGCGCTCTGGGGCGAACTCCTCGCCGCCGACGTCGACTACATCAACACCGATGATCTCGCAGGGCTCGAGAAGTTCCTGGACGCCAACGAGCGGTCGTAGCCCAGCGCTTTCACAGCCAGTCAACACACGTTCGGCGGACACGTCAGCCGCACGGACGAACCCCCCGCTACGCCACACTTGCGGCCGAAAGCCGCGATGTGGGCGTGGCGGAGGAGGTTGACGGTGGCCATTTCCATCTCTGTGGTGCTGCTGCTCGTGGTACTGGCGGTGATCTTCATGCGCAATAAAACGCTGAAGATCCCGCACGCCTTGGTGTGCATCCTGCTCGGTTTCTATCTCGCGAGCACAGACCTGGCGCCGACCATCCACGACGGCATCTCGGCGACAGCGGACATGGTCAGCGGCCTGAACCCCTGAGCCCTCAGCGGGGTCTCACGACTGCTCCACGACCGCTCACGGCCGGGAGAACACCCCGATCCCGTTCGGCACCGGGCGCTCGGCTCCGGCGCTGGGATGGTTGCGTACGCTCACCGCAGCCGCGCCCGGCTCGCGGGCGACCAGCGTGGTGGATCCGCCGCCGTCGAGGCTGAAAGCGTCGACGGAGCCCAACTGCCGTATGGTGGCGGCCAGTTCGGCGATGGTGAGACCGGTACGGAATTCGGGTGCCCCGTCCAGTGCGAGTAGCGTCAGCCGTTTGCCGCCGTCCGAGATGCCCGCCGCGGTCCGCACCGCCGAGGTCGCGTTGTCGAGACCGGCGAGCGGCTGACCACCCTTCAGGACCGGGTAGCCGCCCACCACGAACCGGTACGGAATCCTGGACGCGGCCGCGACGAGGCGGTGCCGCACCGTGACCCGCTCGCCCAGCGACAGCTTCCGTAACTGCTGGGCGCCCGCCTCCCGGCCGACCAGGACCGTGGTGTCGGCCGCGATGGGACCGCTGCCGGGCGTGTCGGCCGAGGACACGACGCGGCCGTCCTCGACCGTCACCTCATAGGTGTCCGCACTGCAGGGTGCGGCCCGGTCGGTGTCCGTGCCGCAGGTGGCCCGCACCCGGGAGACACTGCCCCAGTCCGAGGTGAACGCGCCGACGGAACCGACCGGCAGCGCGTACTGGTTGAGCCCGCCGAGCGGCAGCCGTGCCTCACTGGTACGGATCGAACCGTCGAGGGCCATGCTGTCGAGGCGGGCCCGGCGGTCGGCGCCCACGCCCAGCACGTCCTTCGTGCTCGTACCGGGCGGGAGAGCGGGACCGAAGCGCTGACCGTCCGGAACCGCCGCCTTGAGGGTGCGCCCGCTCGCGATCGCCGGGCCGACGGACGCGCCGGTCGCCTCGACGCCCGGATGCTGGGTCTCGGTGATGTTGAAGAAGTCGCCGTTGACGCCCGCGACAGCGCCGCGGGCGTCGGCCAGTTGAGAGACGGGGGCGCGGGCCGCCACCGCGCCGGGATGCATGAGGTCGACACTCACCCGGGGATCGCGGAGATCGACACTGAGCACATGCGCGTGCGCCATTCCCTTGGCGGCCGGAATGTCGAACTCCGTGTACTTCACGCCCGGCGCGATCGCGATCGGGGTCACCGAGGGCGTGGCGCCCTCCACGCC
>NZ_BAAGPS010000009.1:610932-743712 GCF_054783935.1 Streptomyces pseudoechinosporeus
TCCAAACCGCGAGAACCGTCAGCGCGGTTCTGAACCGTCCGCGTCCCATGCCGCCCCCTGCTGTCTCCGCCGTCTCCTCAACAAGCCCAGGACACAGGGGAGTTCACCACAGGGTGGTAGCCGTGACGATGCTACGTGCCGACAAGACGCGAACGGATCAGGAAACGCACCCCTTCGGGCGCCTCCAGCGAGAAGCCGCTGCCCCGCCCCTCCACCACGTCGACGATCAGCCGGGTATGACTCCACACCTCGAACTGGCTCTTCGACATCCAGAACGACACCGGCTCGTCAACGCCCTCGACGGTGAGCGAGGCCAGCAGCACATCGGAGCCACCGGTCCGGAACTCGCCCTCCGGATAACACATGGGCGCACTACCGTCGCAACAGCCACCGGACTGATGGAACATCAGCGGCCCGTGAGCGGCACGAAGGCGGCGCAGCAGCTCGGCGGCGGCGGACGTCAACTCCACGCGCGGGGCGGATGAGGTCACCGTGCATCACTCCTCGGCGCTCGCTGGCACGACCGTGCCTCAGCCAACCACCTGCCCCGTTGCAAGAAGGTTGCACGCGAACGCCTCTCAGCGACCCCGTCAGGGCAGCTGGACGAGACTGAGCCAGTACTCGTCCACCTGGGGCAGCCGCTGGTCGGCGAGGCCGGTCAGCATCTCCTGGTACGCGGCAGGCAACTCCTCGCGCATCCGCGGCGGCAGGCTGGTGAGCCGGTGGGAGGCGAGGAGCCGGCTTCCCGGCCGCCAGTCGGCGAGTTCGGCCGGGTCCGCGCAGGTCCACCGCATACGGGCCTCGACCTTGCTCAGCGCGTCGTGCTGGTCCTGGGCGCCGACGATTCCGGGACCGGCGGTGTCCAGGGCCAGCAGCGAGCCGGGGAAGCGCTCGGCGATCAGGTCCACGACGTGCCGTACGTCCTGCTCCTCCAGGAACGGCAGCACGGCTTCGGCCGCGAAGAAGTACGGGCCGTCGGACCCGGCGGCAACCCTGTCGGCCCAGGCGTCGTCCGTGACCGAGGCGGCGATCATCGTCCGGCGCGGGGTGTCCGTGAAGAGGGTGCGGCGCAGCTCGATCACGTCGGGCAGATCGAGGTCGAGCCAGCGGGCCTTGCCGTTGTCGACGCGCTCGTACCGCGTGTTGAGGCCTGTGCCGAGCTCCACCACCGTGCCGGTGGGGTGCTCGGCGAGGAAGTCAGTCACCCATCGGTCGAACAGGGAGGTGCGCAGCACGGTGCCGACCAGGCTGGGCAGGTTGTCGAAGCGGGTGAAGTCGTAGTCGATCGCCGCGACGATCTCCTCGGCCCGTGCGTCACGCAGGGCGGCGTCCTTCTTGCGGTTCTCCACCGCCCGGCCGTACAGCGGGATCAGCAGGGTCTCCTGGACCGTGCCCAGGCGTACATCGCGCTCGGTCATGCCAACCTCCGGGATCGCTGTCCGTACCGGGTCGGGCAGTGCCGTGGCTGACCACCGCCCGACCCGGAGTCTTCAGGCTCCTGCCACGAGTTCGGAGTGCTCGTGCTCGCAGGCATCGTCGATGCCGTACGTGTCCCAGGCGGGGAACTGATCGCTGAGCGGCGTGCTCTCGCCGTCCCTCATGAGGCAGTCGGCCAGCGCCGCCCGCAGCGCCTCGGCGCGCAACCCGGTGCCGATGAACACCAGCTCCTGCCCGGAGGGGCCCTCCGCGCCACGAGCACCGGAGGGCTCGAAGCGGGCGACGGAACCGGCCTGCGACCACAGCCCCGTCACCTGCGGGCGGCTCGCCAGCCAGAAGAAGCCCTTGGACCGCAGCACCTGCCCGAAGGCCCCGCTGTCGAGCTCCTCGGTGACGAACGTCCACAACCGCCCCGGATGAAACGGCACTTGGGAGCGGAAGACCGTGGAGGAGATGCCGTACTCCTCGGTCTCCGGGACATGGTCGCCGTTGAGTTCCATGACCCAGCCCGGCGCCTGCTGGGCGCGATCGAGGTCGAACAGCCCGGTGCCGAGCACCTCGCCGACGTTCACCCGGCCATGGGCGACGGGAACGATCCTCGCCACCGGGTTGAGGCGGGTGAGGGTCGCCCGGAGCCGGGCCGCGCTCTCGTCGTCGACCAGGTCGAGCTTGTTCAGCACGATGACGTCGGCGAACTCGATCTGGTCCATCAGCAGATCGCTGACGGTGCGCTCGTCGTCCTCGTACTGGTCGAGGCCCCGCTCGGCGAGCTCGTCGCCGTCCGTCAGCTCGGGCAGGAAGTTCGCGGCGTCGACGACCGTGACCATGGTGTCGAGCCGGGCCAGATCACCGAGTACGGCCCCGTCGTCCCGGGCGAAGGCGAAGGTGGCGGCGACCGGCATCGGCTCGGAGATGCCGCTGGACTCGATGAGGAGATAGTCGAAGCGGCCCTCACGGGCCAGCCGGTCGACCTCCTCCAGCAGATCGTCGCGCAGCGTGCAGCAGATGCAGCCGTTGGTCATCTCGACCAGACGTTCCTCGGTGCGCGACAGGGCGGCTTCGCCACCGCGCACGAGGGCGGCGTCGATGTTGATCTCGCTCATGTCGTTGACGATGACCGCGACGCGCAGTCCCTCACGGTTGCCGAGGACATGATTGAGCAGGGTGGTCTTGCCCGCTCCGAGAAATCCGGACAGGACGGTCACGGGCAGCCGGTCGTCCGTCATCTCGCTCAGCCCTCGGGGTGCAGCAGACCGCGTTCGTACGCCTTCACCAGCCGCTGCGGCACCTGGTAGACGGACCCGTCGACCGTGACCGGCACGAGCTGCGGAGTACTGGCCTTCCACTGGGCGCGGCGGTGACGGGTGTTGCTGCGGGACATCTTCCGCTTGGGAACGGCCATGGGGTCCTCCTTGGTGAGTGAGCGAACCAGACGCTACATGAAAATGGATCCCATTACTAAATGGCGTACTCCGTCGGATCGCTGGTCACCAAGTGGCAGGCGCCCGGGGCGAGTTGGATGCGCGGGCCGCCGCCGGACAGGGCGACGGTCACTTGGTCACCGCGCGCTGAGCGCCGCGCGTACCTGAGTGGCGCGCGGACGGTCGCCTCAACTCGCTCGGCTGCGGGCCCGGTCCGGGGTGTCCAGGGGGCGGTCCCAGCGGCACGGTGGTTCCCCTTCGTCCACGGTGGGGCGGCAGCCGGCGCAGATGCCGGTGAGTTCGACGGTGTGCTCCACCGCGGCGAACCCGGTGTCGGCCGCGATCCGCCCGGCCCACCGCTCGACGACCTCCGAGTCCACCGGCTGACTGCGGCCGCAGCAGCGGCAGATCAGGTAGTGGCGGTGCCCGTCCGCCGGTCGCTGCCGGTAGAGGCGCCCGCCGTCGTCGTCCCGTACGACGTCGACACCGCCTGCCACCTCCAACTGGCGCAGCGCTCGGTAGACGGTGGTGAGCCCGATCCGGGTGCCGTCCGCGGTCAGCAGGGTGTGCAACTCCTGAGCCGACACGAAGTCCTGGCAGCCCTGAAGCACCCGCAGGACCGCCATTCGCTGCCGGGTCGTCCGGCCACCCATGGCGGATCACCTCCTGTGGCAGCGCCGAATCGGTGTGACCCCAGGCTAGGTGGAAATGAAAGCCATGTCCATATGAGCGATACTTCATGTATTGCTTGTCGGCGTCAGCGTCAGCCCGAGACGAGGCGGAGGATCGCGGTGCCGTCGGGGCCCGGCACCAGCTGCAGCGCGACCGTGCCGGCCTCCTTGGTGGGCGGCTCCCCGGCCGCTCCGCACTGGGTGCCGCTGCCGTTGCTGTAGAAGAAGGTGATGCAGCCGCTGCCCTCGCCGCTCGCCGTGCCGCCGGCCGAGCTGCCGTTGGTGCTGGTGCCCTGGGTCACCTTGTAGCCGACCTCGTTCTTGCCGACCTTGGTCACGGACAGCTTGGCGGGACCGTCCGGAATCTTGAAGTGGATCGTCACCGGCTTGGACACCGCGATCTCGCAGTTGCCGTCGGTGCAGGCGCCGGGGTCGGTTCCGTCCGCCGTCGTTACCGTCGGGGACGGGCTGGAGGTGGCGGGGGACGGGCTCTTCGGGGTGCTGTCAGTACTGGAGTCCGGGGACTCGGTGTTGCCGGCGCCCGCGCCCGCGGCGGAATCCCCGGAGTCCTCGCCGGAACCGCCGCAGCCGGTCACGGTCAGTATGGCGAGCGTCGCCAGCAGAGCACCGCCCGCCAGTCGTCCCGTACGTCCTGCCGTGGTCAGCCTCGCCATGGTGTCCATCCCTTTCGCGGCTCGTCCGGAGACCGGGCGGCGAGTCTATTGAGGGCGCCGCGGGACGGGTCCCGAATGGCCGTCCTGATGCCGCCGGGCACAGCCGAACCCATGTCACGGCCTGCGCGAGTGAGGCCGATCGGCCGTGACAAGGGACCTTCGGCCCAGGGTGCGCGGCGTTCGCGGGCGGCAGGCTTGTATCGGCGGGGACGGAACCCTCCGCCGGCCGGCGAGCGGCACCTCCCGCTTCCCGTACTCCGGCTGGTATGTCTGTGCCCTTGTGGCTCGCGTGCCCGCGCGGTGGCGCTCGCGCGTGATCTGGCTCACGTCAGTTCTCTGTCAGGCAACTGACCGGAAGGTGTCAGTCCGGTCCGCTTCCATGTCCTCATCGAGGCCGTCGACCACCGTGTCCCCGGTCGTCCCCGGTCTCAGATCCGATCCCTTCGGAGCCCCCACCGCCGAGGAGAGACATGGCCGACACCATGACCGGCTGTCCCGTGCACGCGACCGCGCCGCTTCCCGAGTACCCGATGCCCCGAGCATCGGAGTGCCCGCTGGCCCCGCCTCCCGCCGTGGAGCCCCTGCGGGCGGAGAAAACGATCAGCAAGGTACGGATCTGGAACGGCGGCACGCCCTGGCTGGTCACCCGGCACGCCGACCAGCGCGCCCTGCTGACCGACCCGCGGGTCAGCAACGACGACTGCGAGCCGGGCTTTCCGTACGTCAACGCGCACCGGGCGCAGATCGCTCCTCACACCCCGAAGATGATCACCAACACCGACGCGCCGGAGCACACCCGGCTGCGCCGCACGGTCAACGGGCCGTTCGTCGTCAAGCGGATCGAGGCCATGCGGCCCGCCATCCAGAAGATGGTCGACGGCATGATCGACGACATGCTGGCCGGGCCGAACCCAGCCGACCTGCTCACCGCGCTCGCGCTGCCGGTGCCGTCGCTGGTTATCGCCGAACTGCTCGGCGTTCCGTACCAGGACCACGCGTTCTTCCAGCGCAACGCCGGCCGCGTCCTCGACAGCTCCCTCTCGGCGGAGGAGGCGATGGTGCCGAGCCGCGAGCTGGCCCAGTATCTGGACACCCTGTTCCGGGAGAAGCTCGAGAACCCGGGCGACGACGTGCTGTCCGAGATGGCCGGCCGGGTCAAGGCCGGCGAGATGGCCCACGTCGAGGCCGTCAACATGGGCGTCGCCATGCTCATCGCGGGCCACGAGACCACCGCGACGATGATCAGCCTCGGCACGCTCGCGCTGCTGCAGAACCCCGACCAGTTCGCCGTGCTGCGCGACACCGACGATCCGAAGGTGATCGCGGGCGCGGTGGACGAACTGCTGCGCTATCTGAGCATCCTGCAGACCGGTGTCCGCCGGATCGCCAAGGAGGACATCGAGATCGGCGGCGTCGTCATCCGTGCCGGGGACGGCATCA
Organism: Streptomyces pseudoechinosporeus; assembly: GCF_054783935.1. Lineage (NCBI taxonomy): Bacteria > Bacillati > Actinomycetota > Actinomycetes > Kitasatosporales > Streptomycetaceae > Streptomyces > Streptomyces pseudoechinosporeus. The sequence continues at coordinate 616,576 of NZ_BAAGPS010000009.1, forward strand.
TCTTCGACCTGCACGCCGCGAACTGGGACCCGGAGGCGTTCCCCGAGAGCGAGCGGCTGGACCTGAGCCGCCCCGCGCGCCAGCACCAGGCATTCGGCTACGGCCCCCACCAGTGTCTGGGCCAGAACCTCGCCCGCCTGGAGCTCCAGGTCGTCTACGGCACCCTTTACCGCCGTATCCCCACCCTCCAACTCGCCACCACCATCGACCAGTTGGAGTTCGATCGCACCGGCACCACCTACGGCGTCCACTCCCTGCCCGTCACCTGGTGACCCACTCCGTACCAAGGAAGGAAACAACCATGCGCGTGGAACTGGACGAGCCGAAATGCGTGGCAGCGGGGCAGTGCGTCTTGGCCTCCCCGGACGTCTTCGACCAGCGGGACGACGACGGCGTCGCCATCCTGCTGGCCGAGACGCCTGACGACGACCTCCTGGACGAAGTGCGCGAGGCCGTGGCGATCTACCCGGCCGCGGCGATCCGACTGGTGGAGGAGTGAGGCAGATCGTGGTCGTCGGTGCCTCGGCCGCCGGTCTCGCGGCGGTCGAGACGCTGCGCCGGGAGGGCTACGACGGCACGCTCACCCTCGTCGGGGACGAACCGCACGCTCCGTACGACCGTCCGCCGCTGTCCAAGCAGCTCCTGTCCGGCGAGTGGCCCACCGAGCGGCTGGCCCTCCGCACACCGACCGACCTCGACGCCCTCGGCCTCGACCTGCGTCTCGGCGCCGCCGCGACCGGCCTCGAACTCGCCGAGCGCACAGTGCACTTGGCCGACGGGACCCGGCTGCCGTACGACGGTCTGATCGTGGCCACGGGCGTCCGGCCGCGCCGCCTGCCCGGTGAGGGCGCGCATGTGCTGCGCACCCTCGACGACGCCCTGACCCTGCGGGAGCAACTGGAACCGGGGCGCCGCCTGGTCGTGGTCGGTGCCGGATTCCTCGGGGCGGAGGCCGCCGCGGTGGCCCGGGCCCTCGGCTGCGAGGTCGTCCTCCTGGAACCGGCACCGGTGCCGCTGGCCCATGCGGTCGGTGAGGAGGTCGGGCGCGTACTGTCCGGGGCGCACCTGGACCACGGGGTCGATCTGCGCACCGGGGTCACCGTGACCGAGGTGACGGAGGACGGCGTACGGCTCGGGGACGGCGAACTCGTCGAGGCGGACGAGGTGTTGGTCGCCATCGGCTCCCTGCCCAACACCGAGTGGCTCGCGGACAGCGGCCTGGCGGTGGGGGACGGGCTGGTGTGCGACGAGTACTGCGAAGCCGCACTGAGGGTGTACGCGGCCGGCGATGTCGCCCGCTGGCACCACCCGCTGTTCGGTACGTCGATGCGCATCGAGCACCGCACCCACGCCGCCGAGCAGGGCATGGCGGCCGCCCGCAACCTGCTGAACCCGGGCGCGCGCAAGCCGTTCGCCCCGATCCCGTACTTCTGGTCCGACCAGTACGACATGAAGATCCAGGCGTACGGACATCTGCGCGGCCACGATGAGATCGCCGTCGTGGAAGGGGATCTGGACGCACGCCGGTTCCTGGTCGCTTACCGAAGCGGTGACCGCCTGGTGGGTGCCCTCGCCGTGGGGATGACGCCGAAGGCGATCCGGCCGTGGCGGCAGGCCATCGCGAATCGTTCGGCCTGGATGGAGCACCGGCGTCCAGGTAAACACTCGGCAGAACTTACTTGAGTTACGCAATAAGATGGTAAAGTGATGCGTATGTCCACACCATCTGCGGCAACCACACCCGCCTCCACGGAAGTGATCGAGATCGAGCGGGCGCTCACGCGCGTCGCCTATCTCATGGGCCGAACGCGTCAGCACGACCGGCTCATGGCGCTGGCCGGAGTGCCGCTGGACCGTGCCGCCGTGGCACTCCTGCGGCAGATCGGCGACTCTGAGCCGATGCGCCCCGGCGAGCTGGCGAACCGGCTGGCCGTGGAGGCCTCCCACGTGACCCGGCAGGTGCAGCAGCTGGAGAAGGCCGGATACGTCACCCGCGTACCCGACCCCGACGACCGCCGGGCCCAGCGCATCCAGATCACCCCGGCCGGCCAGGAAGCCGTCGACCGCATCCGCGAGATGAGCGCCCGCGGTATGCAGATGGCCCTGTCCGACTGGTCACCCCAGGAACTCCAGCAGCTCGCCGCGCTCTTCCACCGCATGGTCGACGACTTCCTCTCCTACTCTCCCGAACTCGGCGCAGGAGAGAAGACCGGCCCGGCGGCAGGCAAGGCCTGACCTGGCTGCCTGCCTGCCGTACGGGGGAGCGGATCAGTACGGCAGGCGAACGGATCAGTACGGCCGGTCGCCCTCGATGGCGACGCGTTCCGCCACGCGGCGGTGCGGAGCGTAGTCGTTGACGGCGTAGTGCTGGGTCGCTCGGTTGTCCCAGAACGCGACATCGCCCGGCTGCCAGTGGAAGCGCACCTGGTACTCCGGCACATGGGCCTGCCGGCACAGGTAGCTCAGCAGCCGGTCGCTCTCGCCACGCTCCATCCCGGTGATCCGGGTCGTGAAGGAGGCGTTGACGAAGAGCAGCCGACGCCCGGTCTCCGGGTGGGTGCGGACGACCGGGTGCTCCACGGGCGGGAAGGCGTCCTGGAACGGAGCGAGCCGCTCGGGCCCGTAGAAGCGGGCGAAGCCGGGGATGAAGTCGTGCACGGCGGTGGCACCGTCGATGCGGTCCTTCACCTCCTGCGGCAGGTTGTCGTACGCGGCGGCCATGTCCGCCCACATCGTGTCCCCGCCGAACGGCGGCACCTCCCGGAGCTGGAGCACGGCGCCGAGCGCGGGACGCTCCCGGAAGGTGACATCGGCGTGCCAGATGTTCTCGAAGGTCGGCGTGGAGCCGCTGCCCTTGTCGAAGCGCACCACGTCCTCGGTGGAGCCGGTGGCGAGCAGGGGGTTGGTCTCCAACTCGCCCCAGTTCCTGGCGAAGTCGCGCTGCTGTACGGAGGTGAGGTGCGCACCGCGGAAGAAGAGCACCTTCCACTCCAGCAGGGCGCGGTTCAACTCCTGGCGCAGGGCGGGCTCCACCGGTCGTGAGAGATCGACTCCGCGCACCTCGGCCCCGATCGTGCGCCCCAGGGGCACGAGCTCGAAGCGTTCGTACGGGCGCTCCTGCCACCCCTCGGGCAGGCGCCGCAGCGTACGCGGCCCCTCGTACATTCCGTCCGGCAGCGTCCGCGCCTCGCGCAGGGTGGGGGGCTTCGTGTCGATGACGGTCATGAAGGCTCTCCTCGTGTGAGCAGGCAGGGGGGAACCGGCAGAAGTGTGCTCGCGCCGCGCGCGTGAGGAAGCGGCGGAAATCGGCCGTGGCTCAGTGGAGCGAAAGAAAGGCCGGGGCAGAGCCTCGGCGGCAGCACAGCTAGCGGCCGGAGCGCTCGCAGCCGGTCCGGTCCGGGACGCGCAGAGGTCCCGTCGTGTCGAAACAGTGCCTGGTCATGCCGCGATTCTGAGGTCCCTGTCGAGCCCCTGTCAACGACAGCGGGCCCGAGGCGCCCATGGCGGCCGGGTTGATGGGAAGCCACGATGCCCTCATTCTGGGGCGTATGGAGCATGTCGCCGCTTCGGCGATCCTTGATGCACAGGGCACGGTGACGGGGTGGAGCGACGCCGCCCGGAGGCTGACGGGATACGCGGCCGGGGAGGCCGTGGGCCGGGCGGCGGGGGAGCTGCTCGCCGAGGACGTGCCGTCCGGGATCGTCACCGCGCTGACAGGCACCGTCGTGCTGCGGCACCGGGACGGATCCCACCTCGCGCTGGCCCTGAGGGCGAGCCCCCTGCTGGGCGCGGACGGTGAAGCGGTCGGATTCGTGGTCACCGCCGAGCGGTCCGACGGGAAAGGGCCCAGTCTGGCGGCGCAGGCCTTCGACCAGGCGTCCATGTCGATGTCGGTCTTCGACACCCGGCAGCACTACCTGCGGCTCAACAATGTGGCCTGCCAGGTGATGGGCGTCCCGGAGGACACCCTGGTCGGCCGGTACTTCCCGGACACGGTGGAGGACGCCGAGCACAGCCGAGGCTTCCTGCAGCATCTGCGCCAGGTCGCAGACACCGGCGAACCCGTCCAGTACGAGAGCTTCACCCGCGCACCCTCCGGCACCCGGTACCACGCCTGGAACATCGAGATGTGGCCGGTACGGGACCCCTCCGGCGAGCTGGTCGGGACCGCCCTGGCGGCGTTCGACAGCAGCGAGCAGCACTGGGCCCGGCAGCGGCTGGCCCTGCTGAACGAGGCCGCCGCCTCCATCGGCACCACCCTGGACGTGGTGCGCACCGCCGAGGAACTGGTGGGGCTCGTGGTGCCGCGCTTCGCCGACTTCGCCAGTGTGGACCTGCTCGACTGGGTCCTCGGAGCGGACGAACCGCCGGCCGCACAGCGCACCGATGTTGTGCTGCGCCGGGTCGCACACCGGTCCGTCACCACGGGCACCCCGGAGGCGGCCGTCGAGCTGGGCGAGGCGGACACCTATCCGCCGTTCTCCCCGCCCGCGCGAGCGCTGCTGGACGGACACGCGGTGCTCAGCGGGGCCGGGGAGGCGGACTTCGACCGGTGGCTGAGCGGCCATGAGGCACGGGGCGCCAAGGACCGTGAGTACGGCGTGCGGGTCCACTCGATGCTGGCGGTGCCGTTGCGGGCCCGGGGCACGACACTGGGCGTCGCGGTCTTCGTGCGGGCTGCCAATCCGGATGCGTACGCTGGTGACGATGTCGTTCTGTCCGAGGAACTGGCGAGCCGGGCCGCCGTCTGTGTGGACAACGCTCGCCGGTTCGCACTTGAGCGGTCGACCGCGCTGGCCCTGCAGCACAGCCTGCTGCCACGGGGGCTGCCCGGGCAGGCGGCCGTGGAGGTGGCCCACCGCTACCTGCCGAGCGGGGCGGTGGCCGGTATCGGCGGCGACTGGTTCGATGTGATCCCGCTGTCCGGCAGCCGGGTCGCCCTGGTCGTCGGTGACGTGGTCGGGCACGGCCTCCAGTCGTCCGCGACCATGGGGCGCCTGCGTACGGCCGTACGGACCCTCGCCGACGTGGATCTGCCGCCGGACGAACTCCTCACCCACCTCGACGACTTGGTGACGCACCTGGCGACGGACGAGAGCACCACCGATGACGTTGCGGAGCTGGGGGCGACCTGTCTGTACACGGTCTACGACCCCGTTTCGCGCCGGCTGACCGTGGCCGGTGCCGGACATCCGCCACCGGCCGTCCTCCTGCCCGACGGCACCACTCAGCTCGTCGAGATGTCCGCCGGGCCGCCGCTCGGCGTGGGCGGCCTGCCCTTCGAGGCGACAGAACTTGAGCTGCCCGAGGACTCGTTGATCGCCCTCTACACGGACGGGCTGATCGAGGGACGTGACCGCGACCTCGACCACGGCATCGCCGACCTGTGCCGTGCGCTGACCGTGCCCGCCGACTCACTGGACGCCCTGTGCGACGCGGTGCTGAAGTCCGTACTCCCGCCGCAGCCCGCCGACGATGTGGCCCTGCTGTTGGCCCGCACCCGTGCGCTCGGCGCCGACCAGGTGGCCACCTGGGACATCGAGCCGGACCCCGAAATCGTGGCCGCCACCCGGCAGTACGCCACCGAGCAGCTCACCGACTGGGGCCTGGACGAGACCGCCTTCGTCACCGAACTGGTCGTCAGCGAACTGGTCACCAACGCGATCCGGTACGGCGAACCGCCCATCCGGCTGCGCCTGATCCGCGACCGCGCGCTGATCTGCGAGGTCTCCGACGGCAGCTCCACCTCACCGCATCTGCGCCGGGCGCACGTCTACGACGAGGGCGGCCGCGGTCTGCTGCTCGTCGCCCAGCTCACCCAGCGCTGGGGCAGCCGGCAGACCGTCAACGGCAAGACGATCTGGGCGCAGCAGCCGCTGCCGCCGGGCTGACTCGGTCGCCTCGGCACATGGGGGGCGTGTTGTACTGGCCGCGTGAATTCGCATTGCTGTGCACCCGGCCGGTCCTCCGAAGCGGCATCTGCCGCGTCCGAGCCGCTCGTTCCCGGCAGCGGCACGGCGCTTTCCGGCACCAAGGTGGCGTTGCCCGGCGGCACCTTCCGTATGGGCGGTGAGGACGCGGACGCCAACCCCGGTGACGGTGAGGGCCCGGTCCGCGAGGTGACCGTCGGGCCGTTCGAGATCGACACCCGCTGCGTCACCAACGAACGCTTCGCCGCGTTCGTGGACGCGACGGGCTACCGTACCGACGCCGAACGGTTCGGCTGGTCGTACGTCTTCGCCAAGTTCGTGCCGGGGGAGTTGCGCAAGGTGTCACCGCGGCCGGAGGGCACGCCGTGGTGGTGCGGGGTGGAGGACGCGTACTGGGCGGCGCCGGAAGGGCCCGGCAGCGACCTCGACGACCGCGGGGACCACCCGGTCGTCCATGTCTCCTGGGGCGACGCGCTCGCGTTCTGCCGGTGGGAGGGCTCCCGGCTGCCGACCGAGGCCGAATGGGAGTACGCGGCCCGCGGCGGCCTCGACCAGAAGCGCTTCCCCTGGGGAGACGAGCTCACGCCGGGTGGCGAACACCGCTGCAACATCTGGCAGGGCCGCTTCCCGTTCCGCAACACCGCCGAGGACGGCTACCTCGGCACCGCCCCCGTCGACGCCTTCCCGCCCAACGGATTCGGCCTGTTCAACACCTCCGGCAACGTCTGGGAGTGGTGCGCCGACTGGTGGGGCACCGACCACGGCACCGGGCCCCACACCGACCCCACGGGACCGGAGCAGGGCACGGCCCGCGTGATGCGCGGCGGCTCCTACCTGTGCCACGACTCCTACTGCAATCGCTACCGCGTCGCGGCCCGCACCAGCAACAGCCCGGACAGCTCGGTCGGCAACACGGGGTTCCGCTGCGTACGCGACCGCACGAAGGGCTGACTCAGCCCTTGACGGCCGAGCTGGCGACGCCCTGGACGAACCACCGCTGGAAGAAGAGGAAGACGATCAGCACGGGCAGCACCAGCAGCACGCCGAAGGCGAGGATCTGACCCCAGTCCGGGGGCTGTTGGACCTGGAAGACACTCATCTCCAGCGGCAGCGGACGTACCGACGGATCGGAGACCATCAGCACCGGCCAGAGGAACGAGCCCCACTGCATGAGGAAGGTCAGGATCGCCACGGAGGCGAAGGCCGGCTTCGACATCGGGACGATGATCGCGAAGAAGGTCCGCCAGGGACCCGCGCCGTCGATGCGGGCGGCTTCCTCGATGCTCGGCGGGATCGTACGGAAGAACGTATGGAACTGGTAGACCGAGAAGGCGTTGGCGATGAACGGGAGCGCCAGGATGAGGAGCGTGTTGCGCTGGTCGTTGAACATGTAGAAGAGCGGCACGGCCACCGACTCGAACGGGATCAGCATCAGCAGCAGGATGAGGGTGAAGACGGCGTTCTGACCGCGCCACTTCAGCCGTGAAAGACCGTACGCAGCCATGGAGTTGACGAAGAGACCGCCCGTCACCACCACGAACGCCAGCAGCAGTGAGACGCCCATGAAGCGCCAGAAGTAGCCGGTGCTCTCGGAGTTGAGGCTGTCGAGGACGGCGGTGTAGTTGTCGAACGACAGGTTGGTGGGCAGGAAGCCGGACAGACCGTTCAGGACTTCGTCGGACGGCTTGAGGCTGCCGATCAGCAGGTAGATGACGGGCAGCGCGAAGACGAACGCCAGGACGGAGAGGATGGCGTAGTCGAGGAAACGGCGCAGGGGCGTGCGGGTGAGGCCCAGGTTCATGCTCATGATCAGTCCTCGTTGTCGGGCCGGACGACGCGGCGCTGGATGAGGGTCAGGACGACGACGATCAGGAAGAAGACGACGGTGATCGCGGACGCCTGGCCGATGTTGTTCTGGTCGAAGGCGGTGGTGACCGCCTGGTACATCACGGTGCGGGCGGCGTCCTCGTTGAGGCCGCCGCCTTCGACCAGGACGTAGACCTGGTCGAAGACCCGGAAGGCGAACACCGAGGTGAGCAGGGCGACGAACACGAGGGTGCCGCGGATGCCGGGCAGGGTGACATGGCGGAACTGCTGCCAGCGGGAGGCGCGATCGAGTTCGGCGGCCTCGTAGAGCTCACCCGGGATGCTCTGGAGTCCGGCGAGCAGGATGACCATCTGGAAGCCGACGCCCTGCCAGATGGAGAGCACGATGATCGACGCCATCGCGGTGGCCGAGTCGCCGAGCCAGTCGAAAGCGCCCCAGTTGCCGAAACTCACCGCGTCCAGCGCGGAGTTGAGCATGCCCTGATCGCTGCGGGCGAGGATGAGCCGCCAGATCACGGCGACCAGCGCCATCGGGAAGACGACCGGCATGAAGAACAGGGACCGGAACAGGCCGATCGCCTTGAGCTTGCGGTTGAGCAGGATCGCAAGGCCGAGCGCCAGACCGGTCTGTACGGGTACGACGACTGCGGCGAAGGTCAGGTTGTTGAGCAGGGACCTGAGGAACGGGCCGGACAGATCGGGGTCGGTGAACAGCCGCCGGTAGTGCTCGATGCCGAACCAGGTCGGTTCCAGGGGGGAGCCGAGGCGGACGTTGTAGAAGGAGAGGACGACGGCGTAGCCGAACGGGATACCGACGAAGGCGATGAGTCCGACGACGGCGGGCGTGGACATGAGCAGTCCGTGCAACCAGTCGCGGTTCTTGCGCACAGAGCGCGCCGGGCGCGCGGGTTCGACGGAGGTCACGGGTGGGGCCTGCTCCCGGGCATGGGGCGCGGCGTGCGCGGGTTCGACGGATTTCACGGGGGGTCCTGTTCCCGGCGGGGCGGGCGCGGTGTGCGCGGCCCGCCCCGGCCGATGGGTCCTACGGGATCTCGTAGCCGGCGTTGTCGGAGAAGTCCTGGTCGATGGCCTTGGCGGCCTTGGACAGGGCGTCCTTCGGGTCGGCGCCGCTGTAGACGGAGTTGAGAGCCTCCGCGAACTTGGCGGTGACGGTGGGGTATCCGGCCGTCAGCGGGCGGGTGACGGCGACGCAGGACTTGGTGATGTCGGTGTCGCCGCAGGGCTTGGCGAGCTGGTCGGAGAAGAGCTGGAGCGGACCGCCCTGCTTGTACAGCTCGCTCGCGGCGAGTGCCGTCTTGGTGGCGGGCGGGGCGCCGTTGGCCGTCGTCATCGCGGTGACGTTGGCGTCGTTCAGGAGATAGTCCATGAACGTGCCGGCGGCCTTGGCGTTCTTGGTGTCCGCGCCGATGCCCCACGCCCAGGAACCCTGGCCGGTCTTGGGACCGTTGCCGAAGTCGGGCAGCGGCAGCACCACGAGGTCGTCACCGAGCGCCTCGCTGTAGGCGGGGTACATCCAGTGGCCGACCCAGCTGAGCGCGACACGGCCCTTGGCGAAGGCGTTTCCGTCGGTGTTGGCGTCGACGTCGGGCTTCCAGGACTGCCAGGTCTTCAGGGCCGAGACCGTGGCCGGGCTGTCGAGAGCGCCTTCCGCCTTGCCGTCCTTGATGAGCGAACCGCCGGCCGACCAGACGATGGGGGCGAAGCCGTAGGTGCCCCACTCGGTCGCGAACCCGGCGGTCTCCTGAACGTCGAGGACCTTGCCGTCGGAGTCCTTGGGCTTGAGCGCCTTGAGCGCGGCGGTGAACTCGTCCGCCGTCCAGGCGTCGTCCACGCTCGTCGGGTACTTCACCCCGGCCGCGTCCAGCAGCTTCTTGTTGCCGTAGATGCCCAGGCCCGAGTCGTACTGGCCCAGGCCGTAGTGCTTGCCGTCGACCTCGCCCTGCGCCTTGATGGCGTCGGTGGCGTTGCTCAGGGTCTTGGCAGAGACGTAGTCGTCGATCGGGGCGAGCTTCTGGTTGAAGACGAAGTTCGCCATGGTCGGGCCGTCGAACTCCATCACGTCCGGCAGCTCGGAGGCGTCGGTGGTGGTGATGGTCTTGGTGTAGTCGTTGCCTGGGATCAGCTTCAGGTCGACCTTGATGTCGCTCTGCGAGGAGTTGAAGGATTTCACCGCGTTCTGTATGGCGGTGTCCTCGCTCTTCTGGCCCTGGTGGGCCCAGACACTGATGGTGCCCTTGCCGCTGCCCTCCTCCGCGGAGGTGTCGGTGCTGCCGCCCCCGCCACAGGCGGCCAGCGCCGCCAGGGGAAGGACGAGAGCCAGGCCCGTACTGGCTGTACGGCGGAGATTCCTGCGGGTCGAACTCATGGGCTGTGCCTCCGTGCTGTGGCGAGGGTTCGTGGTGCTGACGTGCTGTCTGGGCAGGGGGGTGTAGGGCTCAAGGGGGTATGGGTTACTGCGGTCCGCGCGGACGAGGCGGTGCGGTCGTCTCGCGCAGGACGAGGCGGATGGGCATCTGCACCTGCGCAGCGGGTGGTTCGGCGCCGGGTTCGTCCAGCTGACGCAGCAACAGCCGGGCGGCCTCGGCGCCCTGGTCGGCGACCGGCTGGGCGACGGTGGTCAGGCCGACAACGTCGGCGAGTTCGTGGTCGTCGAAGCCGACGACCGACACGTCGTCCGGGACCCTGAGCCGGTGGCGGCGCAGGGCGCGCAGAGCGCCCATCGCCATCTCGTCGGACTGCGCGTACACGGCGGTCGGCGGGCGGGAGACGGCCAGCAGTTCGGTCATGGCCCGCTCACCGCCCTCGACGGTGTAGTCGCCGTCCGCCTCCAGAGCCGGATCGTGCTCGATTCCGGCATCGGCCAGGACGTCCAGGTAGGCGTTGCGTCTTTCGATGGGGGTGGTCCAGTGCAGCGGTCCGCTGGCCCCGCTGATCATGCCGATACGGCGGTGGCCGAGGTTCACCAGATGCCGTACGGCGCTTTCGGTGCCGGCCCGGTCGTCGATGCCGACGACGGTGAAGCCGGGCCGGGCGCCGCCGACCGTGGTGGCCAGCGGCACCCCCAGTGAGCGCAGCGCGGCCGACTCCTCCTCGTCCGGGATGAGCAGCGAGAGGACCGCGTCCACCCGCTTGCGCACCGGCAGCCTGGTGAAGAAACGCTTGCGTATCTCCGGCGAGCCCAGGTTGTACAGCAGCACGTCGTACCCGGCGGCGCTGAACACGTGCTCGGCGGCGTCCAGCACGGTGCCGAAGAACCAGCGGCCCACGTACGGAACCAGGACGCCGATGGTGAACGTACGGCCGCTGGCCAGACTGGCGGCGGAGCGGGAGGCGGTGTAGCCGAGCTGGGCGGCGACGGCCGTGATCTTGTGCCGCACCTCGTCGGAGACGCCCGGCCGGCCGCGCAGGGCGCGGGACACGGTGGACGCTGAGACGCCGGCGGCGCGGGCGACGTCGTTGATGCTGGCCGTCACGGCGCAGTTCCTCCCGTTGATTTCACGTCGGTGTGATGTGGGGGTGACGAGACCGTAAACCCGGCCCCCTTGTTGCGCAAGCGTTTGCGTTCAGATTTACTTGGGCCGATTCCAAAGTGAGTCCGTTTTGAATTGATGGTCAGCGCACGCGTTTGGGCGCTGTGAGCCGACAGGAACTGCGCATGCGATACGCCCCGCCAGGCCTCTGCGTGAACGACTTCGCCCTGCTCCGGGACGAGGACGGCACCTACTCGGTGCTGCACCTCCAGGGGCCCTGGACGGCCGAGTTCGATCATCTGCGGATGGAGACCTCGTACGGCCGGGCGACCTCCACCGACCTGGTGCACTGGCAGCCGCAGGGACCCGCCTTCGGCAACGGGCTGCCCGGCCGTTTCGACGCGCAGGCGGTGTGGACGATGCATCCGTTCCGGTACGGCGACGGAATGGCGATGTTCTACACGGGGGTGAGCGGCTTGCTGCCCGGCGGCACGCCGCTCCAGGCCGTCGGTCTCGCGTACTCCGACCGCACCGACGGCACGGGCTGGCGCCGCCATGGCACCGGACCGGTCGTCGAGGCCGACCCGCGCTGGTACCGCACCGGCGAGCAGATGGCCTGGCGCGACCCCTTCGTCGTACGGGACGACGAGGGCGACGGCTGGGTCATGGCCGTCTGCGCGAGCGACGCCTCCCTCCCGGTGGAGGCCGGCGGCTGCGTGGCCCTGGCCACCTCCGACGACCTCGAGCACTGGACCGTCCACCCGCCGCTCCTCGCACCAGGCGACATCGACGAGTTCGAGTGCCCGGTCCTGGAACGCCTCGACGACGGCAGCTGGCTGCTGCTCGGCTCCATCGGGCAGTCCCGCTGCTTCGAGGCGTGGACGGCCCCCCGCCTGCGCGGCCCGTGGACCCGCCGTGGCCCACTGGGCCCGACCGGCGCCTACGCCCCCAGGGTGATCCCCGCCCCGGACGGCTCCCGTGTCGTCCTGCACACGACACCCCGCCAGGTCGGCCTCAGCGATGCCGGGGAGCGCTGCCGCGGCATGCTCGCCCAGCCCAAGTCTCTTGTGGTGCAAGGCGATTCCGCGCCCCGCCTGGAATGGTGGCCCGGACTGAATGCCTGGCTCGGCGAGGAGACCGACCACCCCACCCTGCACGCGGTCGGAGACGTCGGCATTTCCGGGCCCGTGGAGATCACCCTCCGCACCGACGCCCCAGGCACCGACCGTGCCGCCCTCGCCGTGGGCTGCGACGGCAAGAACCTCTGGGTCACCGGCCCCGACGGCACCCGGCTCGGCGAGACCATCCTGAGCGAACCCGCGGCCTCGCTGCACATCCTCACCATTGGCGAGTACGTCGAGGTCTACGCCGACCAAGTCTTCGCCCTGACCACCTTGTGCTACTCCGGCTACCCCGCCCGTTGGACGGCCGTCACCGAAGGGCACAGCCACACCATTCCCGTCCGCCCCATACGGTTGCCCGAGCCCCACCGCGACGACGCCTCGGCCATCTGGCCCGGCGCCGTACCCCAGTGACAGCGAGACTGCGCGCCTGCTGACCGACATCCCGCACGACCCCGGAAAGGCCCAGCATGAACGTCACCGCCGACGGTCTCCGCTTCCCCGACGGCTTCCTGTGGGGAGCCTCCACCGCCGCCCACCAGATCGAGGGCAACAACGTCAACAGCGACTGGTGGCAGATGGAACACAGCGGCGGCTCGATCGCCGAGCCCAGCGGCGATGCGGTCGACAGCTACCACCGGTGGCGTGAGGACATGGATCTGCTCGCCGAACTCGGTTTCACCGACTACCGCTTCAGCATCGAATGGGCCCGCATCGAACCCGCCCCCGGCCACTTCTCCCGGGCCGAGATCGCCCACTACCGACGCATGGTCGACGGCGCCATCGAACGCGGCCTGCGACCCATGGTCACCCTCCACCACTTCACCGTCCCGCGCTGGTTCGCCGAGCGCGGCGGCTGGACTGCGGACGGGGCGGTGGACCTGTTCGAGCGGTACGTGCGGGCGACCGCGCCGGTCATCGGCACCGGCGTGCGGCACGTGTGCACCGTCAACGAGCCCAACATGATCGCGGTCGCCGGCGCCATCCGCGAACTGGGCACCGAAGCACCCCTCACGGCGGGACTCCTGCTCCCCGACCAGGCCACCACCGACGCCCTGATCCAGGCACACCACCGCGCCACGGCCGTCGTCAAGGCGATCTCCGCCGACATCCAGGTCGGCTGGTCCATCGCCAACCAGGTCTACCAGGCCCTGCCCGGCGCCGAAGCCGCCACCGCCGCCTACAGCCACCCCCGCGAAGACGTCTTCATCGAAGCCGCCCGCGACGACGACTGGATCGGCGTCCAGTCCTACACCCGCACCAGGATCACCACCGACGGCCCCATCCCGGCGCCCGAGGACGCCGAACGCACCCTCACCGGCTGGGAGTACTACCCCCAGGCACTGGGATACGCACTGCGGCACACCGCGGAAATCGTCGGCGACGTCCCCTTGGTCGTCACCGAGAACGGCATTGCCACCGACGACGACAGGCGCCGTATCCACTACACCACCGGCGCGCTCCAGGAAGTCTCCGCTGCGCTCGAAGACGGCCTCGACGTACGCGGCTACCTGCACTGGAGCGCCCTCGACAACTACGAATGGGGCTCCTACAAGCCCACCTTCGGCCTCATCTCCGTCGACCCCGAGACCTTCGAACGCACCCCCAAGCCCTCGGCGGCCTGGCTCGGCGGACTCGCACGTACCGGACTGCTGCCGCGAGCCGAGCAAGAGGGCTGAAGCCCACCCTCGAGCGGATCCGAGGGACAGTAAAAGTTTCGAATAGTGGACCTCACCTGTCCGAAACGTTGACCGGATAGCAACCGGTTCCTACAGTAAGCGTGCACGGCGTAAGCGTGGGAATCCTCTCCGGCGCCGCCATCGGCGTACTGCCGCTACTGATCGTCTTCCTGCTGCTGTTCAAGCAGATCGTCGCCGGTGTGATGCAGGGCGCCGTCAAGGGCTGACCCCACCTCCGTGAGCCACCTGAGTCGCCTGTTGAAAGGACCTGCATGACCGCGGGCCACCTCCGCAACCCCGTGCTGCCCGGATTCCACCCGGACCCGAGCATCTTGCGCGTCGGCGCGGACTACTACGTCGCCACCTCGACCTTCGAGTGGTACCCGGGCGTGCCCGTGCACCGCTCGACGGATCTCGTCCACTGGGAGCCGGCCGGCCACATCCTGGACCGGCCCGAGCTGCTCGACCTGCGCGGAGTCCCCGACTCGGCCGGCGTCTGGGCGCCCTCGCTGTCGTACCACGACGGGCAGTTCTGGCTGGTCTACACGGTCGTCCGCACCATCAGCAAGCCCTACAAGGACCTCGACAACTACCTGGTCACGGCCCCCTCGATCGAGGGCCCATGGTCTGAGCCGGTCTTCCTGAACTCCTCCGGCTTCGACCCGTCCTTCTTCCACGACGAGAACGGCCGCAGCTGGCTGCTGAACATCCAGTGGGACCCGCGCGACGGGCACCCGTCCTTCGCCGGGATCCTGCTCCAGGAGTACGACGCCGACAAGCGGGCCCTGATCGGCGAGCCCCGCACGATCCTCAGGCACGACGAGCTGATCGAGGGCCCCAACGTCTACTTCCGGGACGGCTGGTACTACCTGATGCTCGCCGAGGGCGGCACCGGCTGGAACCACGGCATCCTGATGGCCCGCTCACGCGAGCTGACCGGACCGTACGAACTCGACCCACTCGGCTCGCTGTTGACCACCCGGGACACCCCGGACTGGCCGCTGCAGAAGGCCGGTCACGGCGAGCTGGTCGAGACGCCGGCGGGGGAGTGGTACCTCGTCCACCTGGCCTCCCGACCCGTAAAGACGCCCGACGGGCCGCGCTGCATTCTCGGCCGGGAGACCTGCCTGCAGCGCGTGACCTGGACGGACGACGGCTGGCTGCGGCTGGCCGACGGGGACCGGCGGCCGAGTCTGGAGGTCCTGGCACCCACGGGGGTGGAGCCGGGACCACCGGGCCCGGTCGCCGGACCCCCCGCACGCGACGACTTCGACTCTCCTTCCCTCGGCGGGCATTGGAGTACGCTGCGGGCGCCCGCGACCTCCGAGTGGCTGACGCTCGGCGAACGCCCCGGACATCTGCGGCTGCGCGGCCGGCAGAGTCCACACTCGCTCTACGACCAGAGCCTTCTCGCGCAGCGGCTCACTTCGGTGCGGTGCGAGGTGACGACGGTCGTCGACTTCCGTCCCTCCCACTTCAGCCAGCTCGCGGGCCTCATCTGCTGGTACGACACGTCGACGCACTACTACCTGCGCCTCACCCATACCGAGGGCAGGGGACGCGTCCTGGGCGTGATCCTCACCGACGACGGGGCGTACCGGGAACTCCCGGAATCCGAACTCGACGTCGACGACTGGCCGTTGGCGTATCTGAGGGCCCGCTTCGACGGTACGGAACTGCGCTTCTTCGCCTCGCCTGACGGGACCGACTGGCAGGCCGTGGGCCCGGTACTCGATGCGAGCAAGCTCTCCGACGACTACGGGAACCGGTTGCGGTTCACCGGTGCGTTTGTCGGGATCTGCGCGCAGGATCTGGGCGGCACGCGCACCCCGGCCGACTTCGACTGGTTCGAGGTGCGGGATCTGGACGGCGGGCAGGAGTAGGGGTTCTCCGCCAGCAGTGCCTGGCGAACGCCTCGGCGGTCAGCGATGGAGTTACGTCGCTGACCGCCGAGTTGCGTTCCAAGGGCTTGGTTACTTGAGTGCGCCCAGGGTGACGCCGCTCCGCCAGTAGCGGCGCATCGCGACCATCATGATCGCCATCGGGATGATGGACAGCAGCGCACCGGTCAGGACGAGGCTGGTCACGTCGATGCCCGATTCCAGGCGCTTACCGGACCAGTTGTACAGACCCAGGTTGAGCGTCCAGTTCTCCTCGCCGCGCAGCACGGTCAGCGGGAGGAAGAAGGCGTTCCAGGTGTTGACGAAGGCGAGCAGGAACACCGTCGCGCCGCCCGTGGTCATCATCCGCAGCACGATGCTGAAGAAGATCCGCAGCTCACCGGCGCCGTCGATCCGGGCCGCCTCAAGCAGCTCGAACGGGATCGTGGCCTCCGTGTAGACCTTGGCCAGGTACACGCTGAACGGGTTGATCAGGCAGGGGATCAGCATCGCCCAGGGGGTGTCGACCAGGCCGATCTCCGAGAACATCAGGTACAGCGGCAGGGTGAGCAGCGCGATCGGGATCAGGAAGGAACCCACCACGGTCGCGAACACCACGCCCCGCCCGGGGAAGTCGAAGCGGGCAAGGCCATAGCCCGTGAGGAGGGCGATGAGGGTGCCGCCGAGGGAGCCGACTCCCGCGTACAGGAACGAGTTGGCGGTCCAGCGCAGGAAGATGCCGTCCTCGTACGTGAACACCTGCTGCAGGTTCTCCCACAGGTGGAAGCCGGAGAACCACAGCCCGTTGCTCTGGTACAGCCCCACGCGGTCCTTGGTCGCGGCGATGATCAGCCAGTACACCGGGAACAGGCTGTAGGCGCTGGCCAGGACCAGACCGACGAGGACGAACCGCTGCCCGCCCCGGGACCGGGCAGCGGGATCAGGGCGGGTGCGCCGGCGGACGCCGCCCCCGCGGGGCGGCACGGCGGCGGTCTCCGCACCGTTTCCCGTGTCGTTTTCCTTACGGTCTTTCGTCAGTGCCATCAGTCCGCCTCCCTCGAGGTCAGCCGGTAGAAGAGGAAGGACGCGACGCCGAGGAACAGGGCGAGCAGCACCGACAGGGCCGCGGCGTAGTTGTAGTTGCCGGCGTTGAACGCCTGGTTGTAGATGATCATGATCGGGGCGAAGTCGTCGCTGACCGTCTGCGGGGTCACGTTCCTGAACAGCGCGGGCTCGTTGAAGATCTGCAGCATCTGGATGATCGACAGCAGAGCGGTCAGGACGAGCGCGCCGCGCACGAACGGGACCTTGATGCTCCGCGCGATCCGCAGCTCGGAGGCGCCGTCCAGCCGCGCAGCTTCGAACAGCTCGCGGGGGACGGACTGGAGCGCCGAGTAGATGATCACCATGTTGTAGCCGATGCCGTGCCAGGTCAGCAGGTTG
Source organism: Streptomyces pseudoechinosporeus (assembly GCF_054783935.1). Lineage (NCBI taxonomy): Bacteria > Bacillati > Actinomycetota > Actinomycetes > Kitasatosporales > Streptomycetaceae > Streptomyces > Streptomyces pseudoechinosporeus. The sequence continues at coordinate 633,947 of NZ_BAAGPS010000009.1, forward strand.
CCGATGGCCGGCCACACCATCGACGGCGAGAAGAAGTTCCAGTCGAAGCCGAACAGCTCGCCGAGCGGCGTCAGCGGGCCCACCTCGGGGCTGTACAGGTTGACCCACACGATGGCCGCGACCACGCCGGGGATCATGTACGGAACCAGCAGCAGGATCCGGAACCGGCCGGCCACCTTCGAGGTGACCGCGTCCAGCAAGAGCGCCAGGAACAAGCTGATCAGCAGCATGAACGGGATCTGGACGCAGGCGAACAGCACCACCCTGAGGATGGAGGTCATGAACGCCGAGTCGGTCAGGCCGTTCTGGTAGTTCTCCAGCCCGACGAACTCCCTGGTCGCGCCGCCGAGACCGAGTCCGGACTGCTTCTGCAGATACAGCGACTGGTAGACCGCGTAGCCGATCGGAAGCAGGTAGAGGAAGACGAAGCCGAGCTGGAAGGGCACCGTGAAGGCGGCACCCTTCCAGCGCAGTGAGCGAATCATGAAGTGTGCCTCAGCCCTTGACGCTGATGCCGCGCTGCTTCAGGTCGTTGACCGTCCACTCCTGCATGTGCGCGAGCAGGTCGGTGACCTTCTGCTTCTTGCTGACGACCGCGGCCCACTCGTCCTGCATCTCCGTGAACATCGCGGTCCAGTTCGGGCCGAAGGTCCAGTCGGTGTTGATGGTGTCCAGGCTGTCCGTGACGGTCTTCTTGGCCGGCTCGTAGTTCTTGCCGAGCAGCTTCTCGGAGATCGCCTCGGAGACGTACGAGTCGCTGTCGGCCAGCGCCGGCATCACACCGCTGCCGGTCTCCGGGCTCGCCATGGTCTTGACCGCACCGGGGTCGGTGGACATCCACAGCGCCGCCTCGGCGGCCTGCTCCTTGTTCTTGCACTGCTCGGACACCAGCGTCAGGTTGCCACTCTGGTTGGTACCCGCAGGTGTCTTGGGCGCCTCACCCTTGAAGGTCGGCCAGGGGGACAGTGCCCAGTCGCCGAACGACTTGGTGAAGTTCTGCACCATGCCGGACATCTGCCAGGTGGAGATCTGCCGGGTCGCGGTGCCGCCGTTGTCGTAGTTGCGCTGCACGGCCGCGTAGTCGGCGAAGGAGAGCTTGGAGTTGAGGTCGTTGTCGATGATCTGCTGGATCACGTCGGCGGCCTTCAGGGTGCCCTCGTCCTGGAAGTTCACCACCCAGGAGTCGCCGTCGACGGAGTACCACTGCGCCCCGGCCTGCATGGCGAGCACCTCCAGGGTGCTCGGGTCCTCACCGGCGTAGTTGGTGATCTTGATCTTGTGCTTCTTCAGCTCCTTGCCCGCGGCGATGAAGTCGTCCCAGGTCGCGGGGGCCTTCAGGCCGTACTTCTCGAAGAGGTCGGTGCGGTAGATGGTGAAGGCGGGCGCCGAAGCGGTGGGGACGCCGTAGACCTTGCCCTGGACCTGGCCGGTGGCCCACGAGCCGGGGTTGAACTTGTCCTTGTCGGCCTCGACGTACTCGGTGATGTCGGCGAGCGCGTCCTGGGAGACCCAGCTCGTCACGTACTCGCCGGTGTTCTGCATCAGGCAGGGAGCGTTGCCGGCCTTGACGGCGTTGGTCAGCTGCTTCTGCATGGTCAGCTGGTCGGTGACCTTGGTGTACTTGAGCTGGACGTCCTTGTGGCTGGCGTTGAAGGCCTTGACGACGGCCTCCTGGCCGTTGGCCCAGCCCCAGAAGTCGAGGGTGACCGGACCGGAGGACTCGGCGGGCTCGTCGTCTCCGGAGCCGCCGCAGGCAGCGAGCAGACCTGTCAGGGCGAGGCCCGCGACAGCGGCGCGAGCGAACCTTCTCCGGGGGGTGGTGAAGTTCATCGTACGGTCATCCTTCGAGGCGTAGACGATCGCGGAAGAGGGGTGGCTCGGTGGGGCGACGGCGAGCGGGGAAGACGCTGGCTCGTGTCTCGGAACCCTCTGCGAAGCTATAGAAAACGGTTGCTGTGAAACGTAGGTCGCCCGCTCTGTTTCACGCAAGAGTCCGACGGCAAATTGTTAAGTTTGGTTGTCGGTGACGTTGCGTGCCATCGCTGTCGTGCCCTACCCGCAAACCGCAACGAATGTGCAGGTCAGCGGTGTGGAAGTCGATACCTGTAGCACTCTTGGAACGCTGCCCGGCGTCGTCGAGCATCCTCGAAGACGTTTACGTAACAGCAATCATCCTGGGCGCTACGACTGCCGGGCTGGGGGCACCTCCCAGGCCCTTAAGGCACTGGGGGAGGCTGGACGGAGTGCCGTACGACGACATGCGTGCCCAGCACCACATGGTCGCCGTCGCCGCCCTTGCGGCGGCCGGTACCGGTTTCGCGCCGGTTGGCCACCGCGCGCAGCGCGACGCGGCCCATCTCCTCGTACGGCACGTGAACGGTGGTCAGTTGGGGAGTGAGCTGAGAGGCCAGCGGGATGTCGTCGTAGCCGACGATCGACACGTCCTCGGGCACCCTGAGCCCTCCCGCACGCAGGGCCTGCATGGCGCCCGCGGCGACCACGTCGGTCCCCGCGAGCACCGCCGTGAAGTCCAGCCCAAGGCGCAGGCTTTCCTCGACGGCGTCGTACCCGTGCTCGTAGTCGTACGGGCCGTGCAGCACCAGCTTCGGATCGAAGGGCACGCCGTACGCATCGAAGGCCCGCCGTGCGCCGTTCAACCGGCCCTGGGCGGTGGTGAGTTCGGCGTGGCCCGGCAGCACCAGGACGCGGCGGTGACCGGCGGACAGGAGGTGGCTGGCCATGGCGTAGGCGCCGCCCTCGTTGTCGTAGTCGACGGTCGTCGCCGGTACGTCACGCTCCAGCGGAGGCCTGCCCACCAGCACGAGATGCGAGCCGGCTGCGTCCAGCGCGCGGGCGAACCGGGCCATCCTCAGCTGGTACTCCTCGTAGTCGTACGCGCCGCCGAGCAGTATCACCGCGGCGACGCCCTGCTGGCGCATGAGGTTGACCAGCGCGAGTTCCCGTTCCGGATCGTCTCCGGTCGTGCCGACCAGCGAGAGCCAGCCGCGCAACGAGGCTGCGCCCTCAACTCCCTTGGCCACATGGGTGAAGGCGGCACCGGTGATGTTGTTGATGAGGATGGCCACCGTCGGTGTGCCGCCACCCGCGAGTGAGCGGGCGTGGGCGTTGGTGACGTAGTCCAGGTCCTGAACCACCTTCATCACCCGGCGGCGCAGTTCCTCCGACACCGGATAGTTGCCGGACAGGACGCGCGACACACTGGCGACGGAGACGCCCGCCTGTGCCGCCACGTCCCGGATGGTGGCCCGTCCGGAGTCACCCGACGCCGTGCGCTCACTCACCGTAGCGACTCCTTCACCGTAGCGACTCCCCACCGGACGAGCCGGGACCCTGCCCCGGGCCGGTGCTGGAACCGTATCCCATTGTTTCTCCGGGGTGGTCGCAGGTTCTTGGGGCGGGGTTCAGGCGACATGGGCCAGATCCGCATGACGCACCTCGTGGGCCGGCGGCAGGCCCGCGGAAAGGCGTTCCAGCTCATCGACGACGATGCCACCGAGGCGGGCCAGCTCGTTGCCGAGGGAGCCGGCGATGTGCGGCGTGAGGAAGACGTTGGGGAGCTTGTACAGCGGGGATCCGGCGGGCAGCGGTTCGGGCTCGGTGACGTCCAGTACGGCGCTGAGTCGACCGCTGACCAGCTCGTCGGACAGCGCGTCGGGGTCGACCAGGGCCCCGCGCGAGGTGTTGATCACCACTCCGCCGTCCCTGATGAGGGCGAGCTTGTCGCGGTCGAGCATGCGGTGGGTCTCGGGGATGTCGGGGGCGTGCAGGCTGACGATGTCGCTGCGTCTGAGCAGGTCCTCGAGGGACAGCAGTTCGGCGCCCAGCGAGGCGGCTTCGGCGGCGTCCACGTAGGGGTCGTACAACGCGACGGCGAGGTCGAAGGGCCGCAGCAGTTCCAGCAGTCGGCGGCCCACGCGGGAAGCGCCGATGATCCCCACCCGGCGGCCGAGATTGCCCGTGGCCGCGGTCTCGGCGGTGGACGGGTAGGCGTGGGTGTCCCGGAAGCGCTCGCGGTGCGCGAAGGTGTCCTTCCCGGCGAGCAGGATCATGCCGAGCGTGTACTCCGCGACCGGCAGCGCGTTACCGGTCACCGCGCTGGAGACTGCGATCCCGCTTTTCCACAGAGCCTCGCCGACCAGCGAGCGGACCGAGCCCGCGGCGTGCAGGACGGTGCGCAGCTGTGGTGCCGTGGCGAGGACGTCCGCATCGAGGTGCGGGCAGCCCCAGCCGGTGATCAGCACCTCGGTCCGGGCCAGCGCCGGGGCGGCGTCGGGTGCGGTGAAGTCCTGTACGACGAGCGTGGTGTCGATCTCGGCGACCTGCTGGAGCCGTGCCATCAGCGGCGGAGGAAAGAGCAGGGGGAGGTGCACCGGATCCATGGCGAACACGGCCCTCGGCGGCTGAGCGCTGGTCATGACTCTCCTGAGGTGCTGGGGTGAGGTGTTGGGGAAACGTTTTCTGAAAGCGTCTTCTACCGTAAGTCTGACGTGAGGGGCGGTCAATGCGCGTGATGACCGCTGCGTATGGCGTTTCGCGAGGTTCTCGGCTGTTCTCGGGCACCTGAGCCAACGCCGCAGCAGGTGGTGGAGCAGCAAGTTCGGTGGTTCTGCCGTACCAGAGGGGGCAGTTCGCCGGTCGCTGTCGGTGGTGATGCGACCCTACATGTCGTCGTAATCGGTTACGAGGTGTTTCGGCCAGGCGGGGTGAGGATCCGCTCAGTTCACCATTCGGCGAAGGACCCGTCGCCGTGGCGCCAGATCTCGTTGCGCCAGCGGTGGCCCTCGGTAGCGGCCCGGCGCACCGCCTTCTCGTCGATCTCGATACCGAGGCCGGGCCCGAGCGGAAGCGTGACGTGGCCGTCGGTGTAGTGGAAGGCGGCCGGGTCGACGAGGTGGGACAGCAGCGGGTTGTCGTGCGGGGCGTGCAGGCCCAGACTCTGTTCCTGGATGAGGAAGTTCGGGGTCGCGAAGTCGATCTGGAGACTGGCGGCGAAGGCGATGGGGCCCAGGGGGCAGTGCGGGGCGAGGGCCACGTCGTACGCCTCGGCCATCGCGGCGATGCGGCGCACCTCGGAGATGCCGCCCGCGTGCGACAGGTCGGGCTGGGCCACGGCTATCCCGGTGGGCAGTACGTCTCTGAAGTCCCAACGGGAGTAAAGGCGTTCACCGGTGGCGAGGGGGACGGCGGTCGCGGCGGCCAGCGGGGCCAGGTCGCGGGAGAACTCGGGCAGCACCGGCTCCTCCACGAACAGCGGCAGCAGCGGTTCGACCAGGGGCAGGGTGCGGCGGGCCATACCGGTGGAGAACCGGCCGTGGAAGTCCACGGCGATGTCCACGTCCCAGCCGACCGCCTCGCGCAACGCCGTGAGCCGGGCGACGATCCCGCGGACGGCGGCCGGGGTGTCGAGGCAGCGCAGCTGGTCGGACGCGTTGAGCTTGACCGCGTCGTAGCCCTCCGCGACGGCCTGATGCGCCGAGTCGGCCAGTTCGCCCGCTGTGGCGCCGCCGAGCCAGCGGTAGACGCGGACGCGGTCCCGCACCGGGCCGCCGAGCAGCTCGTACACGGGTACGCCTAGGGCCCTGCCCTTGATGTCCCACAGCGCCTGGTCGATGCCGGCCAGCGCGCTGGACAGGACCGGGCCGCCCCGGTAGAAGCCGCCCTTGGCGAGCACCTGCCAGTGGTCCTCGATACGGCGCGGATCAGTGCCGATGAGGAGATCGGAGAGTTCGGCGACGGCCGCGGCGACCGTCTCCGCGCGGCCCTCGACGATGGGTTCGCCCCAGCCGACGATGCCCTCGTCGGTTTCGATCCGGAGGAACAGCCAGCGCGGTGGTACGCGGAATGTCTCGATCTTGACGATCTTCATGGGACCTCTCTGGGTGGTGCGGGGTGGCCGCGTCGTCTCAGGGCCGGATGCTCCAGCCACCGTCGACGGGCAGGGCGGCGCCCGTGATGAACCCGGCCTCCGGCGAGGCCAGGAAGGCGACGGCGGCGGCTACCTCCTCCGGTTGGCCGAACCTGCCGAGGACCGTGCGTGAGGCCTCGGCCCGCAGGCCCTGCTCGGAGGTACGGCTCCACTGGGGCGTGGCGATCGGGCCCGGCACCACCGCGTTGACGCGCAGTCGCGGGCCGTACTCCACCGCCAACTGCCGCACCAGCGCGTCCAGTCCGCCCTTGGCGGCGGCGTACGCGGCGAAGCCCGGAGAGCCCATGCGGCCGTGCACGGAGGAGACGGCGACGATGCTGCCACCGGCCGCGACCAGGGGCGCGTGCAGGGCTCGCACTCCCAGGTACGTGGCCTTGAGGCAGACGTCCACGACACGGTCCCACTCGTCCTCGGCCAGCTCGTGCGCGGCGCCCACGGTCAGCGCGTACGCATTGCTGACCAGGACGTCGACCCGGTCGTGCTCGGCGAGCACGGCCTCGGCCAGCCGCTGCCAGTCGGCTGCGACGGCCACGTCACAGCCGACTTGACGGGCACGCAGTCCCTGTGCCCTGATCTCCGCGGCCACCCGCTCGCCCGCCTCGTCATCAACATCGGCGATGACCACGGTGGCGCCCTCCGCCGCGAGTCGCTGGGCACAGGCGGCCCCGATGCCGCTGCCGCCGCCGGTTACGACGGCGACCTTGCCTGCGAAGCGGGCGGGAGTGGCGTCCGGAGGATCGGCCGGGTGCCCGACCGGAGGCGCTGCTGCTGCCCCCTCGGCGAGCCCCTGCTCCGTACCGTCCCTCATGCCGTCGCCCCATTCGCCGGCACCCGGTTCAGAGCCGCCGCGAGGTCCGGCGTTTCGCTCAGGACCAGGGCCGCGCCGCCGAGTGCGCCGACTCGGGCGCCGAGGCCCGACTCGGGCGGCACGCCGCGGCCCAACTCCGCCTGGACCACGTCCACTTCGTGGACCAGGGCGAGCGCGTAGCGGCGGATCGCCGTGCGTATCGGGGTGAGCAGCAGCTCGCCCGCGCGGGACAACTCGCCGCCCACGACGATGCGTTGGGGGTTGAGCAGGTTGCACAGGTTGGCCAGTACCTGGCCGACGACGGTGCCCACGTCGGCGAACACCCGCTCGCCCGCGCGGTCTCCGGCGAGCGTGCGGTCCAGCATCTCGTCGAGGGTCATGGCGTCGCCGAAGAGAGGGCGCAGCGCGGCGAGCACGGCCGGGATCCCGGCGCGCAGTACGAGGCAGCCGCGGTTGCCGCAGCGGCAGGCGGGGCCGTTGACGCTGACCGAGACATGGCCCAGCTCACCCGCGGCGCCGACCGCTCCGCGGTACAGGCGTCCGTCGAGGATCAGCCCCGAGCCGATACCGCTCGAGAGGCCGAAGTAGAGCAGGTTCGGCACCGAGCGGCCGGCGCCCCAGCGGGCCTCGGCGACGCCTTCGAGGCGGGTGTTGTTCTCCACAGTGACCGGCAGTCCAAGGGCCCGCTCGAACTCCTCGGCGGCGTTCACATGCGACCAGGGCTGCCCGGGCAGTGACACCCCGACCACTCCGGTGTCGCGGTGAATGGGCCCCGGGACGCCCACGCCGACGCCGAGGACCCGTCCTCGGCCCAGACCCTCCTCGTCCAGGAGCCGCTGGAGGATCGACGCACCGGCCGCGATCCGCTCGGCCGGCCCACTGTCGGGGTCCAGAGCCGTGCCGGCGCTCGCGACCTCACGGGCGGCGAGGTCGCCGAGATGCACCCACACGCCGTCGAAGGTGTGGTTCATCCCGGCCACGACCGCCGCACGCGGATCGACCGACAGCAGATCACCGGCGCGCCCGTCGAGATCAGCAATCGGTTTCCCCTCGGCCTTGGCGACCAGACCGCGCGCCAGCAGCTCGTTGACGATGGTCGAGACCGTCGTACGGGACACTCCCGCCAGCCGTGCCAGCGCGGCGCGATGCAGGGGACCCTGGTCGAGCAGCAAGGCCAGGAGCTGCTCCTGGTTGGTTCGCCGCAGACTCCGGAGCGACCCTCCGGCCTTCTGGCTCATGTCGGCGAGATTACCCATTCTTTTCGAAAGTTCGTCAAGACTCTTGACGCAGATTCCAGACAGGAAGAAGCTCTGCCCACCCGCTTATGACAACCGGTTGCCGAATGTCGGTCGGCTCCGGTCGGCCTGCCCAGCTCTCAGCAGAACCTCTAGGCCTGCTCGATCCCCAGGCAAGAAGGCCCGATCCCCAAGCAAGAAGGTGAGGCGTAGATGCGCTCACACTCCGGTGCTCCCCCGAGCCGCCGCCGGTTCCTCGCGCTGTCGGCGGGCGGCGCCGCGGCCGGCGCGGCTGCCCTCAGCGGTTGCGCGATGCCGGTGTCCACCGGCGTCAGCGGTGGCGGCGAGACCGTCACGCTGATGGTCAAGCCCGAGGACATCTCGCCCGAACTGGTCAAGCAGGCCCAGAAGGACACCGGCATCACGATCAAAACGGTGCAGCACGACATCACCAAGCTGATCGCGATGCTCACCAGCGGCAACCCGCCCGACCTGGTACGCAGCGTCGGCGCCGTGGACGCGGCGTTCTTCGCGGCGCGGGACGTGATGGAGGATCTGGACCCCTACTTCGCCAGGAGCAGTGTCCTCGAGGCCGACGACCTGGACCCGGTCAACGACCTGTGGCGGTACGACGGCCGCATCCAGGGCAAGGGCCCGCGCTACGGCATGGTGAAGGACTTCTCCCAGGACTCCATGTACTGGTACAACACCTCGGCCTTCGACAAGGCGGGCGTCGAGTACCCGTCGGAGACCGAGCCGGTCACGTATGAGGAGTGGCTGGACACCGCCAAGCGACTCGTCCAGCGCAAGCAGGGCCAGACCACCGTCTTCGGCGGCAGCTACAGCGGTCTGACCAAAGCCACGCTCTTCACGACCATGACGGCGGCGGCCGGCGGCAGTCTCTTCAGTGACGACTTCTCCCGGATCGACTTCACCACCCCTGAGGCCCGCAAGGCGCTGGCCTGGTACATCGACTACTGCAGGACCAAAGTCGGGCCGAGCCTCATCCAGCCCGACCCCAACGGCTGGGACGGGCCCACCTATCAGGCCGGGCGAATGGCCATGTCGAACAACGGCTACTGGCTCGGCGGCATGATCAACACCGACAAGAAGCTGGCGCCGGTGTCCCGTCTCGCGCCCGCCCCGGTCTTCGAGGGCGGCCCGCGGATCAGTGCCTGCCAGGGCGGCACCGGCCTGTGGATGCCGCGGAAGGCGTCGAACAAGGACGCCGCGTGGCGGATCTTCGAGTGGTTCTTCGGCGAGGCGCCGGCCAAGGAGCGCGCCGCCGGCGGCTGGGGCATCCCCAGCCTGAAGTCCCTGCGCCCGCTGATGCCCGCCCAGGAGGACTACCAGAAGCGGGAGCTGAAGGTGCAGCAGGAGGAGCTGAAGCACTTCTCGGTGATCGCCTTCACCCCCTACACCACGGCGGATGCCTTCGACGCCCTCTTCAACCAGATCGCGACGGCTGCGATGGCGGGCCAGATGTCCGTCGACACCCTCGCGGGACGCCTGAACGCGGCCATCAACGAGCAGCTGAAGCGCGGTAAGGAGCAAGTGGGATGACGGTCGATCAGGTCTCCTCTGTCGCGGACCGGCCACGACCGGCCGCGAGCACCGGCCGGGCACCGGCCGCCGACCGGCCGCGGGTCTCCATGACCGCGCGCAGGCACCGGGCGTTCTACATGTTCACCTCGCCCTGGATCATCGGGTTCGCGCTGCTGACCATCGCCCCCATGGTGTACGCACTGTGGCTGAGCTTCACCACGTTCGACGGCATCTCGCCAAACTGGCGGTTCATCGGGCTCGGCAACTACAGCGAGCTGCTGCAGGACTCGGTGACCTGGAACGCCCTGGGCCGCGCCGGCCTGTTCGCGCTGACCTCGGTGCCGCTGTCGATCATCGCGGGGCTCGGTCTTGCCATCCTCGTCAACCGGCCGATCAAGGCGCGGGGCCTCTTCCGCACCCTGCTCTATCTGCCGGCCGTGGTGCCGCCGGTGGGCGCGGGTGTCGCCTTCAAGACGCTGTTCGACCAGAACTCCGGTGCCACCAACGGCGTCCTGACCCTCTTCGGCTTCGATGCCCTCGGCTGGCTCGCCGACCCCTACGCCCGTTACGTGCTCATCATGACGGTGCTCTGGACCGCCGGAAACATCATGATCATCTCGCTGGCCGGGCTCCAGGACGTACCCCGCGAGCTCCACGAGGCGGCCCGCATCGACGGGGCGAGCGCCTGGCGGACCTTCCGCAGCATCACCGTGCCGCTGCTGTCGCCGGTGCTGCTGTTCCAGACGGTGACCGGAGTGATCGCATCGGTGCAGACCATCATGCCGCTGCTGTTGGCTCCCCTCCCCGGCACGGGGGGCGTCACCACGGTCCCGGAGTCCAACTACCTGTACATGATGCACGTGTTCGCCCAGTACTTCGCGCTCGGCCGCTACGGCTACGCCTCCGCGCTGCTGTGGGTGCTCTTCTTCCTGATCCTCATCGTGACCGGACTCATCTTCAAGTTCACGTCCGGCGTGGTGTTCTACAACGTCGACCCGGAGGCGAAGAAGTGACCGCCACCAGCCTTCCCCCGAAGTCCCCGGTCCGTGTCCGGATACGCACCGGCCGCCTCGTCCTCTACACGGTCCTCGTCTCGATCACCGGCCTGTTCCTCGGCCCCTTCGGCTGGCTGATCCTCAGCGGCCTCAAGACCCCGGCCGAACTGGCCACCTCGCCCGTCCAGTGGCTGCCCGACATCTTCCAGTGGAGCAACTTCACCGACGCCTACAACCTCATCGACTTCCTCGGCTACGCCCGCAACTCCCTCGTCATCGCCTTCATCTACGCCACCCTCGTCACCCTCAGCTCGGCCTGGGTCGGTTTCGGGTTCGCGCGCCTCGACGCCCCCGGCAAGAAGCCGCTGTTCGGCATCCTGCTCGGCTCGATGATGCTGCCCCAGATGATCACCCTGCTGCCGACCTACCTGATCTTCGCGAAGATCGGCATGGTCAACACCTACTGGCCGTGGGTGCTGTGGGGCCTGGCCGCCGCCCCGTATCTGGTCTTCCTCTTCCGGCAGTTCTTCGCAGGACTGCCCCGTGAGCTGGAAGAGGCCGCGATCGTCGACGGCTGCGGTTACGCGACGATCTTCTGGCGGATCTTTCTGCCGCAGTCCTGGCCGGTCCTCTCCGCGAGCTTCGTGATCGCCTTCACCTGGACCTGGGGTGACTACATCGCCCCGCAGCTGCTGCTCGACACCGACCGCACCACGCTCGCCGTTGCCGTCATGACCACTTACGTCACCTCGGCCGGCACGCCCGTCACCAACCTCCAGGCCGCGGCCTCGGTGATGTACGTCGTGCCGATCCTGCTGGTCTTCCTCATCGCCCAGCGCGGCTTTGTCGCCGGGATGTCCACGACCGGACTGAAGTAGTCCCTCTTACCGAACCTTTTGCAAGGAGTTACGCATGAACACGCCCCTGTCACGCCGGACCACCCTCCAGGCCGCCGGTGTCATCGCCGCCGCCGGCTTGGCCAGCAGCATCGCGGGCACCGCACAGGCCGCCACGGCGGAGGAGAACGGCACCACCGGCGACAGCGTGGTCATCCACCCGACGCTTCCGAAGGTGCCTGCCAACAACTCCTTCACCGTCAAGGTCCGGCCGCTCGGCGGCACCTGGCAGAAGGTCGGCGTCTACCTTGCCAAGCTCGCACTGATCGACGCGAACACCGGCAGCAACAGGGCCCAGAACTCCTCCTGGGCCGCCTTCGACTTCTCCGGCACCGTCGAGGTCGAGGTCACGTACAACCCGGGCGGCGGCGAGAAGGTCCGCATCCGCCCGGACTCGTACGGCATCAAGCCCGAGGTGCTCGGCAGCACCGCGCGCTTCACCCTGGACCGGCCCCGCAACCTCGTCGTCCAGATCGACGACAAGATCTTCGACTGCCTGCACCTGTTCGCGAACCCGATCGAGAAGAACGTGCCCGCCGAGGGTGACAAGAACGTCATGTACTTCGGCCCCGGTCTGCACACTCCCCCCAACGGGGAGCTGAAGGTGCCCAGCAACACCACCGTGTACCTGGCCCCCGGCGCGGTCCTCAACTCGTTCGTGCTGTTCGAGGAGGTGGAGAACTCCCGGATGACCGGCCGCGGAGTGCTCTACGACTCCAAGTGGGGCGCGATGCTCATCCGCAAGTGCGAGAACGTCACCATCGACGGCGTCACGATCCTCAACCCCCGCTACGAGAACATCAGGGTCGCCGAGTCGCAGAACATCACCATCAAGAACCTGCGCGCCTTCAGCCACCAGGGCTGGGGCGACGGCATCCAGCTCTACTGCTCCGAGAACATCACGGTCGACGGCTGCTTCCTGCGTACGTCGGACGACTGCATCGCGCTCTACACGCACCGCTGGGACTTCTACGGCGACACCCGCAACATCACGGTCAAGAACTGCTCCCTCTGGGCCGACGTCGCCCACCCGATCAACATCGGCGTGCACGGCAACTCGGACACCCCCGAGATGCTGGAGAACCTGAACTTCAAGAACATCGACATCCTCGACCACCGCGAGCCGCAGGTGACCTACCAGGGCGCCATCGCCTTCATGGTCGGCGACAGCAACCTCGTCCGGGACGTCAAGTTCGACAACATCCGCGTGGAGGACTTCCGCTGGGGCCAGCTCATCCACATGCGGGTCGAGTACAACCCGAAGTACAACACGTCGGCAGGCCGCGGCATCGAGTCCGTCTACATCAAGGACCTCAGCTACAACGGCAAGAACGCCGACCTCTCGATCATCGCCGGCCTCGACGCGGAGCACGCGATCAAGGACGTCACCTTCGAGAACCTCCGTGTCAACGGCAGGGTGATCGCCGACAGCACGGGCAAGCCGAGGTGGTACCTGGCCTCGGACGGCGTGCCCATGTTCGTCAACGAGCACGTGACGAACCTCAAGTTCCTCACCACCGCCGAGGCCGAGGCGGCCGCCGCGTCATGATCACATCTGCTCCGAGCCGCCGGAACTTCCTCGGCGGCACGGCGGCCCTGCTGCTGGTGGCGGGCGCGAGCGGACTGCTCGCGCCCGGCACCGCCCGGGCGGCCGGCCACCAGACCAGTCGCATACAGTTCACACACCCCGGGCTGCTGCACTCCCGCGCCGACCTGGACCGGATGCGGTCCGCGGTCGCCGACGGGAGCAACCCGATCGCCACCGGATTCGCGGCCCTGGCCGCCGACTCCCGCTCCCAGCACACCTACGCCGTCCGCAACACCGGACAGATCCGCACCTGGGGCCGCGGCCCCACCGACAACACCAGCCAGGCCGCCACCGACGCGGCCGCCGCCTACCAGAACGCCCTGATGTGGGCGATTACCGGCGACGTCCGCCACGCCGACAAGGCCCGCGACATCCTCGACGTCTGGGCCGCCTCCCTCACCGGCATCACCGGCGCCGACGGCCAACTCGGGGCCGGGATCCAGGGCTTCAAGTTCGTCAACGCCGCCGAGATCCTGCGGCACTCCGGATACGACGGCTGGCCCGCGGAATCCATCAGCCGCTGCGAGCGCTCCTTCACCGACGTCTGGTACCCGGCCCTGTCCGGCTACTGCCTGTACGCCAACGGCAACTGGGACCTCGCCGCGCTGCGCACCATCCTCGCCATCGCCGTCTTCTGCGACCACCCCGTGATGTTCGAGGACGCCCTGCGGTTCGCCGCCACCGGCGCCGGCAACGGCTCCGTGCTGCACCGCGTCGTCGCCGCCACCGGACAGGGCCAGGAGTCAGGGCGCGACCAGGCCCACGAGCAGCTCGCCGTCGGCCTGCTCGCCGACGCGGCCGAGGTCGCCTGGCAGCAGGGCGTGGACCTGTACGGCTTCGCCGACGACCGGATCCTCGCCAACTTCGAGTACTTCGCCCGCTACAACCTCGGCGACAACTCGGTTCCGTTCACCCCCGACCTCGACCGCACCGGCAAGTACGTCAAGACGGCCGTCTCCGACCGGCAGCGCGGGGTGTTCCGGCCGGTGTGGGAGATGGGGTACGCGCACTACGCCGGGCGCCTCGGCAAGCCCGCTCCCTACACCGAGAAGGTCATCTTCCGGGGCACCGGCGGGACACGCGTCGTCGAGGGCTACCAGGAGGACCACCCCGGCTGGGGCACCCTCACCTACGCCGGTACGAAGGCCGCCGCGCCGAGCGCGCCGACGGCACCCGCGGGCGTCACGGCGACGGGCGCGGACCGGGCGGTCACCGTGTCCTGGCTGCCGTCCGCCTGGGCGAGCGGCTACACCGTACGCCGGGCCACCAGCCCCGACGGGCCGTACGAGACCGTCGCCTCCGGTGTCGGAAAGCCGACGTACACCGACCGCGGCGTCCGCACGGGCCGCACGTACTACTACACCGTCAGCGCCGCCAACTCCCGTGGCAAGAGCCGCGGTTCGGCCTGGGCGTCGGCGACCGCCGGGCTCCCCGGACCCTGGTCGACCCGGGACATCGGGGACGTGAAGATCCCCGGCTCGGCCGTGTTCGACGGCGAGCGATTCGTACTGGAGGCCTCCGGCACCGCCGACACCTACCGCATGGCGTATCTGCCGCTGCCCGGCGACGGCACGGTCACCGCGCGGATCGTGTTCCCGCTCAGCTCGCAGTACTCCAAGATCGGCGTCACCGTGCGGGCGGGCCTGGACGCGGACGCGGCTGGGGCCGCCATGCTGATCCAGGGACTGCCGCTGCACACCTGGAGCGGCGTGTGGACCGTACGCCCGAAGGCCGGGGCGCAGGTCTCCGCCACCGGCAGCACACCGGTGCCGCCGTCCCAGCAGGAGATGATCACCGCCAAGGCGTCCTTCCCGATCTCCAACCTCGGCAGCCTGCCCGAGTCGGCCACCCCGCTTCAGGCGCCGTACGTCGAGGGCGCGGGTGACGGCTACCGGCTGCGCGAGCCGTACTGGGTGCGGGTGACCCGCAAGGGCCGCCGCTGCACCGGGGAGATCTCGGCAGACGGTATGCGGTGGACCGTGGTCGGTACGACCGAGGTCGACGGCATGGGGCACACCGCATACGCGGGTCTGGTCCTCACTTCCTGCCTCGGCGTCGACGAGTCGTACGCCGAGACCGGCACGGGCGCCTTCGACAACGTCACCGTGACCTCCACGAGGGGCGAGGTCTGGTCCCCGCCCCGCCCCGCCCACACCGCGGCCGGGCTGAGCGCGGCCACCGGCGCCGACGCCGTCGAACTGGCCTGGACCGACCCGGACCCGGCCGCCCGCTACACAGTGCTGCGCGCCGAGAGCGCGGACGGCCCCTACCGCCCCCTCGCCAAAGAGGTCGGCCCAGTCGGCTTCGGCACCCGCATCCGGTACACCGACGCAACCGGCACGCCCGGCACGACGTACCACTACACCGTCGCCAAGACGAACGCCGGCGGCAAGGGCCCGCGCTCGGAACCCGCCTCGGTCGCCATGCCGAAGCCCTCTGTGCCCGAACTCACCTCCGCCACCACGGCGTTCGCGAACAAGGGCGACGAGTTCCGGCACCTGTTGCGGGCCTCGCACGAGCCCGTACGGTTCACCGCGCGCGGCCTGCCCGACGGCTTGCGCCTCGACGAGCGCACGGGCTGGGTGTCCGGAACACCCACCGAGACCGGCGAGTTCACCGTCACCACCACCGCGGGCAACGCCGCCGGTGACGGAAACGGCACGCTGAAGCTCACGGTCGGCACACCGCCGCCCGGCCCCTGGACGTACGGCGACCTCGGTGACGTGGTCCTCGACGAGCGGGAGTTCGGGACCTTCGGCGTGGTGGCCGTCAGGACCCCCGGCAGCACGGCGTACGAGGACGGGACCCTCGTCGTGCGTGGGGCCGGGACCGACCTGACCGTCAACAACCAAGGAATGACAGGGCAGTTCGTACGTCGCCCGATCACCGGCGACAGCGAGATCACCGCCCGGCTCGTCTCCCGCGAAGGCGCGAGCGGCGACCGGGTCGGGCTGCTGATGGCCAAGTCGCTGTCACCGTTCGACCAGGCGGCCGGAGTGATCGTCACGGGTGGGACCGCCGCCCAGCTGATGCTCCGTACGGCTGTGGCCGGACGGTCGGCGTTCACGGGCAACGGCACGGTCACCGCCCCCTGCCTGCTGCGGCTGAAGCGCGCTGGGACCGCCTTCACCGCGGCTGTTTCCACCGATGACGGCGTCACCTGGACACCACTGGCCACGGGAGAGATCCCCGGCTTCGGTGACGCCCCCTATTACGTGGGCCTGGTGGTCTGCTCCCGCAGCCCCTTGGTCCGCAGCACCGCGCGATTCAGCGAGGTGAGCATCACCCCCATGTAGATCCCCAACGGGATTGGAGATGCACCAACATGAGCCGCACTTCCCCCCACCAGCACCTCCAACAGCCGGAATTGAGCCGCCGCGGTCTTCTCAGGACCGCCGGCGGACTCACCGCCGCCCTCGCCGTCGGCGCCTCGGCCACCGCCCTCTCGGGCACGGCCGAGGCCGCCCCGGCCACCTTCACCCACCCGGGCATGCTGCATGCCTACGGAGAGCTCAACCGCGCCAAGGTACGGGTCCGCGACGGCGCCCAGCCGTGGCTGTCCGGCTGGCAGCGCCTGACCGCCAACTCCCACTCGGCCAGCACCTGGCAGCCCAACCCGCAGGCCACGATCATCCGCGGCGGCGACGGCCAGAACTACGGGATCCTCTACAACGACATCCACGCGGCGTACCAGAACGCGCTGCGCTGGCAGGTCGGCGGCACCCGGGACAACGCCGAGTGCGCCGTTCGGATCCTCAACGCCTGGTCGTCCACCCTCACCACCCTCACGGGCAACGCGGACCGCTTCCTGGCAGCCGGGATCTACGGCTACCAGTTCGCGAACGCCGCCGAACTCATGCGCGGCTACAGCGGGTTCGACCTCGAGCGGTTCAAGACGATGATGCTCAACGTCTTCTACCCGCTCAACAACCAGTTCCTGAACAACCACAACGACGCCTGCATCACCAACTACTGGGCGAACTGGGACCTGTGCAACATGAACTCGATCCTCGCGATCGGGATCCTGTGCGACGACGGCGCCAAGTACGACCAGGCCGTGAACTACTTCAAGAACGGTGCGGGCAACGGCTCCATCCGCAACGCCGTGCCGTTCCTGCACCCGGACAACCTCGCCCAGTGGCAGGAGTCGGGCCGCGACCAGGGGCACACCATGATGGGCATGGGCCAGATGGGCGCCTTCTGCGAGATGGCCTGGAACCAGGGCGAGGACCTGTACGGCTACGACAGCAACCGGTTCATGAAGGCCGCCCAGTACGTCGCGAAGTACAACCTCGGCGAGAACGTCCCCTTCACGACGTACACCTGGGGGACAGGGCAGAACTGCGCCCAGCAGTCACACACCGTGATCTCCTCCGCGAGCCGCGGCCAGGTCAGGCCCGTGTGGGACATCCTCCACTATCACTACGCGCGGCGACGGGGCCTGTCCGTTCCGTACATCACGCGCATGGCCGAGAGCGTGCGCCCCGAGGGCGGGGGCGGTGACTACGGCTCCAACAGTGGCGGTTACGACCAGCTCGGCTTCGGCACGGTGATGTACGCCAAATAGCCGCCCACCAGCGACGCACGCCGGAATAACCGGAGGTGATGTGGCGCTCTGAAGTGAACGACGGTTCACGAGCGTGCGAGGAGCTGGTGCTCGGATGACGGCAGACCGGACGCAGCCAACAGCCAGGACCCCGTACGGGGTCGTACGCGGCAGATACGAGGACGGGATCGCCGTCTTCCGCGGCATCCCGTACGCCGCGCCGCCCTTCGGCCCCCGCCGGTTCCGGCCGCCCGTGCCGCCCACGCCCTGGGACGGTGTGCGCGACGCGGGCGCGTTCGGGCCGACACCGCCGAAGCCCCCGTACTCGGAGGCCTTCGCCCGGCTGCTGTCCGACCCGGTCGTGCCGGGTGACGACTGCCTCAACCTCAATGTGTGGACGCCGGAGCCGGGCCGAGGGGCCCGGCTGCCGGTGCTGGTGTGGATCCACGGCGGCGCGCTGACCCGCGGTTCGTCGGCCGTGCCGGTCTACGACGGACGCGCCTTCGCCCGCGACGGCGTCGTCATGGTCTCGATCAACTACCGGCTGGGCGTGGAGGGCTACGGCCTCTTCCCGGACGCCCCGCCCAACCCGGGCCTGCGCGACCAGCTGGCCGCCTTGGAGTGGGTGCACGAGGCGATCGCCGAGTTCGGCGGCGACCCGGACCGGGTGACCGTCTTCGGCCAGTCGGCCGGGGCGATCAGCGCCGGAGCCCTGCTCGCCGCCCCGCAGGCGCAGGGCCTCATCCGGCGGGCCGTCCTGCAGAGCGGGCCGCCCGAGGCCGCCGACCGCGACAAGGTACGGCGGATGGTGCGCCGGATGGCGGCCCGGCTGAAGATCCCGGCGACGGCCGAGGCCTTCGCCGCCGTCGACCGTGAGCTGCTGCTGCGCACCCAGGCCGAGGTGGGGCGGTTGAGCACTCCGGTCCTCGGCGGGCCCGCCTTCGGCATCGTCGTCGACGACGACCTCGTCCCGCGGGATCCGATGGAAGCCCTGGTCGACGGTGCTGCCGCGGCGGGCGTCGAGCTGCTCATGGGCTGGACCCACGACGAGTACCGGCTGTGGCTGGTGCCGGGCGGGCTCCTGGAACGTGTCGACCGGCTCGGCCCGGTCGCCCTGGCCGGTGCTATGGCCCGCTGCCACTGCGGCCCCGATGTCCCGCGCGGCTATCGCGCCCTCCACCCGGACGCCCGCCCCGCCGAGCACCTCGGCCAGATGGTCACCGACCACCTGCTGCGCATCCCGCTGCACCGGCTGGCCGACGCCCGACCCGGCTCGTCGTACGTGTACGAGTTCGCCTGGCCCTCGAACCTCCCCGATCTCGGCGCCTGCCACGCCCTGGAGCTCGGCTTCGTCTTCGACACCGGGGACATCCCGGAGTCGGCCAAGCTCGCGGGCGAGGGAGCCCCGCAGGAGCTGGCCGACGCGATGCACTCCGCGTGGGTGCGGTTCGCCGCCGAGGGCGACCTGGGCTGGCCCGCCTGGGACGCCTCGCACCCGGTGCGCGTCTTCGGCGCGGACGGGCCGCCCGTGGTGCACGGTCCACGCGACCGCGAACTCGCCCTGTGGGACGCCGAGTCGGCGAGAGAGCTCACTCCTCGGGAATCCACACCCGCATTGCGCCCTCTTCCCGGTTTGCCCAGGCGTAGTACGGCACCGCTGTCAGCCGTACGCCGCTTCCGTCGCTCCGGCGGCGCCCGCCGGCCGTGACGACGGCGACCCCGCCAAGGAGCTCCGGCTCCTGAGCGACCGCCAGATCCGCGCCGTACGGCAGTGTCACATCGTCGAGACGGACCCCGGGCTGCTGGTCGACGCCCTCCAGACAGTGCACGAGCGGGCCCCGCTCCACGGCCACGCAGCCGCGGACCGCGTCGACGCGTGGGTCGGGCCGGGTCAGCCGCGCCGTCAGATCGAGGTCGAGGGTGAGCGTGTCGCCCGCGGACCAGCGGCGGTGCATCCGCAGCCAGCCGTCGCCCGCCTCGGTCGGAGCGCTCCCGTCGAGTGCCGAGGCCTTGAACTCCGTGCACCAGGAGGGGATTCGCAGCGACAGCGACCAGTCACGGTCCGCCGGAGCCTCCTCGACGGTCACGGTGATCCGGCCGTCCCACGGATACGCGGTCTCCACGCGGACGACGCCCTCTCCGGCGGCGTACACCCCCGTCGCGTACTGGTGCAGCTGTATACCCTCCGCGTCGCCGCTCGCCACGTAGTGGGGGAGTGAGGCCAGCAGCCGCATCACGTTCGGCGGGCAGCAGGCGCAGCGGAACCAGGGGGTGCGGCGGGCCGTCTGGTCGCCGCCGCGGTCGGCGTACTCCTCGCGCACCTGGAGCGGGTTGACGTACAGCCAGCTGTCGCCGTCGAGGCCGACGCCGGAGAGGAAGCCGTTGAAGAGCGTGCGCTCGACGAGGTCGGAGTACTTCGCCTCGCCCGTCAGCAGGGCCATCCGCCACGACCACTGGACGGACGAGATCGCCGCACAGGTCTCGGCGTACGCCCGGTCCGGTGGCAGCTCGAAGGGGTCGCCGAAAGCCTCGCCCTCATGGCGCGAGCCGACCCCGCCGGTCACATACGTCTTCGTCGCCACCATGGCGTCCCACAGGCGCTCCAGCGCGGCCCGCAGCTCCGGGTCGCCGGTCTCCGCCGCCAGGTCGGTGGCGCCCGCGAGCAGATACAGCTGCCGTACGGCATGGCCCTCGACCGTGTCCGCCTCGCGCACCGGAACGCGGTCCTGCCAGTAGGCCTGGCCCATGTCGCGGTCGTCGCCGCGGTCGGCGCCCGCGTTCAGCACGCCGTAGCCGCGCCGGTCGACGAAGTAGCCGGCGAGGTCCAGCCAGCGGCGCTCGCCGGTCTCGCGGTACAGCTCGACGAGAGCCGTCTCGATCTCGGGATGGCCGCACACCCCGTCGATCGCCTTGTCCTTGCCGAACGTCGCGTCGATGTGGGCCGCGAACCGCTCGGCCACATCGAGGAGTTCACGCCGGCCGGTCGCCCGGTGGTGGGCCACCGCGGCCTGGATGAGATGGCCCGCGCAGTACAACTCGTGGCCCCAGCCCAGCTCCTGCCAGCGCAGCTCGGGGTGGGCGACCTGGTAGTACGTCTGCAGATAGCCGTCCGCGTCCTGGGCGGCAGCCAGGAGGGCCGTCAACTCGTCTATGTGCGAGGCCAGTCGGGCGTTCTCCGGGCTGTCGGCCAGCTGCCAGGACGCCGCCTCCAGCCACTTGTGCACATCCGAGTCCTGGAACTGGAAGTCACCGGTGAAGGTGCCCTTGCCGTCGGCCGCCGCCCGCAGATTGGCGAGGTTGCCCGCCTCCTCCAGCTTCGACGGGCCCTGCGGGATGCTCACTTCGGCGTTGGTCGCCCGTCTGGCCGCCCAGAAACCGCCGGTGATCCGGGCCGCGGTCGCCGGGCGCAATGCCGTGTGCGCGCGGTCGGTGAGGCGGATCGGACCGGTGTTGTTCGTTGTCACGTCAACCCTCCAGCAGGAGCTTGCGAGGAAACCCTGGCACTTCCGTCCGGGACTAACTGCCCCCGCACCGCCGCCACCGAATCCCGCACCACCACATGCGTTCCCAGCAGGAGGTGCTCGTTCGGGGCGTCCGGTGTCCTGCCGAGGGCCGTACGGACGGCGAGGCGGCCGAGTTCCTCGTAGGGGACGTGGACCGTGGTCAGCGGAGGGTGCAGATCGCGGGCGAAGGCGATGTCGTCGTAGCCGACGAGGGACACGTCGTCCGGGACGGTCAGGCCGGCCTCGTGCAGGGCGGTGAGCGCGCCCGCCGCGACCATGTCGGTGGAGGCCATCACCGCCGTGAACTCCAGCCCCTGGGCGAGGGCCTGGCGGATACGGCGGTGGCCCGAGTCGCGGGTGAAGTCGCCGGCGAGGCGCAGCTCAGGGTCCGGTTCGATGCCGCGGGCGCGATGGGCGGCCAGATAGCCGCGCTCGCGACCCTGAGCCGTGGTGTTCTCCGGCTTGCCCCCGAGGAACAGGACGCGCCGGTGCCCCTGGGCGAGGATGTGAGCGCACAGCGCGTACGCCCCGCTCTCGTTGTCGTACTCGATCACCGTCACGGGGGTGCCGGGATCCAGCGGCGGCCGTCCGCACAGGACGAGCCGTGAGCCCGCCGACGCCAGGGAGTCGGCGATACGGGCCATGCGCTGGCGGTACTCGACGGTGTCCGCGGTGCCGCCGACCAGGATCACGGCGGCGGCACGCTGGGCCCGCATCGTCTCGATGAACTCCAGCTCGTGCTCGGTGTCGCCGTCCGTGCTGCACACCAGACACAGATGCCCGAGCCGGGTCGCCTCGCGCTCCACACCGTGCGCCATGTGCGCGAACGACGGGCCAGTGATGTCGTCCAGCACGAAGGCGAGGGTCGGTGTGCCGACACCCGCGATCGCCTTGGCCCGGGCGTCGGCGACATAGTCCAGCTCGCGCACCGCCCGCATCACGCGCGTACGCGTCGCCGTGCTCACCGGGTACTCGCCGCCCAGCACGCGCGACACCGTCGAGGCGGACACCCCCGCCCGGGCCGCCACGTCCCGGATCGTGCTCCGGTTCCCGATGTCCCCGTTGCTCTTTCTCGTCATCCCCGCCCCTTCGACCGCGCAGCTCAGTCCCTCGGGAACTGCGGCAACACTTGTGGCAACCGGTTCCCAAACCGGAGGCTAGCGGTGGGGTAACCGCTTGTCACCCCAGCGGACGGGCGCCGAGCCGATACCCGCCCCTCACCTCGCACATCTTCGCCGCCGACAGCGATTATCCGCGCTCGCACGCGGTATTCGCAGAAAAGAGCAGCCTCCTCGTACACGCGCCGCTCACCCCGGAGCGCCCCTCATGAACGCCACGAAGCCATGAACGCCATGAACAGCACGAATGCCATGAACGTCCCGGACTTCTCCTTCGAGAGCCGGCCGATACGGGTCGTGTTCCGGCCCGGTGCCGCGACGACCGCGCCGGCCGACGAGGCCGGACGGCTCGGTCTGCGGCGGCTGCTGGTGGTGTGCGGCAGGCAGGGAGCGGTCACCGCACGTGCGGTCGCGAACTCGCTGGGCTCCCTGTGCGCGGGACTGCACTCCGAGGCCCGTATGCAGGTCCCCGTCGAGATCGCCGACCGGGCCGTCGAGGTGGCGCACGCGGCGGGCGCCGACGGCTGTGTCGCGGTCGGCGGCGGCAGCGCGATCGGCCTCGGCAAGGCGATCGCCCTGCGCATGGGCCTGCCGCTGATCGCTGTGCCTTCCACCTACGCCGGCTCCGAGATGACGTCCGTCTGGGGCGTCACCGAGCACGGCGTCAAGCGCACCGGACGCGACCCGGCCGTCCTGCCCCGCAGCGTCGTCTACGACCCCGAACTCACCCTGAGTCTGCCCCCGGCCCTCTCCGTGACCAGCGGCTTCAACGCCGTCGCCCATGCGGCGGAGGCGCTGTACGCCCCCGACACCTCGCCCCTCGTCGCGCTGATGGCCGAGGAGGGCGTCCGCGCGATGACGTCCGCGCTCCCACGGGTGGCGGCCGATCCGGAGGCCATCGGGCCACGCAGCCGTGCCCTCTACGGAGCCTGGCTCTGCGGCTCCTGCCTGGGCGCGACCACCATGGGCCTGCACCACAAGCTGTGCCATGTACTGGGCGGCACCTTCGGCCTGCCGCACGCCGAGACGCACACGGTCGTCCTCCCGCACGCCCTCGCCTACAACGCACCCGCCGTCCCCGAAGCGATCACCACCCTCAACCGCGCCCTCGACACGGACAACGCCCCGCACGCCCTCTGGGAGCTGGCCGGACGCCTCCGCGCACCCCGCTCCCTCGCCCAACTCGGCCTGACCGACGACGACTTGACAGTGGCAGCCGGACAGACAGCCGCCGAGGCGTACCCCAATCCGCGCACGGTCACGATGGGCGGGGCCCTTGAGGTGCTGAGGGCGGCGTACGCGGGCCAGTCCCCGCGCGCCGAGGCCCTGGCCTGAAAACGGCTGGGAGGGCGTGACCGGGAGGGGTCCCGGGAGTCTCGCGTAACCATGACCCCCTGGCGGTCGGTTGAGCACGTCGTGTGGTCGTCGGCTGATCACACGCACTGTGAGGGGAGCGGTACGTGGCAGGGGAGCAGGAACGGGTCATAGCCGGGCGCTACCGGTTGCGGCAGCGGCTGGGTTCCGGAGGGATGGGGAGCGTCTGGCGCGCCGAGGACCAGGAGCTTCGGGCCCAGGTGGCGGTCAAGGAGATCGAGGTCCCGGTACTGCCGGACGAGGCCTCCGGCGACCGTGCCTCCCGCGGGCGCAAGGAGGCGCTGAAGGCGGCCCAGTTGCGCGAACACCCGAATGTGATCACGGTGTACGACGTGGTGGAGCACGAGGGCCTGCCGTGGATCGTGATGGAGTACCTGCCGGGCACCATGGACCTGAGTGCCGCCGTACGGGACCGCGGCCCGCTGCCCGCCGACGAGGTGGCCCGGATCGGGGCGGCGGCCCTCGACGGACTCGCCGCCGGGCACCGCCTCGGCATCATCCACCGGGATGTGAAGCCCTCCAACATCCTGCTCGCGCCCGACCACTCCGGGGTCGCCGACCGCCGTGTCCTGCTCACGGACTACGGCATCTCGCTCCGGCCGCGGGAGACCCGACTGACCCGGAGCGGTGTGGTGATCGGCACGCCGGGCTACATGGCCCCGGAGCGGGTGCACGGCGGTGAGGCGACCCCTGCCTCCGACCTTTTCTCCCTCGGAGTCACCCTCTACTTCGCCGTCGAGGGCGCGGGACCCTTCGACCGGGACACTCCCGAAGCGGCCCTGATGGCGTTGCTGGAGACGGAACCCTCCCCGCCGCAGCGGGCCGGCGAGCGGCTCAGCCGGGTGATCATGGGGTTGCTGGCGAAGAACCCGCTGGACCGTACGCAGGCTGCGGAGGCGGCGGAGCTTCTGGCGGAGGCCGCGGAGGCCGGGGAGGGGAAGGCTGCGCCGGTGGCTGGAGCCGCCTCGGAGAAGGCTGGCGTCTCTCAGAGGGCCGCCACCCTTGAGAAGGCCGGCGCCCCGGAGAAGCCCGGCGCGCCCAAGAAGGCTGGCGCCCCTGAGGGGGTCGAAGCCGCCGTCCGTGAGGAAGCTCCCCGTTCCGGCGATGGGGACACGGCCGGGGACAGCGACGGCGACGGTGATGGTGACCGGGACATCACCCCCACCCGCCCCGGAGCCGAGGCCCCGCCCCGCACCCAGGGATGGCGGCTCCCGGCCCTGCTGGCACTCGTCGGCGTGCTCGTGGCGGCCGGCGGCTTCGGCGTCGGTGCCGCCGTGTACAGCGACGACAGACAGCGGCAGCGCGCGGAGACCAGGCAACAGCCGAAGGCGAGCGCGTCCCCGACCCCGACTCCGACCACCACCCGCAGCCCCTTCCCGTACGGCACTCGGGTGGGCCTGAAGGACGGGCTGATGCCCGGGCAGTGTG
Source organism: Streptomyces pseudoechinosporeus (assembly GCF_054783935.1). Classification (NCBI taxonomy): domain Bacteria; kingdom Bacillati; phylum Actinomycetota; class Actinomycetes; order Kitasatosporales; family Streptomycetaceae; genus Streptomyces; species Streptomyces pseudoechinosporeus. Next base: position 658,930 of record NZ_BAAGPS010000009.1, read on the forward strand.
TGGATGCCGACTGGGAGGAGGGCGAGTTCAAGGGGCAGCCCGAGCTGGAGCTCGTCGACTGCGTCGATGGCGACCCCGAGGGCCAGGTGATCACGACCGTCGCGTCCGGCACGCAACCGGCGTCCGGTGCGACACCGAGTTCCAGCGCCTCGTCCGCGCGGACCGAGTGCGCCGAGCGTACGGAGAAGCTGCGCAAGACCATGCCCGACCCCGTCCTGCACGTACTGCCGCCGGCCGCCGGGCAGAGCCAGCCACCGGACACAGCCTGTCTGGTCTTCCTGAAGAAGGCCACCCTCGGAGGCCCGCTGGGCGAGTACCGCACGCAGGGCGAGGAGGTGTACGTGACGCAGATGGGCCCGGGCGACTGCTTCAACACCGAGGAGGAGGACGACATCTGGACCTTCTACCTGGTCAGCTGCGATGAGCCGCACCACGAACAGGCCGTCGGCTGGACGTGGTCCTCGGGCAACGACTCCATTGAGAGCGCCGACGAGCAAGACCTCTGCGAGGAGAGGTACGGCGTCAACTGGGCCCGTGGCAAGGGCCATGAGATGGACGGCTGGTCGTCCAACGAAGACGAGTGGGACGCCGGGTTCCGCTGGGTGATGTGCACGGTGATCCAGGAGGACGGCACGAAGCTTCCCGCGGGGGCGCTGAAACCCGCGTACTGACCGCACTGACCAGGTAGTACCGAGGGCACATTGACGATGTACTGACGGCGTACGGACGACATGCCAGGCATCCGGCATCCGGGGCAACGCAGATGGACGAGATCGAGCAGGAGCACGGGGACACCAATGTGGCGCCCCCGCGCCCGTCCGCGCCCGACGGCCAGGCACGCGGTCCCTGGGCGCGGGTCCTCGCCGAGCGGTACGGGCTGATCAAGCCGATCGGCACCGGAGGCATGGGACGCGTCTGGCTGGCGTACGACCTGCGGCTGCGCCGGGAGGTCGCGGTGAAGGAGGTCGTCGTACGGACGAGGGCCGTGCCGGGGGAGGAGAGTCCGGAGGTACGGACTGCCCGGGCGCTCAGCGAGGCGTGGAGTCTTGCCGCCCTGCGCGAGGCGCCGCATGTGGTGACGGTCCATGACGTCGTCGAGGAGGACGGCTTCCCGTGGATCGTGATGGAGTACGTCCGCGGTGCCACGACCCTGGAGGCGGTGGTCGAGGAGCGGTTGCGGGCGGGAGAGGGGCCGCTGTCGGCCGGCGAGACGGCGCGGATCGGTCTCGCCGTGCTCAAGGCGCTCGCCGCCGGGCATCACATCGGGATCGTGCACCGGGATGTGAAACCGTCCAACATCCTTCTGGCACCGGACGGTTCGGGGCGCCCGCACGCGCGCGTGGTCCTCACCGACTACGGGATCGCCCACCGCATGGCGGGCACCGTGTCCCACACCGGGCCGCAGCGGGTGATCGGCACGCCCGGCTATCTCGCCCCGGAGCAGCTGTACGGGGGTTCGGCCACACCGGCGTCCGACCTGTTCGCGCTCGGTACGACCCTGTACTTCGCCGTCGAGGGCAGGGAGCCGTTCGCCGAGGGGGCGGGCAGCGGCTACCCGCCGACTCCCGCGCCGCCGCGCCGTGCCGGGCCGCTCGGCGAGGTGCTGACGCAACTGCTGTCCGCCTCGCCCCTGCACCGCCCGGAACACGGCGCGGTGCTGCGCCGACTGCGCGAGCTCACCGGAGAGACGGGCGGGTCCCTATCCTGACGCGCCCTTTCCTGACGCAGCGGCATGTGGAGCGCGTCGTTACGCCTGTGTGGGGCGAGGGGAGGGTTCGCGCAGTCGCGGGGCGCGTACTTCTGGCGGCGTACGAGGTGGAGTAGCAAGGTCACGGCTGGTAAGCGGGCATACGGCGCGCACCGCGACGCACGCGCCACTGGAGCACAACACCCTTGGAAATCACGGTCATTCGCATGCGCCTGCTGGCTGAGGCGCCGTTTCGCCTGTGGATGGCGGCCAGCGGCACGCTGGGCGCCACCACGCGACGGCAGCTGAGACATCGGTTGCACGATCAAGTCGACGAAGGGCACCGGGAGTTCTTCCTCGATCTGCAGGAACTCCGTTGTGCCGACGGGCTTTCGGACGGCGAACTGCGCGCGCTGTTCCCCAAGGATCCTGCCGTGCGCTTCCATCTCATCGGCGCCCCCGACCGCATCCGCGAGTGCGTCACCGGCGACCCGGGGTTCACCTTGTACGCCGATCCGGAATCGGCCTGGTGTCAGTGGGCCAACGGCACTTGATCCCTGCCCTGATCCCGTCCCTGGACGGAACGCGAAAATCCGGTGAAAGCGCTGTGTGACTGTGTGCTCACCCCGTACGTGCGGGCCCCGCAGAGGCGGAGACTGAGGTTCCGAATGGCGGGCGAGGGGAGTGCTGGTGCGCCTGGGCACGACGGTCGGTGGGCGCTACCGGCTTGTGAAAGGCCCTCTCAAGGGGGGTATCGGCGAGGTGTGGCTGGCCCGCGACCAACGCCTGCCCCGCGATGTCATCCTCAAGCGGCTGCGGCCGGCGGACGACACCCCCACCGGATTCGACCGGCTGGAGGCCGAGGCCCGCGCCTTGGCACCGTTCAGCCATCCCCATGTCGTCACCCTGCACGACGTACTCACGCTGCCCGGCGACGAACGGGCGGGTGGACGCCGTAAGTCGACGTCCTGGCTGGTGATGGAGTACGTGTCTGGCGGCAGCCTGGAGGACCGGCCCACGATGTCTCCGGAGCGGGCCGCACGTGTGGGCGCCCAGATCGCCGACGCGCTGGCCGCACTGCACGCCGAACGGCTCGTGCACGGAGACGTCAAGCCGGGCAACGTCGTCGTCACCCGCCAGGGGCTTGCCGAACTCGCCGACTTCGGAGCCGCGTACCGGGTCGGCGGTAAGGAGACGATCACACCGAACGGCGCCGTCAGCTACACACCCGACTACGCCGCGCCAGAGGTCGTACAGGGGCAGCCGGAGCCGGCGTCCGATGTGTTCTCCCTCGGCGCCCTGCTCTACGACCTGGTCACCGGCCGGTCGCCGCGCCCCGGCGCGGGCGAGGACGTGGATCCGTACGTCGCGCAGCGGCAGGCCGCCCGGGGCGAGGTCGAACTGGCCGAGGACATCGGGGTGTTGAGCGACATCCTGCCCGCCGTGCTCGACCGTGAGCCGAAGAACCGGCCGACGGCGACCGAGGCCCGGCGGTTGCTGGAGGAGGTCGCGGGACCTCAGGAACCGCTGCCGCCCGCGGAACCCGGACGGAACACCAGGACGGGTCCCGTTCCGGACGTCGGCGAGGTCCTCCCGCCCGATGACGCCCCACGGAGCGAACTCCGGGGGAGGGCGGCGGCGTTGGTACGGTCCCGGCTGTTCCTCGTGGCGACGACGGCCGTACTCACCCTGGCCGTGGCGTTCCTGGTCGGTCGGATCATCCCCGACGACCGGGAGGCACAGGGCGACAGGACGGAAGCGGTGCCGAGCGCCCCGGGGGCGACGGGTTCGGCGGCCTCGCAGTCGAAGAACGCGGGATCCGTCATCGGGGATCACCGTACGGCCGACCTCTGCGCCCTGAGCTCCACATCTGTGCTCAAGCCCTTCGGCGAGGCGGACCTCGACCGGGACTACGGCAACTTCGACCGGTGCGACGTCATCGTGGACACCGGCGAGGACGAGCCCGTGGACGTGGAGGTCTTCTTCGACACCAGCGGGGCCTCCGAGCTGTCGCCGCCGAAGGAGACCACCGGTGTGGTGGACGAGGCGGACGACGGCGACGCCTGCGTCAAGGCTCTGCTGCCGGCCGGCGATCCCGACGTCAACATCATGGTCGTCGCGAAACAGGACGAGGGCAGCGCGCCCTTGTGCGACATGGCCGAAGCCGCCACCGAGTACGCGGTCCAGGTGCTCAACCGCGGGGAGCTGCCCCGGCGTTCGGACCAGCTGCCGAAGACGTCACTGATCCACCAGGACGCCTGCACCCTGCTCACCGCGGACGCCCTCGAAGTCATCCCCGGCATCGACGCCGGGGATCCGGACATCGGCTTCGGCAACTGGGACTGCAAGTGGCACAGCACCACCAACGACCTGTGGGCCGAGCTGCGGTTCGACCGCGGCGAGACACCAACGGCGGCCGACGGGACCCTCACCCGGATCGGGGGCCGCACCGCGGTGATCCAGCCGGACGAGGAAGGGCCCGACACCTGCCGCGTCGTGGTGGTGCACCGCTCGTACATCCAGGACGGCGAGACGGCGGTCGAGACGCTGAACCTCACGGTCGGCGGCGACCCGTCCGAGGAACGGCTGCGCCAACTGGCCACCCGGCTCGCGGGCGCCGCCGTCAGTCACGTACGGGCCGGATGAGCCGTGTCGGCCCCGTGGTGGCGCCCCATCGGAATGACCAGGGGTGTGCCGCTGACCGGGTCCAGGGTGATCTTGCAGCTCAGGTCGAAGACGTCCGCCACGGTCTCGGCGGTGATGACCTCGGCCGGCGGGCCCTCGGCGACGATCCGGCCGGACTTCATGGCGACGACGTGATCGGCGTAGCGGCAGGCCTGGTTGAGATCGTGCAGCACCATCACGACGGTGCGGTTCTCGCGCCGGTTGAGGTCCGTGATCAGGTCCAGTACGTCGATCTGGTGGGCGAGGTCCAGGTACGTCGTCGGCTCGTCGAGGAGCAGTACGGGTGTGCCCTGCGCGACCGCCATGGCGATCCACGCGCGCTGGCGCTGCCCGCCGGAGAGCTCGTCGACCGGACGGTCCGCGAGGTCGGTCATGGCGGTGGCGGCCAGCGCCTGGTGCACGGCCTGCTCGTCGGCCTTGGACCACTGCCGCCACCAGGTCTGGTGCGGTGAACGGCCGCGGTTGACCAGGTCGATGACGGTCAGCCCCTCGGGGGCTACCGGGCTCTGCGGCAGGATGCCGAGGCGCTGGGCGAGTTCCCGGGACGGTATGGACTGCAGGGCACGGCCGTCCAGGTGGACGGCGCCCTCACGGGGTGCGAGCAGCCGGGCCAGGGCACGCAGCAGCGTGGACTTGCCGCAGGCGTTGGCGCCGACGATCGCGGTGATCCGGCCGGGCGGCACGGCCAGGTCGAGGCCGTCCACGACCAGCCGGTTGTCGTACGCCAGGCGCAGTCCGCTGGCCCGCAGGTCCGGGTCGCTGCTCGACGAGGCGCCCGCCGACTTGGGTTCAACCGACATGGATCAACCTCCTGAACCCGCGCGGTTCACGCGGACGAGCAACCAGAGCAGGACCGGCGCGCCGAGCACGCCGGTGACGATTCCGACCGGCAGTTCCGTGCCGGAGACGAGCGTGCGGGCGATGAGGTCGCTGCCCAGGACCATCAGGGCCCCGGTCAGCCCCGAGGCGACTACAGGTGGCCAGGCGGTACCGGCCAGCCGCTGGGCGATCTGCGGTGCGGCGAGCGCCACGAAGACGACGGGGCCCGCGGACGCGGTGGCGAAGGCGATCAGGCCGACCCCGGTGAGCAGGATGGAGAGGCGCACCAACTGCACCCTGGTACCGAGGCCGGTGGCGACATCGTCGCCGAGCTGGAGGGTGCGCAGCAGACGCCCGAACAGCAGCGCCGCCGGCAGCAGCACCGCCAGCGCGATCGCGAGCGGGCCGACCTGGTCCCACGTACGGCCGTTGAGGTTGCCCACCAGCCAGCCGAGGGCGGCCTGCGCCTGGAACCGTCCGCCCTTGGCCACCAGATAGTCGGTGGCACTCGTGCAGATCCAGGCCACGCCGATGCCGATCAGGATGATCCGGTAGCCGGTGGTGCCGCGCCGCCAGGCCAGGGCGTACACGATCAGGGCCGTGGCCAGCGCGCCGAGCAGTCCGAGGGCCTGGGTGCCGAGGCCGGCGTCCCAGCCCAGCACGATGCCCGCGACCACGGCGGTGCCCGCACCCTGGGTGAGGCCGATCATGTCGGGGCTGGCCAGCGGATTGCGCGTCATGGTCTGGAACAGCGCCCCGGAGACGGCGAACGCGATCCCGGCCAGCAGACCGACCAGGGAGCGCGGCAGCCGCAGCTCCTGGACGACGAGGACGGTGCCGGGGTCGCCGCTGCCGACGAGCGCGCGTACGACATCGGCGAAGGCGATCGGATAGTCGCCGATCGTCAGGCCCCAGCAGAACAGCAGGAAGGTGGCCGTGGCGAGCACCGTGCTCAGCGCCACCAGACGGGGACGGAGGATCCCCGAGACGGGCGGTACGGCCAGCCGGAAGGTGCGGTAGGAGCGGACGCGTGTGGGGGCGGGCGAAGTGCCGGAGTCCAAGGGGGACTTGGTGAGGGTGGACTTTGGGTTGGCCATGGTCACACCTCCGCGAGCTGGCGTCGGCGGACCATGGCGATGAAGAACGGGCCGCCTATGAAGGCGACGACGATGCCCGCCTGGACCTCGGTCGGCCGTGCGACGAGGCGGCCGATGATGTCCGCGGCGAGCAGCAGGCTCGAGGCGAGGACGGCCGACAGCGGCAGCAGCCAGCGGTGGTCGGGGCCGATCCCCGCCATCTGGGTGAGGACCCGGGCGACATGGGGGACCACCAGGCCGATGAAGACGACCGGGCCGATGACCGCGACCGCGGCCCCGGTCAGCAGGGTGACCGCGGCGACGCCCTGCAGCCGGACCAGGCCGAGGTTTCGGCCGAGCGAGGCCGCCACGTCCTCGCCGAGGGCCAGGCTGTTGAGCGCCGGCGCACAGGCCAGGGCCAATATGGCGCCCGCGGCGAGGAACGGCAGGATCCGCAGCACCGTGGCACCGTCCTGGTCGGCCATCGAACCGGCGGTGAAGAAGCGGTAGCGGTCCAGCGCGTCCGGGTCGGTCAGAGCGATGGCGCTGGTGAACGAGGTGAGCAGCGAGGTCACCGCGATACCGGCGAGCGCCAACTTGACCGGCGTCTGGCCGGAACGTCCAAGGCCGCCGAGGAGGTAGACCACGACGCTCGCCGCGAGCGCGCCCGCGAAGGCGAACCAGACGTACCCGTAGAACGAGCCGAACCCGAACACCCCCACCGCCAGCACGATGGCGAAGGTGGCACCCGCGCTGACCCCCAGGATCCCGGGGTCCGCGAGGGGATTGCGGGTCAGGGCCTGCATGAGGGCGCCCGCCAGGCCCAAGGCGGCGCCCGCCGCGAGGCCCAGCGTGGTGCGCGGCACCCGTGCCGACCAGACGATGTTGTCCACGAACCGGCTCGGCGCGTCGCCGAACAGCGTCCGGATCACCTGGTCCGGCGGAACGCTTGCGGCGCCCAGCGCGAGCGACAGCAGACAGAGCACCACCAGAACAGCGCCGAGCAGCGCCACCAGTAGTACGGGGCCAAGTCTCTTGCCCCGCTTCACCGTTCGGTCTCCACGGACCAGACTCCCTTAGGTTAGGCAGACCTTAATCCTAGTCGTGAGCTTGGCCTCTGTGGCGATTGGGTCTTTTGGTTAGGTAATCCTTACCTTAGTATGACCTGCGGTCCTCCGGCAGAGCCGGTTCCGCACATCCGGGAGGCACGGTCAGCTGTGTCCGGTTTTGTAGAGCGTGTGTCTGGCATCGGCGACAACGAAGTACAGACTTTTTGGAGTCGACGGCTCGACCCGCTTCCTCAGGAGACAGCCCTCCCGGTCGACTTCCCGTACCCGCTGCGGCCCGGCGGGGAGTGGTGGACGGTGAGCCGTTCGTTGGGCACCGCGGCTGACGAGGCGACGCTGCTGTCCGCGTACGTCGCCGTGCTGCACCGCTACAGCGGCGCACGGGACATCACCGTCGGGTACGACGGCCTGCCGGTCAGGGTCGTCCTGGACGGCGGCACGGAGTTCACCGAACTGGTGCGCCGGGTGGCCGAGGCGTGTGCGGAGGGCCGGGACCACCGGGTCGAACTGTCCACGCTCATCGCCCAGTTGAGTCCGGAGCCCACCCGCGGCGGCGGTCTGCTGTTCAACACGGCCTTCGGAGATACCGCATCGGCCGGCCCGCTGGACGTCACGCTCGAAGTCACCGCGGGTGAAGTCACTGCGGGCGAAGTGCGCGTGACCTACCGTCAGGACCTCTTCGAGGCCGCGACCGCCGAGCGCATGGCGGACCACTACGCGACCCTGCTGGCCGACGCTCTCACCCGCCCGCACACTCCCGTCGGCGAACTGGAACTGCTCGCCGCCGGCGAGCGCCACCGCATCCTCGAGGAGTGGAACGACACCGAGCACGACGTCCCGTCGCGCACCTGGCCGGAGTTGTTCGCCGAGCAGGTACGCCTGCGCCCGGACGCCGTTGCCCTCGTCTTCGAAGACACCCGGCTGACCTACGCCGAGCTCGACGAACGCGCCAACCGGCTGGCCCACGCTCTCATCGCGCGCGGTGCAGGACCCGAACGGGTCGTCGCGCTCGCGGTGCCCCGCTCGGCCGAGCTGATCATCGCCGAGGTCGCCGTACTCAAGTCCGGCGCCGCCTACCTGCCGGTGGACACCGACTACCCGGCGGACCGCATCTCCTACATGCTCACCGACGCGGCCCCCGCCTGCCTGGTCACCACCACCGAGGCCGCCGCCGACATCCCGCCGAGCGACGGCATGGACCGCCTGATCCTCGACGAGCCCGACACCGTACGGGAGTTGGGGCAGCGTCCGGCGCACGATCCCACCCCCGAAGCGCTGTCCACCGGTAACGCCGCCTACGTCATCTACACCTCCGGCTCCACCGGCCGCCCCAAGGGCGTGGTGCTCTCGCACGCGGGCGTCGCCAAGCTGATCGCGACACAGACCGAACGGTTCGGCATCGGCCCGCACAGCAGGGTGCTCCAGTTCGCCTCGCCCAGCTTCGACGTGGCGTTCTGGGACCTGTGCCTCGGACTGCTCTCCGGCGGCCGGCTCGTCGTCGTACCGACCGAACGCCGGGTGCCGGGCGCACCGCTCGCCGAGTACGCACACGCCCACGGCATCACCTTCATGATCCTCCCGCCGGCCCTGCTCGCCGCCATGCCCGAGGACATCGAACTGCCGCCCGCCACCCTCCTCGCCGGCACCGAACGCGTCTCGCCCGAGCTGGTCGGCCGCTATGCGCGCGGCCGGATGATGTTCAACGCGTACGGCCCGACCGAGGCGACCACCAACTCCACCCTCGGCCTCTGCGACCCCGACACCCCTGCCGGCACCATCGTGCCGATCGGCGTCCCCGACCCCGGCACCCGCGCCTACGTCCTCGACGCCCGGCTGAAGCCCGTCCCGGCGGGCGTGGCGGGCGAGCTCTATCTAGGCGGCGCGGGCCTGGCCCGCGGCTATCTGGGGCGGCCGGACCTGACGGCCGAGCGGTTCGTCGCGGATCCCTTCGGGGCGCCCGGCGAGCGGTTGTACCGCACCGGCGACCTGGTGCGCTGGAAGGCCGACGGGCGGCTTGAGTTCCTCGGCCGGGCCGACTCCCAGGTGAAGATCCGCGGCTTCCGCATCGAACCCGGCGAGGTCGAGTCCGTACTGCGCGGCCACCCGGCCGTCGACCAGGCGGCGGTCGTGGTGCGTGAGGACCGGCCCGGCGACCGTAGGCTGGCCGCCTATGTCGTGCCCTCCCTGGAGACCGAGGCGGCCGGGGACGAGACCGAGCAGGTCCAGGAATGGAAGGACCTGCACGAACTGCTCTACTCGGCGGCCGGATCCGAGGGCCGCCGGGACAGTTCGGCGGGCTTCCGCGAGAACTTCGCGGGCTGGAACAGCATGTACGACGGCCTGCCCATCCCCGTCGACGAGATGCGCGAGTGGCGCGACGCCACCGTCGCCCGTATCGAGGAGCTGACGCCTCGCCGGGTACTGGAGATCGGCGTCGGCAGTGGCCTGATCCTCTCCCGTGTCGCGCCCGGGTGTGAGGCGTACTGGGGCACCGACCTCTCCGAGGAGGCCGTACGCGCCCTGCGCACCCAGGTCGGAGCGGTGCCGGAGCTGGTCGACCGGGTCCGCCTGAGCGCCCAGCCCGCGCACGACACCTCCGGGCTGCCGAAGGGCTACTTCGACACCGTCGTCATCAACTCCGTCGCCCAGTACTTCCCGAGCGCCGACTACCTCGCCGAGGTCCTGGCTGCCGCGTCGGAGTTGCTGGCGCCCGGCGGCCGGCTGTTCGTCGGCGACGTCCGCAACGCCCGTCTGCTGCGCTGCCTGCGCGCCGCTGTGGAGACCCGCCGCGCCGGCGACCCGGAGGACAAGCAGGCCCTGCGCACCGCCGTGGAGCGGTCGGTGGCCTGGGAGGGGGAGCTGCTGCTCGACCCCGACTTCTTCGCGGCGCTCGAAGGCTTCGACGCCGACGTCCGCGTCAAGCGCGGAGCCCATCACAACGAGCTGACCCGGTACCGCTATGACGTGGTGCTCACCAAGCGGGCCGCCGCCGCCCCGGCTCCGGTCGACGGCGACGAGATCGCGTGGGCCGACCTCGGCGGCCTGGACGACCTCGACGCCCGCCTGGGTGAAGGGCCGTCCCTGCTGCGGGTGGTCGGCGTGCCGAACGTCCGGCTCGCCGAGGACCTGGCCGCGTTGGCGACCCTGGACGGCCGCAGCCGCACTGCCGCGTCTGCCGACGCGCCGGACCCGGAGACGTTCCATGCCCTCGGCTCGCGGCACGGGCACCGGGTCGCCGTCACCTGGAACGGCTCCGCCGACGACGGCAGCCTCGATGTGCTGTTCGCCCTCGGTGACGCCCCGTACAACGGCCGCTTGTACCGCCCGTCCGGCACGGCGGCGCACGCCAACCGACCCGCGCCCTTCCGCGACGTGAACGCCCTGATGAGGGCGCTGCGTTCGTACGCGGCCGACCGGCTCCCGGAGTACATGGTCCCGGCCGCCGTCGTTCCGCTGGACCGCCTCCCGGTCACCCCCAGCGGCAAGCTCGACTCAGCCGCGCTGCCCACCCCCGACTACGGCGCCCTCAGCTCCGGCCGCCCGCCGCGCGACGCCCGCGAGGAACTGCTGTGTGCGGCCTACGCCGAGGTGCTCGGCCTGCGCTCGGTCACCATCGACGACGACTTCTTCGCGCTCGGCGGCGACAGCATCACCGCCATCCAGCTCCTCGTCCACGCCCGCCGGGCCGGACTGCGCCTCAGCTCCCGCGACGTCTTCCGGCACCGTACGGTCGCGGCCCTCGCCGAAGCCGCCGATGTACGGACCGACACGCAGGACACCGAGGAGGACACACCGCTCGTCCGGCTCACGGAAGCCGAACTCGCCGAGCTGCAAGGGGAACACCCGGTCGGCGTCCAGGAGTTGCTGCCGCTGAGCCCGCTCCAGGAGGGCTTCTACTTCCACTCCCTCGTCGACGGCGCCGATCGCGACGCCTATGTCGTCCAGCAGGCCCTCGAACTGTCGGGTCCGGTCGACGGCGAGACCCTGCGCCGGGCCGCCCAGCGCGTCCTGGAGCGGCACGCCCCGCTGCGCGCCTGCTTCCGCCAGCTCGCCGACGGCCGCCCGGTGCAGATCGTCGCCGACCGGCTGGAGCTGCCCTGGCGCGAGGTGGACCTGTCCACGCAGGACGTGGACGCCCGATCGACGCTCGCCGACGCGGTCGCCGCCGACGAACGTGTCCGGCGCTTCGACCTCGCCCGCCCGCCGCTGCTGCGTTGCGCGCTCGTACGGCTGGGCGAGGACCGCAGCCGACTGCTGCTGACGTTCCATCACATCGTCGCCGACGGCTGGTCCCTGCCGGTGCTGCACCGCGAGCTGATGGCCTGCTACGGGGACACGCCGGCCGAACTGCCCGAGGTCGCGCCGTACGACGCGTATCTGCGCCGCCTGGCCACTGCCGACCGCGATGCCGCTCGCGAGGCCTGGCGCACCGCCCTCGCCGGTCTTGACGAGCCCACGCGGCTGGTCGAGGCGCCCGTCGACGGTACGCCGATCGAGCCCGCGCAGGTGCGCGTCGAGCTGTCCGAGCAGGTCACCGCTCGGCTGGCGGCCCGCGCCCGGGAACTCGGGGTGACTCTCGGCACGGTCGTGCAGAGCGCCTGGGGTCTGCTCATTGGGCGGCTGACCGCCCGGCAGGACGTGGTGTTCGGCACCACCGTCTCCGGCCGTGACGCCGAGGTCGAGGGCATCGAGTCCATGGTCGGCCTGTTCATCAACACCCTGCCGACCCGCTTCCGTTGGGAGCCCGCCGACACCCTCGCCGAGCTGCTCGGCCGGCTCCAGGACGAGCAAGCGCGGCTGCTGGACCACCAGCATCTCGGCCTCGCGGAGCTTCAGCGGGTCGCCGGGCTTGCGGGCAGCGGCGAACTCTTCGACACTCTGGTCGTCTTCGAGAACTACCCGTCCGCGACCGGCCTCGCCGATCCCTCCGGCACGGTCCACGTCACGGGTCACGAGTTCCACGACGCCGTGCACTACCCGCTCGCCCTGATCGTGAAGCCGGGCCGTCGACTCGACCTGCGCCTCAAGCACCACGCCCAGCGGCTCGACGCCGAGAGCGTGCACCGGATCGCGGACCGGCTCACCCGGATCCTCGGCGCCCTCGCCGCCGACCCCGGGCAGCAGGCCGCCAACCTGGAACTGCTCTCCGCGGAGGAACTGTCCCTCGCACACCCGGTCGGCGAACGACGGGATGTGCCCGAGACCACGCTGGCCGCCGCCTTCGAGGCCCAAGCCGCCCGTAGCCCCCAGGCCACCGCTGTGGTGTACGAGAACGAGACGCTCACGTATCGCGAACTCGACGCTCGCGCCGAGGAGTTGGCGGCGCGGCTCCGCGCCGGGGGTGCCCGTCCCGGCGCGGTCGTCGCGGTCGCCGTACCGCGCTCGACGGAACTCATGATCGCCCTGCTGGGTGTGCTCAAGTCCGGCGCCGCCTACCTCCCGGTCGACGTGGACTACCCGGCCGACCGCGTGACGCACATGCTCACCGACTCCGGAGCGGCGACGGTCGTCACCACGACCGCCACCGCACCCCGGCTGCCCGAAGTCCCCGGACTCACACCGTTGTTGGTGGACACCCCGGCCGAGTACGTGCCTGAAGCCCCGCCCGTCCCCGTGTGCCCCGACGACCCGGCCTACCTGATCTACACCTCCGGCTCCACCGGCCGCCCCAAGGGCGTCGTCGTCACTCACCGGGCCATCGTCAACCGCCTGACCTGGATGCAGGGCGAGTACCAACTGACCGCCGACGACCGCGTGTTGCAGAAGACCCCGGCCAGCTTCGACGTCAGCGTCTGGGAGTTCTTCTGGGCACTGTGCGAGGGCGCCGCGGTCGTCCTCGCGCGCCCCGACGGGCACCGCGACCCGGCGTACCTGGCCGGGCTGATCCGCGAACAGGGCGTCACCACCCTGCACTTCGTGCCGTCGATGCTCGAAGCCTTCCTGCAGTCCGAGGAGATCACCGCCGACCCGTCCTGGGCGGCCTCACTGCGCCGTGTGTTCAGCAGCGGCGAGGCGCTGCCCGGCGCCGCCGCTTCCCACTGGCGGGAGCTCACCGGAGTACCGCTGCACAACCTGTACGGCCCCACCGAAGCCGCCGTCGACGTCACGTACCACCCGTACGACGGCACACCCGGCACCACCGTGCCCATCGGCCGCCCGGTGTGGAACACCGGCCTGCGCGTACTGGACTCCTGCCTGCGTCCAGCGCCCGAAGGTACCCCCGGCGAGCTGTACTTGACGGGCGTCCAGTTGGCGCGCGGCTACCACGCCCGCCCTGGCCTGACCGCTGAACGGTTCGTGGCCGATCCGTACGGCGCGCCCGGCGAGCGCATGTACCGCACGGGTGACCTGGTGCGCCGTCGCGCCGACGGGACCGTCGAGTACCTGGGCCGCACCGACCGTCAGGTCAAGATCCGCGGCAACCGCATCGAACTCGGCGAGATCGAGGCCGCGTTGACCGGCCAACCCGGCGTCGCCCAGGCTGCCGTCACCGTCGCGGGCAGCGCCCTGATCGCGTACGTCGTCCCCGCCCGCGACGCCCGGCCGGAGCCCGCCGAACTCCAGGCCGCCCTCGCCGAGTCGCTGCCCGCACCCATGGTGCCCGGCGCCTATGTCGTCCTGGACGCCCTGCCGTTGACCCCCAGCGGCAAGCTCGACCGGGCCGCACTGCCCGCGCCGCAGGCGGTACGCGCCGAAGCGCGCGCCCCGCGCGACGAGCGCGAGCGCGCCCTCACCGAGATCTTCGCGGCCGTGCTGAAGCTCGACGAAGTCGGCATCGACGACGACTTCTTCATGCTCGGCGGCGACAGCATCACCTCGATCGGCGTCTCCAGCCGCGCCCGCAGGGCGGGCCTGGAGCTCAATCCCCGGGACGTCTTCGAGCACCGCACGCCCGCGGCCCTCGCCGTGGCGGCCGTCCCCGTGGCCTCGGCCCGCACGCTGACCTCCGCGTTTTCCCTCACCGCCGAAGAGACCGAGCGCGTCCACCGGCTCAGCCCGTACTCCGTCGAGGACATCTGGCCGCTGGCCCCGCTCCAGGAGGGGCTGTTCTTCCACTCGACGTACGACGACAGCGCTCTGGACGTATACACCGTCCACGAGTCGTTCGACTTCGCCACGCCCGTCGAGGCGGACCGGCTGCGCACCGCGGCCCGCGTCCTGCTGGAGCGCAACCCGAGCCTGCGCGCCGGGTTCACCAGCGAAGGCCTGCGCCAGCCGGTGCAGTTCATCGTGCGCGATCCGGAGATCCCGCTCCACGAGGTCGACCTGTCCGGGCTGCCCGCCGCCGAACAGGACGTACAGCTCCGGGAGTTGATGGACGAGGAACGCACCCGCCGCTTCGACCTGACCCGGCCGCTGCTGTTCCGGATGCTGCTCGTGCGGCTCGGCGCGGAGCGCGGCGACCGGCTGGTCGTCGGACGCCATCTGCTGCTGTGGGACGGCTGGTCGGCCTGGGTCTTCCTGGACCAGCTCTTCGCCCTGTACGAGTCCGGGGGCGACGCGAGCGCCCTGCCCGCGCCCGGCTCGTACCGCGACTACCTCACCTGGCTGGAGGCCCAGGACACCGCCGTCGCCACCCGCGCCTGGCGCTCGGCCCTCGCCGGTCTGGACGAACCCACCCTGCTCGCCGCCGCCGACCAGGGCCTGGAACCGGACATCCCGGAGAGCCTGGACGCCGCCCTCCCGGCGGACCTGGGCGAGCGGCTGCGCGACACCGCACGCCGGCACGGCCTGACCCTCAACACAGTGCTGACCGCCGCCTGGGGCCTGACCCTCGCGAGCGCGACCGGCCGTACCGACGTCGTCTTCGGAACCACCGTCGCGGGCCGGCCGAGCGAGGTGCCGGACATCGAGAACGTCATCGGCATGTTCCTCAACACCGTCCCCGCCCGCATCGCCTACGACCCCGCCGAGCCCGTGCTCGGCCTGCTGCGGCGCGCCCAGGACGAACGCCTTGCCGTGATGCCGTACGAGTACCTGGGCCTGGGCGTCCTCCAGGCCGAGACCGGCCACCGTCGGCTGTTCGACACCCTCTTCGTGCTGCGCAACAGCGACACGGAGGAACGGCTCGCCGAGCTGGCGGACCGGCACGGAGCCACCGCCGTCGCCAACGTCGACGCGACGCACTATCCCGTGAACCTGGTCGTCACACCGGGGCAGCGCATCCAGGTCACCCTCACCCACCGGGCCGACGTCGTCGGTGGGCGGCAGGCCCAGGACCTGCTGGACCGCTTCACACTGCTGCTGGAGCGGCTGGCCCACGACCTGGACGCCCCCGTGGGCGGCCTCGATCCGCTGCTTCCCGCCGAGCACGCCGAGTTGGAGCGCGAACGGGCCGCGAGCCGTGTCCCCGACCCCGAGGACACCATCGCCGACCTCCTGGCAGCGCAGGCCGCCGCCACTCCCGAGGACACCGCGCTCGTCTTCGGCGACACAACGCTGTCGTACGCCGAACTCGACGCCCGTATCAACCGCATGGCCCGGCTGCTGCTCGCCCGCGGTGCCGCGCCCGAGAAGGTCGTGGCCCTCGGGTTGCCCCGCTCCCTGGACATGGTCGTCGCCCTGTTCGCCGTACTGCGCACCGGAGCCGCGTATCTGCCGCTGGAGCTGGACTACCCGGACGACCGGCTGGCGACGATGCTCGACGACGCCCGGCCGACACTGATCCTCTCCACCGAAGCGGTCGCCGCACGCCTGGAGGGGGCCGCACCCGACAGCCCGCGCGTGCTGCTCGACGACCCGGCGGTGACAGCCGAACTGGCTGCGTTCCCAGGCGACTTGACGCGCCAGGCGTTCAGCCTGGAGCACCCGGCGTACGTCATCTACACCTCCGGCTCCACCGGCCGCCCCAAGGGCGTCGTCACGCCGTACCGCGGCCTGACCAATATGCAGCTCAACCACCAGCGGGAGATCTTCGAACCGGCCATCGCCTCGGCGGGCGGCCGTCGGCTGAGCATCGCCCACACCGTGTCCTTCGCCTTCGACATGTCGTGGGAGGAACTGCTGTGGCTGGTCGAGGGGCATGAGGTGCACATCTGCGACGAGGAGCTGCGGCGCGACGCCGAGGCCCTGGTCGCGTACTGCGAAGCGCATCGCGTGGACGTCGTCAACGTCACCCCCACGTACGCCCATCTCCTCATCGAGCAGGGCCTGTTGGAGGGTCACCGGCCGCCGCTGGTGCTGCTCGGCGGCGAGGCCGTCTCGGAGACGGTGTGGAACCGGCTGCGCGACACCGAGGGGACGTACGGCTACAACCTCTACGGGCCGACCGAGTACACCATCAACACCCTCGGCGGCGGCACCCTCGACAGCGCGACACCCACTGTCGGGCGTCCGATCCGCGGGACCCGCGCCCACATCCTGGACGCCTGGCTGCGACCGGTCCCGGACGGCGTGCCCGGCGAGCTCTACATCGCGGGCATCGGCCTGGCCCGCGGCTACCTAGACCGGCCGGGACTGACCGCCGAACGCTTCGTCGCCGACCCGTTCGGTGAGCCCGGCGAGCGCATGTACCGCACCGGCGACCTGGTGCGCCGGCGCGCCGACGGCAACCTGGACTTCCTGGGCCGTACCGACGACCAGGTCAAGATCCGCGGCTACCGGGTGGAGCTGGGCGAGATCGAGACCGCGCTCGCCCAGCACCCCCGGGTGGCCCAGGCCGCCGTCCTCGTCCGCGACGACCGGCTCGTCGGCTACGTCGTCCCCGACCGGCCCACCGGCAGTGATCGAGACACCGCCGAGCGCGAACAGGTCGGTGAGTGGCAGGAGATCTACTCCGACGAGTACGAGGAGATCAGCACCGCCGTCTTCACCGAGGACTACGCCGGCTGGGACTCCTCGTACGACGGGCAGCCCATCCCCTTCGACCACATGCGGGAGTGGCGCGAGGCCACCGTCGAGCGCATCAGTTCGCTGCGGCCCCGGCGGATCCTGGAGATCGGCGTCGGCTCGGGCCTGCTGCTGTCCCAGCTCGCGCCGCAGGCCGAGGCCTACTGGGCCACCGACTTCGCCGCCCCCGTCATCCGCAAGATCGGCGAGGAACTGCGCCAGGATCCGGAACTCGCCGCCAAGGTCACGCTCCGCGCCCAGCCCGCCGACGACCTCAACGGGCTGCCCGGCGACGGCTACTTCGACACCATCGTCATCAACTCCGTCATCCAGTACTTCCCGAGCATCGACTACCTCACGTCGGTGATCCAGGGCGCCATGGAGCTGCTGGCCCCCGGCGGCGCGCTCTTCGTCGGCGACGTGCGCAACCTGCGGCTCGCCCGCACCTTCCAGACGGAGATCCAGCTCGCGCGCGGCGTGAGCGGCGACGCACTGGGCAGGGCCGTCGAGCGCGGGCTGCGCCTGGAGAAGGAACTTCTCGTCGACCCCGACTACTTCACCACCCTCGGCTATGGCGTCGACCTCCGCACCAAGCGCGCCCGCCACCACAACGAGCTCAGCCGCTACCGCTATGACGCCGTTCTGTACGCGGGCGATCCTGCCTTGCGGCTCGACGACGTCCCGGCCGTCGGCTTCACCGGGGACCTCGACCTGGCGGAGCTCGTCACCACGGCCCCCATGCGTCTCACCTGTATCCCCGACGCCCATATCGGAGCCGACGGGGGAGTGGATCCCCAGATGCTGCACGACCTCGGCGCCGAGCGTGGACACCGCGTCCTGACCACCTGGTCCCGCGGAGAAGGCACGTACGACGCCGTGTTCCTGGCTGGTGACGCCGGTGACGCTCCCGGGCTGACCGCCGGGCTGTATCTCCCCGGCGGCGGGGAGGCCCCGTACGCCAATGAGCCGACCGCCGCGCGCGACGCGAACAGCCTGGTCCGGCAGCTCCGCGACGACCTCAAGCAGCGGTTGCCCGACTACATGGTCCCGGCCGCCTTCGTCACCCTCGACCGGCTGCCCATGAACGACAACGGCAAGCTCGACGTGCGCGCCCTGCCCGAAGCCGAACCGGCCGTCGCGCTCGGCACCGGACGAGGGCCGCGCACTCCCGAAGAGGAGGTGCTCTGCCGGCTCTTCGCGGAGGTCCTCGGCCTGCCGGAAGTCGGCGCCGAGGACGGCTTCTTCGACCTCGGCGGCCACTCCCTGCTCGCCACCCGGCTGATCAGCCGGGCCCGCACCGAGCTGGGCGCCGAACTGGCGATCCGCGACCTCTTCGAGGCCCCGACCCCGGAGCTGCTCGCCGCCCGCGCCGACAGCGGACGCCCGGCCCGCCCGGCCGTCGTGCCCGTCGTCGACCGGCCCGAACGCATCCCGCTGTCGGCCGCCCAGCGCCGTCTGTGGCTGGTGGAACAGATCACCGGCAGCGGCGTCGCGTACAACTTCCCGCTGGTCTTCCGGCTCCGCGGCGAACTCGACCTGGACGCGCTGCGGGCCGCCCTGCGGGACGTGGCCGCCCGGCATGAGGCGCTGCGCACCATGTTCCTCGAGGAGAACGGGGAGCCGTATCAGCGGATCGTCCCGGCGGCGGAGAGCGAGCCGTCGTTCACCGTCACGGACTGCGCCGAAGACGCCCTGGACACCCTCATCGAGACGGCCCAGCGTCGTCCCTTCGACCTCAGCCGTGAACTCCCGCTGCGCTGCGAGGTGTTCCGGATCGCTCCGGCCGACCATGTGGTGGCCGTGGTGCTGCACCACATCACCACCGACGAGTGGTCCGACCGGCCGTTCCTGGCCGATCTGAACACCGCGTACGCGGCGCGCACGGCAGGTGACGCACCCAACTGGGCGCCGCTCCCGGTGCAGTACGCCGACTACACGCTGTGGCAGGACACCTTGCTCGGCGGTCGGCTCGGGGAGGAGCAGCTCGCCCACTGGACCGACGCGTTGCGTGACCTGCCGGAGGAACTGACCCTGCCCCTCGACCGGCCCCGCCCGGCCGAGCCCACGGGCCGGGGCGGCAAGGTCCGCTTCGAACTGCCCACCGACACCGGCCGAGAGCTGCGCGAGCTGTCCGCCGCCACGGGCACCAGCATGTTCATGCTGTTCCAGGCTGCCACCGCCGCCCTGCTGCACCGGCTAGGTGCCGGGGACGACATTCCGCTCGGCGCACCGATCGCGGGCCGTACGGACGACGCGCTCGACGATCTGGTCGGCTTCTTCGTCAACACGCTCGTCCTGCGCACCGACCTGTCCGGCGGTGACCTCACCTTCCGCCAACTCCTCGCTCGCGTACGGGAGTCGGCGCTGGAGGCGTTCGAGCACCAGGACCTGCCCTTCGACCAGGTGGTCGAGGCGGTCAACCCGGCGCGTGTGGCCGGGCGCAACCCGCTCTTCCAGGTCATGCTCGGATACCACTACCGGCCCGACGGCGACCCGGACGTGCTCGGCATGCCGAGCGAGTGGTTCGACATGGACACCGGCATGGCCAAGTTCGACCTCCACTTCACCTTCGTGGACGAGGCGGGCCGGGACCGTCTGGTGCTGCTCCTGGAATACGCGGCCGACCTGTGCGACGCGAGGACGGCCGAACGGCTGGCCGGGCGTCTGGTGCGGCTGCTGGAGCAGGTGGTTGCTGATCCGGATCAGCCCGTACGGGACTTGGAGGTACTGGAGGCCTCCGAGCGGCAGTCCGTCCTCGGCCGGTGGAACGACACCGCGCACGACGTGGAGCCGACCACCCTGCCGGAGCTGTTCCGCGCCCAGGCGGCCCGCACACCCGACGCGCACGCCCTCGTCCTCGGCGAACAGCGCCTGACCTACGCCGAGTTGGACGCGCGCGTCGAGCACACCGCGCGGGTGCTGGCCGGCATGGGCGTGGGCCCGGAGGGCACGGTGGCGGTCGCGCTGCCCCGATCGGTGGACCTCGTGGTGGCGCTGCTGGCGGTGCACCGCGCAGGTGGGGCGTACCTGCCGCTGGACGCCGACTATCCGGAGGAGCGGCTCGCCCTCATGGTGGAGGACGCCCGTCCCGTGTGCGTGATCCGGGACGCCCTGCCTGACGGACCGGCAGGTGAACTGCCGCTGGGCTACGACCCGTTGAGCCCGGCGTACGTCATCTACACGTCCGGCTCGACGGGCCGTCCCAAGGGCGTGATCGTGCCGCACCAGGGCATCGTCAACCGTCTGCAGTGGATGCAGGCCGCGTACGAACTCACCGGTGACGACCGGGTGTTGCAGAAGACGCCGTCCAGCTTCGACGTGTCCGTGTGGGAGTTCTTCTGGCCGCTGATCACCGGGGCGACTCTCGTCCTGGCCCGACCGGAAGGCCACAAGGACCCGGCCTATCTCGCCGAGTTGATCCAGCAGCAGCAGATCACGACGGTGCACTTCGTTCCCTCGATGCTCCAGCTGTTCCTCGAGGAGCCCTCCGCAGCGCGGTGCACCGGTCTGCGCCGCGTGATGTGCAGCGGCGAGGCCCTGCCCGTACCGCTGGCGAACCGCTTCCACCAGGTGCTCTCCGCCGAGCTGCACAACCTCTACGGCCCGACCGAGGCGTCCGTCGACGTCACCGCGATCGAGGTGCGGCCGGAAGCGGAGAGCGTGCCGATCGGCCGCCCGGTGTGGAACACGCGCGTGTACGTCCTGGACGCCGGGCTGCGTCCGGTACCTCCGGGCGTCCCCGGCGAGCTCTACCTGGCGGGCATCCAACTCGCCCGGGGTTACCTCGACCGTCCCGGCCTGACCGCCGAGCGGTTCGTCGCCGATCCGTACGGCGCACCCGGCGCCCGCATGTACCGCACGGGAGACCTGGCCCGTTGGACGGCCAACGGCACCGTCGAGTATCTCGGCCGCACCGACGACCAGGTCAAGATCCGCGGCTTCCGTATCGAACTCGGCGAGGTCGAGGCCGTGCTCGCCCGGCACGAGGCCGTCGCCCACGCCGTCGTCGTTCCGCATGACCAGCGGCTCGTCGCGTACATCGTGCCGGCCTCGGACCGGGCACCTGAATCAGCCGCCTTGCGTGCGCATGCCGGGGCAGCCCTGCCCGAACACATGGTCCCCGCGGCCTTCGTGGCCGTCGACGCTCTGCCGCTCACCCCCAACGGCAAACTCGACCGCAAAGCCCTGCCCGCCCCCGACTTCACGGCCGAAACCGGCAGCGGCAACGGCCCGCGCACCCCGCGCGAGGAGATCCTCTGCGGACTGTTCGCGGACGTGCTGGGTCTGGAACGGATCGGCGTCGACGACGACTTCTTCGCCCTCGGCGGCCACTCCCTCCTGGCCATGCGGCTGGCCGGCCGCGTACGGGCGGCCCTGGGCGTCGAGCTGGCGCTGCGCACCGTGTTCGAGGCCCCGACGGTGGCCCGGCTCGCGGAGCAACTGGCGGGTGCCGGCGACGAGCCCGCGCGCCCGGTCCTGACCGCCGCCCCCGACCGCCCTGAACGGCTGCCCCTGTCCTTCGCCCAGCAGCGGCTGTGGGTGCTGTATCAGGTGGAGGGCCCCAGCCCCACGTACAACATCCCGATCGTCTGGCGGCTCTCCGGAGCGCTCGACACGGACGCGCTCCAGCTCGCCGTCGACGACCTGGTCGCCCGGCACGAGCCACTGCGCACCGTCTTCCCCGAACAGGACGGTCGCGCCCACCAGCTGATCCTCGACCCGCAGCAGGCCGGGATCGAGGTGGAGATCACCCGCACCAGCGAGGAGGAGCTGGACGGGCGGCTCGTGGAGGCCGCCGAGTACGGCTTCGAGCTGGACCGTGAACCCCCGCTCCGTGTCTGCTTGTTCCAGGTGGCCGACGAGGAACACGTACTGCTGCTCCTGCTCCACCACATCGCGGGCGACGAGTGGTCCGACGGTCCGCTCACGCGGGACCTGACGGAGGCGTACGAGGCACGGGCCGCGGGCCGCGCCCCGGACCGGGCACCCCTGCCCGTCCAGTACGCCGACTACGGCCTGTGGCAGCGGGCGATGCTCGGTGACGAGAAGGACCCGGCCAGCCTGGCCTCCCGTCAACTCGCCTTCTGGCAGCGGAACTTGGCAGGGCTCCCTGAGGAGCTCGCGCTGCCCGCCGACCGGCCGCGTCCGCTGGAGGCCAGTTACCGCGGCGGGTCCGTGGACATGCCGCTGGACCCGCGGCTTGCGGCGGAGCTGCGCGCACTGGCCCGGACGGGCAACGTGAGCATGTTCATGGTCGTCCAGGCCGCGGTGGCGGCGCTGCTGACCCGGCTCGGAGCCGGTACGGACGTCCCGCTGGGCAGCCCGATCGCCGGTCGCACCGACGAGGCGCTTGAGGACCTGGTCGGCTTCTTCCTCAACACGCTGGTGCTGCGCACCGACACCGCGGGCGACCCCACCTTCCGCGAACTGCTCGGCCGCGTGCGGGAGACGGACCTGGCCGCCTTCGACCACCAGGACGTGCCGTTCGAGCGGGTGGTGGACGTGCTCAATCCCGCTCGTTCGCTCTCCCGGCACCCGCTGTTCCAGGTCATGGTCGTGTACCTCGCCGCGGGCGGTGACGACGACGGCTTCGCGGGGCTGCGCTCGCGGCGGGAGGAGGTCGGCCAGACCACCGCCAAGTTCGACCTCTCCTTCGACTTCGTGGAGCGGGCCGACGGCGAAGGCGTCGACGGAGTCCTGGAGTACAGCACCGACCTGTTCGACCACACCACCGCCGAGGCCTTCGCCGAACGGCTGATCCGCCTGCTGCATGCGGTCGTCGCCGACCCCGACACCCCGATCACCCGGATCGACGTCCTCGGAGCCGCCGAACGCCGGCGGATCCTCACCGAGTGGAACGACACGCCCGCACTCGCCTCGCCGACCACCGTGCCGGCCCTCTTCGAGCGGCAGGCCGCACTCTCCCCGGACGCCCCCGCCGTGGCCTCCGACGGCATCCGGCTGACCTTCGCCCAACTGAACGCCAAGGCCAACCGGCTCGCCCGGCTGCTCGTCGCGCACGGCGCCGGACCTGAGCGGATCGTCGCCCTGGCGCTGCCCCGCACCGCCCGCACCCTGCTCGCCATCCTGGCGGTGCACAAGGCCGGTGCCGCCTATCTGCCGCTCGACCCGGACGCCCCGGCGGGCCGTACCCGCGACATGCTCGACGACGCCCGCCCGGTACTCGTCCTCACCACGAAGGACCTCGCCCCACTGCTGCCCCCGGACGGCCCGCCGTCCGTTCTCCTCGACGACTCGCGGACCGCGGAACTGCTCGCGGGCGAGAGCCCCGCCAACCTGCTCGACACCGACCGCGTCACGCCGCTGACGCCGCGCCACCCGGCCTATGTGATCTACACGTCCGGTTCCACCGGCCGCCCCAAGGGAGTTGTCGTCACCCACGAGACCGTGGGCAACCTCTTCCACAGCCACCGCGAGACGCTGTACGCACCGGCCAAGGCGGCCACAGGCCGGCGGCATCTACGGGCCGGTCACGCCTGGTCGTTCTCCTTCGACGCCTCCTGGCAACCGCAGTTGTGGCTGCTGGACGGGCACTGCGTGCATGTGGTGTCGGACGAGACCCGTCGCGACCCCGAACTGCTCGCGGCGGCCGCCGTTGAGCACGGCTTCGACTTCCTGGAGGTCACGCCGTCGTTCTTCGCGCAGATGGCCGAGACGGGGCTGGTCCGCGAGGACGGCAGCTGCCCGCTTGCCGTCGTCGGCGTCGGCGGCGAGGCCGTACCGGCGGCGCTGTGGGAGCGGCTCGGGCAGCTGCCCGGCACCGAGGCGTTCAACCTGTACGGGCCCACCGAGTCCACCGTCGACGCCCTGGTGGCGCGGGTCCGCGACAGCGACCGGCCGCTCGTCGGCCGGCCCGTGGCGGGCACTCGGGCGTACGTACTCGACGACCGGCTGCAGCCCCTGCCGCCCGGCGTCACGGGCGAGCTCTACCTGGCCGGCGGCGGACTGGCCCGCGGCTACCTGGGCCGCCCCGCGCTGACCGCCGAGCGCTTCGTCGCCGACCCCTTCGGGCCGTCCGGCTCGCGGCTGTACCGGACCGGTGACCTGGCGCGCTGGACCGCCGAGGGGCAGCTCGACTACCTGGGCCGGGCCGACGACCAGGTCAAGATCCGCGGCTTCAGGATCGAACCCGGCGAGATCGAGTCCGTGCTCTCCTCCCACCCCGACGTCGCCCAAGCCGTGGTGACGGTACGTCAGGAGGGCCCGCGGAAACTGCTGGTGGCGTACGTCGTTCCGGTCGCGGAACGGCTCCCCGACGCCGGCCGGCTGCGGGGGCACGTCGGCGGGCAGCTGCCGGACTATATGGTCCCCGCCGCCGTCGTACTCCTGGACCGGCTGCCCGCACTGGCCAACGGCAAGCTGGACCGGGCCGCCCTGCCCGCCCCGGACTTCAGCGCCGTCTCCACCGGCCGGGCTCCCAGTACGGAACTCGAGAAGACCCTGTGCGGCGTCTTCGCCGACGTACTGGGACTGGACGAAGTCGGCGTCGACGACGACTTCTTCACCCTGGGCGGCGACAGCATCGTGGCCATGCAGCTCGTCAGCAGGGCCCGGGCGGCGGGCGTGCGGATCACCCCGCGCCTGGTGTTCCGGCACCGTACGGTCGCCGCTCTCGCCGAGGTAGCCACGGCTGCCGGACCCGAGGCAGCCGGTGCCCGCCCGGCCGACGACGGCATCGGCACCGTGCCGCTGACTCCGGTCATGCACTGGCTGCGCGAACTCGGCGGCTCCTTCAAGGGCTACCACCAGGCGGCCCTGGTCCGGACGCCCGCCGCCCTGGACCGGCCGAAGCTGGCCGCCGTGCTGCGGGCCCTCTCGGATCGGCACGCCATGCTGCGCGGCACGCTGGACCGTACGGGAGCGGACGGCTGGACCATCGCGGTCCCGGGCCCGGACGCGGTGGACACCGAGACGTGGATCGAGCGGGTCGACGTCCGCGGGCTGGACGGCGAGGCACTGCGGACGGTGGTCGCGGAACGCGCCCATGCCGCCCGCGCGACGCTCGACCCCGACGCTGGCGTCATGGTGCGGGCCGTGTGGTTCGACGCGGGCGGTGAGCCGGGCAGACTGCTCCTGATGGCCCACCACCTCGTCACCGACGGCGTCTCCTGGCGCGTCCTGCTGCCCGACCTGGCCGCGGCCTGGCAGGACGTCGCGGCCAGGCGCCGAGCACAGCTCCCGCCCGTCGACACCTCCTTCCGGACCTGGTCGCGCAAGCTGGCCGAGCTGGCCCAGGACCCGGCCCGCGAGGCGGAACTGCCGTTCTGGACCGGCGTGTTCGACGGCGCCGTGCCCTTCCCGCTGGACCGCCCGCTCGACCCGGCCCGCGACACCGTCGGCACGGTACGGGAGCTGGCGCTGCGCCTGCCCGCCGACCAGACGGGCCCGCTGCTCTCGGCCGTGCCCGCCGCCTTCGGCGCGAACGTCAACGACGTCCTGCTCACCGGACTCGGCCTCGCCGTCGCCGACTGGCGGCGACGCCACGGGGACGGCTCGCTGGGCCCGGTCCTCGTCGACCTCGAAAGCCACGGCCGCGAGGAGGAGTTGGCGGAGGACGCCGATCTGTCGCGTACGGTCGGCTGGTTCACCAGCGTCTTCCCGGTCCGCCTGGACACCGGCCCGGCCGACCTGGACGACGCGCTCCAGGGCGGCCCGGCTGCGGAAGAGGCACTGGCCGCGGTCCGCCGGCACCTCGGCTCGCTGCCCGCGAACGGCGTCGGCTACGGCATGCTGCGCCACCTCAACCCCCGTACGGCACCGGTCCTCGCCGCCTTCGAGACACCGGCGATCGAGTTCAACTACCTCGGCCGGTTCGGCATCCCCGAGGACACGGACTGGTCGTACGCCCCGGAGGAGGACGTCGCGGACATCGGAGCCGAACCGGAGATGCGGGAGGGCCACGCCCTCGGCATCAACGTCGTGAC
This sequence comes from Streptomyces pseudoechinosporeus, assembly GCF_054783935.1. Lineage (NCBI taxonomy): Bacteria > Bacillati > Actinomycetota > Actinomycetes > Kitasatosporales > Streptomycetaceae > Streptomyces > Streptomyces pseudoechinosporeus. Next base: position 685,037 of record NZ_BAAGPS010000009.1, read on the forward strand.
CGAGGACCGCGCCGACGGCCCCGTCCTGGCCGCCCACTGGTCCTGGCCCGAGGCCGTACTGTCCGAGGAGGCGGTCCGCGACCTGGCCGAGACCTGGTTCCGCGCCTTGAAGGGCCTGGTCACTCGCACCCAGCACCGTCCCTAGCCCCTTGCCCTCAAGTCCCGTACCCAGGAGGATCACCGCATGAGCAGCGGCAACACCAACCCGTTCGAGAACCCCGACGGCGTCTACTCCGTACTCGTCAACGATGAGGGCCAGCACAGCCTCTGGCCCGACTTCGTGGACGTCCCGGCGGGCTGGACCGTCGTCCACGGCCCGGGCCCCCGTCAGGAGTGCCTCGACTACATCGAGACCAACTGGACCGACATGCGACCCACGAGTCTGGTGGAGCGGATGGAGCGGACCGGCTGACCCGATGCTCAGCACCAGACTCACCAACGCGCACATCCTGACCATGGACCCGGACCACCCCGTCGCCCACGACCTGGGCATCTGGGAGGGCCGGATCGTGGGCCTGGACGAGGCGGTGACCGGGCTGCCCGCGCGCCGGGTGGTGGATCTGCAGGGCGCGACCGTGCTGCCCGGGTTCATCGACAGCCATGTGCACCTGGCGTGGACCGGTTTCAAGGCGGCCACCCCGAGCGTGGCGCCGTGCACCTCGGTCGAGGACGTGCTCACGGTGGTCGCCGCCGCCGTGGCGGACACGCCGCCCGGCGGCTGGGCGCATCTCGTCGGATACGACCAACGGGCCCTTGGCCGCCATCTGACCGCCACCGAGCTGGACAAGGTCAGCGAGGGGCGCAAGGTGTACCTGCTGCACGACTCCGGACACGGCTGTGTGGTCAACACCGCCGTCCTGGACCTGCTGCCCTCCCAAGTGCCGCACGAGGACGGCTTCCTCGCCGAGCAGGCCATGGGAGCTGCGCGGGCGCTGCGACTGCCGTACTCCCAGGAGGAATTGGCGGGCGCGATCGGGCGCGCGGCCCGGGTCTGCCTGGCCGAGGGCGTGACGGCCTGCGCCGAGGCGGGCATAGGCGGCGCCCTGTTCGGGCACAGTCCGGTCGAGCTGGGCGCCTACCAACTCGCCCGCGAGCAGGGGAAGTTGCCGCTGCGGGTGCAGCTCATGGTGGCAGCGGACCGGCTGAACCCGGTGGCCGCGCACCAGGACGACGGCATCCCGCGCGCCCTCGACCTCGGCCTGCGCACCGGGTTCGGGGACGAATGGCTCTCCGTGGGCGCGCTGAAGATCTACACCGACGGCGGCATGATGGCCCGTACGGCCGCACTCAGCAGCCCGTACGAAGGCCTGGACCACGCCGGCCAGTTGCAGGACGACCCCGAGGCGCTCGCGGACACGATCGTGGACGGTCATCTCGGCGGCTGGCAGCTCGCCGTGCACGCCATCGGCGACCGTGCGGCCGACGTCGCCCTGGACGCCCTGGAGCGGGCGCATCACCTCTGGCCGCGACCGGGCGCGCGGCACCGCATCGAACACGCGGGACTGATCCGGCCCGACCAGCTCTCCCGCATGGCGCGGCTCGGCGTGAGCGCCGTGGTGCAGCCGAACTTCCTGCGCTACTTCGGTGACGACTACGCGTCGATCATGGGCGAGGAACGGGCGCCGTGGATGTACCGGGGCAGGGGATTCCTCGATCACGGCATCACGCTGGTGGGCAGCTCCGACCGGCCCGTCGCGGACGGATCGCCGCTGCGGGCCGTCCAGTTCATGGTCGAGCGGGCCTCGGAGTCGGGACAGGTAATCGGTCCGGACGAGTCCGTTACCGTCGACGAGGCCCTGCGGGCGTACACCGTCGGCGGGGCCTATGCCTGCCACTGGGACTCCGTCGCGGGCTCTCTCGCTCCGGGCAAGCGCGCCGACCTGGTCGTGCTGGGCGACGACCCGAGGCGGGTCGACACCTCGCGCATCGGGGACATCGAGGTGGTGACGACGTTCGTCGACGGCCAGGAGAGTAACGGCTAACCCGGGCGCCGCTGCTCGTGCACGGGCCGGACCGTCGCTGATGTGTCGTGCGCGGCCCTGCTGTGCAGGAGTTCGCGCAACAGCTGGTTCGTGGTGCACACGACGCCCGTGCGCGCGATCCACCGCAGCGCCATGGAGTGGTCCTCGGCGGAGAAGTCCGCCACCGCGTCGGCCACGACGAACGGCTGGATGTCGTGCATGAAGGCGTCCGCCGCCGTCAGCAGTATGCCGAGGTGCGCCCGCACACCGCACAGGATCAGCTGGTCCCGCCCGGTGGAGCGGAGCAGCCGGCCGAGATGGCTGCGGAGAAAGGCGTTGTGCCGCACGTTGACCAGCAGATGTTCGCCCGCCCGTGGCGTGAGCTGCGGGACGATCGAGGCGGCGTCGGGCTCGGGGACCGTACCCGGCCCCCAGATGTCGCTCAGCTGCCCCCGCTGACCGGCGCGCGGCTCGGCCGGCTCCGCGCTGAACACCACCGGCATGCCGAGTGTGCCCGCGAGTTCACGCAGGGTGGTGATGTTGTCGATGAGCTCCACGACGGGGGAGGAGTCCGCCGGAAACGCCTGGACGTAGTGGTTCTGCATGTCGTGCACTAGCAGGGCGGCCTGTGCCGGGTCGATCGTCCAGGACGGCGACGACGCGGGAAGCACGGAACGGTCCGGCATGGGGTACGAGTCGACGACCGGTAAACCCATGGCGAATCCTCCCCGATGCACACCTCATGCCGAACCCGGGGCGCCTGCGCGAGCGGCTCACCTCGAGTTAGTAAGGCTAGCCTAACCTAATAAGTGCCTGGGGTCGCGGGTCAAACCCGCGACCCCAGGCCCCTGTTCAATCCGGGAGCGGCAGCGATCAGGACGCCGGCTGCTCCACCTTCGTCGCGGTGTCGCCGTCGACGGCCGCGGCCAGCTGCGGCACCAGGCGCTCGAGCATGTACGGCAGGCTCAGGACCGTCACGAACGAGACGGAGTTTCCGTAGTCGCTCGCCTCCTTGACGAAGACCTCACGGTCCTGCTTCGCCACGTTCAGATCGGCGTAGAGGGCGTCCTTGTTGAGCTTGGCCTCGTCCTTGGCCACGTCGGAGACGATCCACACGATGGCGTCCGTGTCCAGCAGATCGGTGCGCTCCTTGCTGATGTTGGCGCCGAACTCGTCGCCGATGACCTTGTCCAGATCGGTCGGCAGCTTGAAGCCGAGATCCGTGAGCAGCCGGGAACGCGGGTCCTGGCTGCCGAAAACGAACATGCCCTCGTACGGGGTGGCCATCACCGCGGTCTTCCCGGCGAAGTCCGGGTTCTCCTCGGCCGCCTTCTTGAAGTCGGCCTGGACGCCCTCGACGAGCTCCTTCGCCTCCGTCTCCTGACCGAGCGCCTTGCCGATGATCTCGGTCTGCTCCTGCCACGGGACGCCGAAGTCGTTGTACGCCTTCGGCTGGGCCACCACCGGTGCGAACTTCGACAGGGTCTCGTACTGCTCCTTGGTCAGACCGCCGTAGACCGCGAGGATCAGGTCCGGCTTGAGCGCGGCGATCTTCTCCGTCTGCGGTCCGGTGCCGGTGTCCGTCAGCACGGTCGGGGCCTTCTCGCTGCCCAGCTTGTCCGCGGCCCAGGGGCCGATGGCGCCCTTGTAGCCGCCGAGCCACTCGGTGGTGCCGACGGGCACCTTGCCGAGGGCGAGTACGGCGTCCTGGTCGGTCAGGCCGACCGTGACGATCCGCTTGGGCTCCGCCTTGATGGAGGTGCTGCCGTACTTGTGCGGGATGGACACCGGGAAGGCGCTGTTCGCGGATTCCTTGTTATCCGCGGCAGCCTCGGAATCATCTCCCGAGCCGCAGGCGGTGGTGAAGAGCAGTAGCGCGGAGACGAGCGCCGCGGCGAGGCGTGTACCTCTGAGAGAGCCGAGCATCAGTGGTCCTTCATGGTGGTTGTGTCGGGGACTTGGTGCTGCGTGGGGGGCTGATCGGCCGTGCTGCGGGTACCGGACCAGGCCTCCCACAGGGAGGCGTAGGTCCCGCCCGCGGTGCACAGCTCGTCATGGGTGCCGCTCTCCACGATCCGGCCGCCGTCCATGACGACGATCCGGTCCGCGGCGGCGGCCTGGGTGAGGCGGTGTGCGACGACCAGCGCCGTGCGGCCCTCGACCGCCCGGTCGGCCGCCCGCTCCAGCAGCCGGGCTCCGGTGCTCCCGGCCTCGGCCGTCGCCTCGTCGAGCACGGCCACCGGGGGATCGGCCAACACCAGCCGCGCCAGGGCGAGTTGCTGGACCTGGGCGGGCGTGAGGCGGTGCCCGCCCTCGCCCACGACCGTGTCCAGGCCCTCGGGCAGCGTTTCGACCCAGTCGAGGGCCTGAACGGTGGCCAGGGCCGTGCGCAGCTCGTCGTCGGTGGCGTCGGCCCGCGCCAGGCGCAGATCCTCCGCGAGCGAACCGGCGAAGACGTGGGTCTCCTGCGTGACCAGGGCCACCGGCAGACCCTCGCCGTTGCCGTACGCTCCGGCGCCGGTCAGGTGCACCGAGCCGGACGTCGGGGCGTGCACGCCCGCGATGAGCTTGGCCAGGGTGGTCTTGCCCGCGCCGCTCGGGCCGACCAGGGCCACGCGTTCGCCGGCCCGGAGTGTCAGGTCCACGTCGTGCAGGACGGGACGGCCGGGCTCGTACGCGTGGTCGATGCCGATCACTGTGACGGTGCCGTCCGCCGCCGTGCCCGGCTCCCGCCGCTTGTGAGGATTCGCCGTCTCTTCCGGCTCGGGGTCCGGCTGGTCGGCGACCCCGATCAGCCGGGCGAGCGCGGCGGTCGCCGACTGCGCGTCGTCGAGCAGCACCAGCGCGGAGTTGATCGGGGTGAACAGACTGTGGAAGTACAGGGCCGCGGCGGTCGCGGTGCCGATGGACACCGAGTCGGCGCGCACCAGCAGGAACCCGGTGACGAGGACCGCGGCGAGGCCGGTGTACTCGGCCACGTGCAGCCGGTTGTAGAACCGCAGCACCAGCTTCACTCCGCGCAGCGTCAGCTCGACCGCCGCCGACGAACGCCGCGTCACATGTGTGGTGTGCTGCTCCTCCAGCCGGAACGCCCGCACCGTGCCGGCCCCGGCGATGGTGTCGAGGAGCTGCTGCTGCTGAGCGCCGGTCGCGATGCGCTGACGGGCGTAGAGCGGCACGGCATTGCGTACGTACCAACGGGCGGTGTGCGCCTGGACGGGCACCGCGAGGAGGGCCGCGAGCAGGAAACGCCAGTCCAGCGCCGCCATCGCGCCCAGCGTCAGCACGATGGCCAGCAGGGAGCGGGCCAGTTCGGGCAGGGCGTTGCGCACCGCCTCGGCCACCACCGAGACGTCCCGGGTCACCCGGGCGGTGAGGTCTCCCGCGCCCGCCTTCTCCACCTGTTCCAGCGGCAGCCGCAGCGCCTTCTCCACGAACCGCTCGCGCAGTTGCGCCAGCAGGGTCTCGCCGAGCCGGGAGACCAGCGTCAGGCCCAGCGCGGTGGTGCCGCCCTGGGCGAGGGCGACCAGCACCAGCAGGACGACCGGAACCGTCACGTCCCCGGGCGGGCGCCCCTCGGCCACCACGTCCACGATGCGGCCCAGCAGCGGCTGGACGAGCAGCCCCACACCGGTGGCCGCGACCATCACCGCGAAGCTGCCGAGGGCCAGGGCGCGACGCGGACGCACCAGTTCGCGGACGGCGGCACGGGTCCGGGCCGAGGTCGCCGTGGGCAGCAGTTCCCGGGTGTCGGGCGCCTGTTCGTCCGTATCGGGGCCTGCTGCGGTCATTGCTTCCTTGTTCTCGTTCGCCGAGGTGTCGCTCATGACAGCACCGCCGCGCGGTACGCCTCGTGACGGCGTACCAGATCGGTGTGCGGGGCCGTGTCGGTGATCCGGCCGTCGTCGAGCAGCACCACCCGGTCCGTGACCGCGAGCAGCGCGGGGCTGGTGGTCACGAGCACCGTGGTGCGGCCCTTGCGGATCTCCCGGAGGCCGGCCGCGATGCGGGCTTCGGTCACCGCGTCGACCGCGGTGGTTGGATCGTGGACCACCAGCACGGGCCGGTCGGCCGCCAACGCGCGGGCGAGAGCGACGCGTTGACGCTGCCCGCCCGAAAGGGACCGGCCGCGCTCACTGACCGCGGTGTCCTCGCCGTCCGGCAGGGTCTGCGCGACCTGTGCCACCCCGGCCGCCGTCATCGCCGGTTCTGCATCGTGGGCGTCGGGGGCCGCGGCGGTGACGTTGTCGCGGACGGTGCCTTCGAAGAGGTCCGCGTCGTGCTCGGCCACCAGCAGGGCCGTACGCATCTGAGCGGGATCCAGGTCGCGCAGGGACACGCCGTCCAGTTCGACCGTTCCGGCTTCGGGGTCGGTCTGCCGGGACAGGCAGCGCAGCAGGTCGATGGCGTGCGCGGGGTCGGTCGCGACCACGCCGAGGAGTTCACCGGGCGCGATGTCCAGGTCCACCTCGCGCAGCCCGCCGTGGCTGAGCCCGCTCAGCCGGACCGCGCCGCGCACCTGCTGCGGCAGGCTCCGGCCGCCGGACGTGACGGAGTGCGGTGTGGCAAGGACCTCCGCGATCCGGGCGGCCGAGGCCCGGCCCTGCGCGAACTCGGCGTTGACCCAGGCGAGCGTCTCCAACGGCCCGAGCAGGAAGAGCGCGAGCCCGACCGCGGACACCAACTCGCCCAGGCTGATGCTGCCCTGGGCGGCCAGGCGGCCACCGACGAGCGCCACGATGGCGATCAGGCAGCCCGTCAGCGCCAGGACCATGCCGTTCTGGAAGGCCTGCGCGCGTGCGGCCCGCAAGGTCGCCTGCAGGGAGTCGCGGCTGGTGGTTCGGTAGCGGGCGATGGCCGTCGACTCACCGCCGATGCCCTTCAGGATCCGCAGACCGGCCACCAGATCGGCGGCCACGGCCGAGGCATGCGCCGCCCGCTCCTGCTCGGCCTCGCTGCGGCTCTCCAGCGGCTTGCTCAACAGATGCCCGAGCCAGAGCAGGACAGGTGTGCCGAGCAGCACCACCAGACCGAGCAGCACCGACGTACGCAGCAGGACGATGGCACAGGTGAGCAGGCCCATCAGTGCCGAAATCCCGAACATCAACGCCAGGTTGACGGCGCCGACCCGCTTGGCGTCCTCCGTCGCGATGTTGGCCATCGCTCCGGGCAGCCGGCCCTCCTCCGCTCCGCCGCCGGGGTCCAGGACCCTTCGTACGAGCGTGATACGCAGGGCGTGCTCGGCCTGTACGGAGGCCTTTTCACCGGACCAGGCGCCGATGCGGAAGCTGAACGCCAGGCCCACATAGACCACGGCGAGGATCGCGAGCCAGAGGAACAGGGCGCCGGTGTCGGAGTCGGTGACGGCCTGGTCGATCACGATGCCGATCAGGACCGGCACCAGCGCCTCGCCGATCTGATGCCCGGAACCGAGGAGAGAGCCGAGCGCGACGTTACGTCGCTGACCCCTGACCGTGTCCCTCAGGACGTCCCGCCCCGACGGATATGAAGGACCCACCCGTACCCCTCCGGGATCGGACAAAGAGAAAAACCTAGGTGAGGCTACCCTAAGTCGATGCGTCTGCCCAGCCCGGGGCGCACACGACAGACCCCGGGCGCCGTCCGACGGCACGCGACCGCGTGCCGTCGTCCACGACGATGAACCGCCCTTTCAGGCCGATGAATTGACGGATGAACTGACAGAGGCACTGATTCCCGCGGCCGCGTCGCTCGCATGGTGGGTGAGCAGGGAGTCGAGGATCTCGCCGGAGCGTACGGCGGTGGTGGACAGCAGGGTGGAGGTGAGACCGTGCGTGTGCTCGGTCGCGCCCTGCAGATAGATGCCCGCGGTGACCTCGGGCGCGACCTCCACGCGATGGTCGCGGCCCACGCGTACGGCGTCGTTGTCGTCCCGCAGGCAGAGCTTCGCGGTCCTGCCCAGCAGCGTCTCGAGGTCCCTGGGCCGGTAGCCGGTCGCATGGACCAGCAGGTCGGAGGACAGCACCTCCCGCTCGCCGGTGGGCAGGAACTCGACGGTGACGTCCAGGCGGTCGTCCAGCGTGCGTACGTCCCGGATGCGGGAGACGTTGCGCAGGCGCAGACGTTCGTGGCCCTGGACCTTCTCGCGGTACATGGTCGCGTACAGCGACTCGATCAGGTCCATGTCGACCACCGAGTAGTTGGTGCTGCGGTGGTAGTCGACCAGGGACTGCTTCACCTCGGGCGTGGACTGGAAGTAGACGTCCACGGCCTCGGGGTCGAAGATCCGGTTGGCGAAGGGGCTGTCGTCGGCGGGTGTGTACCCGTACTTGGCGAAGACCGCGCAGACCTCCGCCTCGGGGAAGGAGCGGTGCAGATAGTCGACCGCCTCCGCGGCGCTCTGACCTGCGCCAAGGACTAGAATGCGGCCCACCGAAGCACCGGAGTCGTTCAACTCGCTTACGCGCGGCACCAGTTCGCTGTTGTGCCAGATACGGTCCGACAGCTCGGTGCCCGGCGGGAGATGGGGCTCCAGGCCGACGGCCACCGAGATGTTACGGGCCCTGCGGACGACGGTGCGTTCGGGAGCGCCGGGGACGCGGCTGACGACGTCGAACCAGCGGACCTCTCCGTTCTCGGCCAGTACCGGCTCTACGGAGACGACTTCGGCGCCGTAGTCGACCTGGTGTGCGATGCGGGCCGCTGCCCACTCGAAGTACTCGTGGAACTCGATCCGCAGCGGGAACAGCGTCTTCGCGTTGAGGAAGTCCACGAGTCTGCCGCGCTCCCTCAGGAAGCACAGGAAGCTGAAGTCGCTGGTCGGATTGCGCATCGTGACAAGGTCCTTGAGGAAGGACACCTGCATCGTGGCGTCGTCGATGAGCATGCCACGGTGCCAGCCGAAGGACGGCTGACGCTCCAGGAACCGGGCTCGGATGCGCTTCTCGGGGGCGGCTCGGGAGTTGTGTTCCTCGACTGCGATGGCCAGTGCGAGGTTTGACGGGCCAAAACCCACGCCGATCACATCGTGGATGGCGTCCGGTTCGTCGTGCAGTGCGTTCACCGCAACTTTCCTTCCCTTAGGCGCCACTGATGTTAAATAAGGTTAGCCTTACCTTGCAATGGTGTGTCCTAGGAGAGGATCGAGTATGCGGGTCGTCATGTTCGGCTATCAGACCTGGGGGCACCGCACCCTCCAGGCTCTGCTGGAGTCCGACCACGAGGTGGTCCTGGCCGTGACCCACCCCAAGAGCGACCACGTATACGAGAAGATCTGGGACGACTCGGTGGCCGATCTCGCCGAGAAGCACGGCATCCCGGTCCTGCTGCGCAACCGCCCCGACGACCCCGAACTCCTCGCCGCGCTACGCGAAGCGGAACCGGACCTCATCGTCGCCAACAACTGGCGCACCGTGCTGCCCCCCGAGGTCTTCGACCTCCCGCCGCACGGCACGCTCAACATCCACGACTCGCTGCTGCCGGCGTACGCGGGCTTCTCCCCGCTGATCTGGGCGCTGATCAACGGCGAGCGGGAAGTCGGCGTCACAGCACACCGGATGAACGCCGAACTGGACGCGGGCGACATCCTGTTGCAGCGAGCCGTACCGGTGGGCCCCACCGACACCGTCACCGATCTGTTCCACCGCACGGTCGACCTGATCACGCCGGTCGTGACCGAGTCCCTCGACCTGATCGCCTCGGGCCGCGCACGGTGGATCCCCCAGGACCGCAGCCGGGCGAGCTTCTTCCACAAGCGGTCGCTCGAGGACAGCCGGATCGACTGGACCTGGCCGGCCGAGGACCTGGAGCGCCTGGTGCGCGCCCAGTGCGACCCGTACCCCAACGCCTTCACCTACCACCGCGGTCAGCGCCTGCGCATCGTCGAGGCAGCGGTGTCGGAAGCCCGTTACGGCGGCACTCCCGGCCGCATCTTCATCCGCGAGGGTGACGGCGTGGTCATCGTCGCCGGAGGTGAGGCCAGGAACGGGCAGCTGCGTGGCCTCTGCGTGAAGCGCGTCCGCACCGAGGACGGCACGGAGCACGCGGCGGCGGACTACTTCCGCACGATGGGGGGGTATCTCACGGCGCGGCCGTGACTCCGGTGAGGTCCCGCGCCCCTTCAGGGGCGCGGGGCTGTGACATTTGCGGCTCCGCCGCGATGGGGGTCCCCCGCTCGTGGGGGTCCCCCCGCTCGAGCGAAGCCGAGAGTGGGGGAGGAGCCGAGAGTGGGGGAGCGACCAGCCACAACGAACCCGCAGCCAAGGTGGCGGCTCAGCCGAACTCCTCGACGTACTCCTCCGGCGGTCCGAGCTCCGGGCGGTCCCGCAACTCCAGGATTCCGCCGAGCCGTTCCAGCTCGAGGATCGTCACGGTGTTCTCACCGGCGCGCAGCAGCGGTGCCGGACAGTACAGCGTGACCTGCGGCCCGATCTCCCAGTAGCGGCCGAGCAGGAAGCCGTTGACCCAGACGAGGCCACGGCTCGATCCCGGCAGCGCGAGGAAGGTGTCCGCGGGCGTGTCGACGTCGAACGTCGCGACGGCGAACCCGGCGTGCGTGGTCGTGGGACCGGCGGCGACCGCGTCGGCCAACTCCGTGGCGGACCACTCCTGCAGCGCGACCGGCGAGCTGTCCCAGCCCTGCACGATGCGCCGGTCGACGAGGACGGGACCGAGCAGGCCCTTGTGCCCGCCGATGCCCGGGCCGTAGTTCACCCGGCCGAGGTTCTCGACCAGGACGTTCAGCCGTACGACTTCGCCGGTTCCGTGGATGGGGAGTTCCGGAGAGTCAGGGTCGGCGACGCCCAGCCACCTGCCGTCGGCGAAGACCAGTGCCCGGTCGCGTACGTCGGTGAGAACGAGCCGGTGCTCGCCCGCAGGAATGCGCGGGTACGCGATGTGCAGGACCATCCCCGCGTCGAGCCCCAGCTGCTCGAACGAGGCGGGGCGCGGGGCCGTCGCGGTCGGGGCCGGCACGGCGCGGAGGCCGGGGAGCAGGTCGGCGCGGTGGACGAGCGGGACGCGGGTCGGCGGGAGCGTCGGCATCCGTGCGGGGGAGCGGAGGGGGCCCCGGGCGCCGAGCGCCTCGCGTATGGCGAAGAACTTGGCAGTGAGGCTGCCGTCCTCGGCGATCGGCGCGTCGGAGTCGTAGCTCGTGACGATGGGCTGCAGTCGGCCTTCGTCTTCGTTGGCGCCCGCCCAGAGGCCGAAGTTGGTGCCGCCGTGTGCCATGTAGATGCTCACGCTGCCGCCGTCGGCGACGATGCCGCGAAGTGTGCCGACCGCGCTGTCCACCCCGCGAACGTGGTGCCGCTTGCCCCATGTGTCGAACCAGCCGTTCCAGAACTCGGCGACCACGAACGGCTCGTCCGGTCGCCGTGCCGCCAGGAGCTGCCGGGCGGCGTCGGGCTGGGAGCCCAGGGTGACGGCCGTCAGAGTGCCGGGCAGAGTGCCGCCGTCCAGCATGAGCTCGGTGGGGCCGTCGGCGGTGAACAGCAGCTCCCCGATGCCCCGTTGGGTCAGAGCCTGGCGATTCCAGCGCAGGTAGGCATGGTCGTCGCCGAAGCTGCCGAACTCGTTCTCCACCTGCACCGCCACGACCGGCCCGCCCTCGGATGCCTGGAGGGCGGCGATGCGGGGGACCAGCTCGTCGAACCAGCGGCCGACGGCGGAGGTGAACGCCGGATCCGAGCTGCGGACCGCGACGTCCCGGCCGGTGAGCCAGCTCGGCAGGCCGCCGCCCGACCACTCCGCGCAGATGTACGGGCCGGGCCGGACGATGACGTCGAGGCCCTCCTCGCCCACCGTGCGGATGAACAGCTCGATGTCCCGCCAGCCGTCGAAGAGTGGCGCCTCGTCCTCGTGGGGCTGATGGAAGTTCCACGCCACATAGGTGTCGACCGTGTTGAGTCCGAGGTCGGCGATCCGGCGGATCCGGTCCCGCCAGAGGTCAGGGTGGACGCGGAAGTAGTGCAGCGCCCCCGACAGGATGCGATGGGGGACGCCGTGCCGGTACAGGCGGCCCCCGCGCCAGGTGAGCGCGCTGGTGGCGGCGCCGGCCGCCGCGTCGGTCGTGGTGTGGGCCAAAGAGATGTGTGTCGTCGGCGGCTCAGTCACCGTGTGAGCGTATGTTATCGATGCCATGAGTAACAAGGTTCGATAGGATCTGGTGGACGGCCGACGAGCAGGCGCGCCGGCCGGGGGAGAGGAGCGCGATGACCGAGGGCACCGCGAGGCTGAGGCAGCCGAGCATGGCCGACGTGGCCCGGACCGCCGGGGTGTCGGCGCAGACCGTCTCGCGCGCGCTCCGCGGCTCGCCGAACGTCAACCCCGAGACCAAGAGGCGCGTCCTCGCCGCCGTGGACCAGATCGGCTACCGGTTCAACAGCGCCGCCAGGGCGCTCTCCTCCGGGCGCAGCCACACCATCGGGCTCGTGCTGCTGGCGTCCGGCGGCTACTACTCGCGCTCGGCGGTGACCGCCGGTGTCGAGGCGGCCGCCGGTGAGGCCGGGTACGCGGTGAGCATCGCGACCATCGCCGCGCTCGACACCGGCCTGATGGAGCGATCCCTCTCCAAGCTCGCCGACCAGGGCGTTGACGGCTTCGTCATCGCCGTACCGCTCATCTCCGTGACGCCGAAGATGGAGGACATCACCCGCGACATCCCGACCGTCACCCTCGACGGCTCACGGACGGCGGGCGCCCGGGTGCTCGGGATCGACCAGCAGGAGGCGGGCCGTGTCGCCACGCAGCACCTGCTTGACCTGGGGCACCGCCAGGTCTGGCACATCTCCGGCCCGGACGAGTGGATCGAGGCGCGCCGGCGGCGACAGGGCTGGCAGGAGTGCCTGGCCGCAGCCGGGATCGAGGCGCCGCCGCCCCTCGAGGGCGACTGGTCGCCCGACTCGGGATACCGGCAGGGGCAGATCATCGCGATGATCCCGGACGTGACCGCGGTCTTCGTCGCCAGCGACGAGATGGCCTTCGGGGTGATCCGCGCCCTGCACGAACGCGGCCGGTCGGTGCCCGACGACGTCTCCATCGTGAGCGTCGACGACATCGCCCTCGCGGCCTACGGCTCTCCGCCGCTGACGACCGTCCGCCAGGACTTCTACCGCTACGGCGCGGCGGCGGTCGCCCTTCTGCTGCGGGGCGACGACGCCGACGTCGACGAATCCATCGTCACCGCGTCACTGTCGGTACGCGCCTCCACGGCACCGCCGCGCTCCCGCTGAGGTTCCGAGTGGCCGTTCGCTGAGCGAAGCCCGGCCAGCCGTTTCGCGACCGGGCTTCGTGTCAGCCGTTCGCCGGCTGAGCCTCGTGTCGGCCGCTCTCTGAAATGCCTCCTGTGGGCCCCTTGCGCCTGCATATGAATCGGTGCCACCGTAAGGCCTCATGTTATCGGTGCCACCGTAACAACTCCGGATTGCCATGTGATCCGGATCCCGCTCGCAGCCAGGTGGGCAACTGTCCACGGGAAGGACCCCACATGAGGAGATCGCTCGTCCTCGCGGGCGCCGCGGTCACGGTGCTCGGACTGCTCGCCGGCTGCTCCGCCGGCGGGGGCGGCTCGGACTCCGGCAAGACGACCCTCAAGGTCGCCGCCCTCGAAGGCGGCTACGGCCGGGACATGTACACGCAGGTCATCAAGCAGTACGAGGCCTCGCACCCCGACATCGATGTCCAGTTGCAGATCTCGAAGAGCATCGAAGACGAGATCACCCCGAACATGAAGGCGGGACGGTACCCGGACGTCGTGGTGCTCGGCCAGGGCCGTGAGGCCGCACTCACCGAGACCCTCATCAAGGACAAGGCCCTTGAGGACCTCACACCGGTACTGAAGGAGAAGGTCCCCGGCGAGAACAACACCGTGGGGGACAAGCTCACCGAGGGCATCGTCGGCAACCTCAACACCAACCCCTACCGCAACGATCAGACGTACCTCATGCCGATGTACTACGCCCCGACCGGGCTCTTCTACAACCAGGGCCTGTTCGAGCAGAAGGGCTGGAAGGTCCCGAGCACCTGGGACGAGATGTTCGCGCTCGGCGACACGGCCAAGCGGCAGGACATTCCGTTGTTCACCTACCCGACCGCCGGCTACCTCGACTCGTTCTTCTTCGCGCTCCTCGCCGACGTCGGCGGGGAGCAGTTCTACACCGACGTCATGACGTACAAGAAGGACGTCTGGAAGACGGCGAACGCCCGGAAGGCCCTCGACATCACCACCCGGCTGCTGAGCTACGCCGCACCGGCCACTGTCGGATACGCCAACGAGCAGGACTTCACCAAGAACCAGCAGTTGATCCTCGACAACAAGGCGCTGTTCATGCCGAACGGAACCTGGATCGTCGGCGAAATGGCGGAGGCTCCCCGCGCAAAGGGCTTCAAGTGGGGCCTGACGCCGCTGCCGGCGGTCACCGCGGGCAGCAAGCGCTACATCACGACGTCGGTCGAGTCGGTCTGGATACCCAGCGCCGCCCAGAACAAGGACGCGGCAAAGGACTTCATCGCCTACCTGTACTCCGACGAGGCGGCGAAGACCTTCGCAGAGTCGAACGCGATCCAGCCGATCGAGGGCATCGTGAGCAGCCTGTCCGGGGAGAACGCCGAGTTCTACAAGGTGTACGAGGACCCGTCGGTCGCCCCGCTCGTCGGCGGGTTCGCGAGCACCGCACCCGTCGAGGGCGTCGACATCAAGGCCACGCTCTTCGACACCGCCAACAGCATCATCAGCGGCGACACCACTGAAGACGAGTGGCAGGACGCGCTGAACGACGCCAGCGAGAAGCTGCGCGAGGCAGGCGACTGACGTGCCCGGTGGTGGCCCGGCCGATCCGGGCCACCGCCGGCGCCCCTCCGACTCGGCAGACCCGGGAGACCCTCTCCGCTCACCTTCGACGCCATCGAGCATCCCTCGAGCGACCCAAGGACCGGCACGGTGACGACCCTCTCCACCCCCACCCCACCCCCAGGCTCGACGAACCGCGCATCCAAACGGCCGCCGTTCAGCGGGAGTTCGCGGCGCGGCACCCGGACCCCCGCCCGGCGGCGCGGCAATACCCGCTTCGTACTCGCCTGCCTGCTCCCCGCGCTGGTGCTCTTCGCGGTGTTCATGGTCGTCCCGACCATGAACGTGTTCCGGATGTCCTTCTACACCTGGAGCGGGTTCTCCCCGGACAAGCGATTCGTGGGGCTCGACAACTTCTCCCGTCTCCTCGACGACGAGCAGTTCGTGCGCGCGTTCCAGAACACGGTCGCGCTCCTGGTCGTGGTGACCGTCGTGACGATGGGTATGGGCCTGTTCCTCGCCGCGATCATGACCCGGCAACGGCTGCGCGGGCGGAACCTGTACCGGTTCGTTCTCTACATCCCCAACGTGCTCTCGGTGGTCGTGATCGCGGCGATCTTCTCCGCCGTGTACGACCAGGAGAACGGTCTGCTCAACAGCACACTCCGGCTGCTGTCGCTGGACGGCCTGCAACAGGTCTGGCTCGGCGACCAGAAACTCGTGGTCTACTCCGTCGCGATCGCGATGGTCTGGCAGTCGCTGGGCTATTACATGGTCCTCTACATGGCGAGCATGTCGAGCATCCCGGAGGAGCTCTACGAGGCGAGCGCACTCGACGGGGCCTCCGCCGCCCGGCAGTTCTTCGCCATCACACTGCCGCTCATCTGGCAGAACCTCCGCACCACGCTGACGTTCTTCATCATGAGCGCCGTCAACCTCAGCTTCGTCCTGGTCCGCGCGATGACGGGCAGCGGGCCCGACGGCTCCTCCGAGGTCCTGCTGAGCTACATGTACAAGCAGGCGTACACGAACTCGTCGTACGGCTACGGCATGGCCATCGGTGTCGTCATCTTCGCGTTCTCGTTCCTCGTGTCGCTCCTGGTGAGCCGGGCGACGCGGCGCGAGCCCCTCCAGTTCTGAGAGCTCTTTGAGGACGGACACCATGACTACGATCAAGTCGTCGTCCCGCCCCCGCAGGGGCCGGGCCCTCACCTACGCCCTTGTCATCGCCCTCGCGCTCGCCATCGCGGTGCCGGTCGCCTGGGTGCTGCTCGCCTCGCTCAAGCAGAAGAGCGAGTTCTTCGGCAGCCCCTGGACGCTGCCGAAGGGCCTGCACCTCGAGAACTACGTCCATGCGTTCGTCGACGCGCACATGGGCCAGTACTTCCTGACCTCGGTGCTCGTCACGGTGCTCGGCCTGGTGCTCGTCCTGGCGGTCTCCGTGCCGGCCGCCTACGTCATCGCCCGGTACGAGTTCCGCGGCCGCCGCCTCGTGGAGACCGCGCTGCTGGCCGGGCTCTTCGTCAACGTCAACTACATCGTCGTACCGATCTTCCTCATGCTCGTCGACTGGGACCGCGCGCTCATCGACGTCTTCCCAGGCGGGTTCTTCATCGACAACCCCGGAGTCCTGTCGCTCGTCTACGCGGCCACGTCGATCCCGTTCACCATCTACCTGCTCACCGCGTACTTCCGGTCGATACCGGTCGAGTACGAAGAGGCCGCCGCGATCGACGGAGCGTCCCGCTTCCGGATCATGGCCCAGGTCATGCTCCCGATGGCGCGCCCGGCGGTCACCACCGTGATCCTGTTCAACTTCCTGGCCTACTGGAACGACTTCATCATCGCGCTCACCCTGCTCCCCGGCGAGGGCAAGACGCTGCAGGTCGGCCTGCTCAACCTGTTCACCGCGCAGAAGGCGGCGGCCGACTACGGGCGTCTCTACGCCGGCATGGTCATCGTCATCGTTCCCGTCCTCATCCTCTACGCGGTCATCCAGCGCCGGCTCATCGAGGGCATCGCCTCCGGCGGAGTAAAGGGCTGACCCAGCCCCCGAGGCATCAGCGGAAGGAAACGTCATGAAGGAATCGACGCGTACGGCGCTGCTCGTCACCGCCCGTACGCTCGTCGCGGCAGCCTGCCTCACGCTCGTCGTCACCGCGCGCACGACGGTCGGGTGGGGAAACCTCCTGCTCATGCTCGCCGCGCTGGCCGGGCTGCTGGCCCTGCTCGCCGCGTACAACCGGCGGTTCCGGTGAACGCGGCGGTGGCCGGACGGGCGCGGGCGCTGGCCGCGGTCCGGCCGAGCGAGCGCCAACTCGCCTGGCAGGCAATGGAGTTCTACGGGTTCATCCACTTCGGCATGAACACCATGACGGACCGGGAGTGGGGCGAGGGACACGACGACCCGGCCGCCTTCGACCCGGCCGGGCTCGACGCCGACCAGTGGGTCGCGGCGCTCAAGAGCGCCGGGATGACCGGCGTGATCCTCACCTGCAAGCACCACGACGGGTTCTGCCTGTGGCCGAGCGACGTCACGGCCTACTCGGTCGCCTCGTCGCCGTGGCGAGGCGGCCGGGGCGACGTGGTAGCGGAGGTCGCCGACGCGGCCCGGCGGCACGGCCTGCGGTTCGGGATCTACCTGTCGCCCTGGGACCGCACCGAGGCGTCCTACGGTTCCGGGACCGCGTACGACGACTTCTACGTCGCCCAGCTCACCGAGCTGCTCACCCGGTACGGGCCGGTGTTCTCGGTGTGGCTGGACGGCGCGAACGGCGAGGGTCCGAACGGCAAGGTGCAGGTGTACGACTGGGAGCGGTACTACGCGGTGGTACGGAAGTTGCAGCCGGACACGGTCATCAGCGTGTGCGGGCCCGACGTCCGCTGGTGCGGCAATGAGGCCGGGGACACCCGCCCCGACGAGTGGAGCGTCGTCCCGCGCGCCCTGCAGGACGCCGAACGGACCGCGGCTCGTTCGCAGCAGGCGGACGACGGCGCCTTCGCGCGGCTCGTACGCAGCGACGACCGCGACCTCGGCAGCCGCGCCGCCCTGGCCGGGCACGAGGACGACCTGGTCTGGTACCCGGCCGAGGTCAACACCTCGATCCGTCCCGGCTGGTTCCACCACCCGGCCGAGGACGCCGAAGTCCGTTCCGTGGACGAGCTGTTCACCATCTACCTGCGCACCGTCGGCGGCAACTCCTGCTTTCTGCTCAACGTCCCGCCGGCCAGGGAAGGGCGCATACGGGACACCGACGTGGCGGTCCTTGAGCAACTCGGGTGGCACATCGAGGACTTCCGGGCGCGGCGGATCGAGGCGACCGCGACGGTCTCGTCCGGTGCCCCGGGTGACGTCGCAACCGCGTGGCCCGGCAGGGGGCGTACGCCGTGGCGGCCGGACGACACGGACCAACTGCCCGGCGTGACGCTCGCGTTCGGACGGCCCCGCCTGGTTGAGGCGGTCGTCGTGGGTGAGGACATCACGCAGGGGCAGCGCATCGAGCATGTCGTCGTCCAAGGCCACCGGGACGGCCGCTGGACGACGCTCGCCGAGGCGCACGCGGTGGGACACCAGCGCATCCTGACGTTTCCGCCGGCCGAAGTCGACGCCGTATGGGTCGAGTTGCCTCAGGCGCGGGACACGCCCGTCGTGGCGCGCGTGGCCGCGATCGGAGTGGCCTCATGAAGGGCACCTTGCCCAGGCAGGGCACCTCACGTAAGCCGAGCAACTCTCGTAAGCCGGGCGCCACGCGCAAGCCTCGTGCCGCGCGGGGGCCGAGCACCTCCCGCATGCCCAACCCCTCACGCAGGCCGTCGCGCCGGGCCGTCCTCCTCATCACCGGCGTATGCCTCGCACTCGCCGCGCTGACGGTCACCGCAGTGACCCTGCTCAGCCACCGCACCACCGAGACCAGCGAGGTCGCCTCCCTCGACGGGCACCCCGTGACCCGCGACGAACTGCTCTTCCACATGCGGCGGCTGGCGCCGACCGTGCAGAACGAGCTGCGCAACAAGTACCGCCTGCGGAGCGCGACCGACTGGAACGCGAAGGCCGGCGACAAGACCGTGCTCCAGCGGCTCGAGACCCGTGCGCTCGACGAGATCTGGCGGGACAAGACCACGCTCGTCCTCGCGAAGGAGCAGGGGCTCATCGACTCCGTGGATCACGCGGACTTCCTCGCCGAGCTGGCCGAAGAGAACGAGTCTCGTGCCGAGGGCATCGCCGCGGGCAGGACCGTCTACGGCGTCGCGCAGTTCTCCCCCGAGGAGTACTACACACACCGGCTCACCGAGCTCACCACAAGCCTGAAGAAGCGCCTCAGCGCGGACGCCGACGCGCCGCTCCGGGTCACAGACGCCGATGTCCGGCGCGCGTTCGACGCCGACCGGGAGGCCTGGAGCGCCAACGCGACCACGTACAGGTACGCGCAGCTCGTCGTGCCAGTACCCGACGGCGCTTCCGGGGACTACGCCGCCGGCCTGCAGCGACGCGTGGCCGCCGCCGGGCGCCTCGCGGACGTCGCCGCCGGGGAACCTGGTGCCAAGCTCACGACCGGCACGTACGACGGCAGTGGCTCGACCGGGCTGAACGCCCATGACCAGGACCTCATGGCGGTGCTCGGCAAGCTCGCGCCGGGCCGGATCTCCGCCCCCGTCATGGGAGCCGACCAGATCACCTACTACGAGCTCGACAGCAAGAAGGTCGACGAGGACAAGGCGTTCGCCGACTACCGCCGGCGGATCCGGCAGTCGCTCGTCGAGGAGAAGTTCGACCAGTTCCTCCAGCGCCGGGTCGACACCAGCGACATCGATGTCGACACCTCGGCGGTGGACGCCATCAACGCAGAGGATGTGCAGAAATGAGACCCGCCGATACTGAATCACCCCCCGTCAACGAGGTGGTGCGGAGGCGCCGTTGGCCCTCGGCGCGGGCGCTCCGCGCGAGCCTCAGCACCCTGTTCACCGCTCTGCTCGCCGCGCTGCTCGTCGGATCGCTTGTTCCCGCCGCGCACGCTGCCGTGGCCCCGGACCGGGCTCCCGCGCCCGCCGTCGCCAAGCCGAGCTGGCCGGGCAACGCGCCGAACATGACCGGCGGCAAGGACTACTTCATCGACGCTACGAACGGTCGCGACAACGCGGCCGGGACCTCGCCGAAGACCGCCTGGCGCACCCTGGCCAAGGCGAGTGCGATGACGTTCGCGCCCGGCGACCGCATCCTACTCAAGGCCGGTGAGCAGTGGCAGGACGAGCAGCTGTGGCCGAAGGGCTCGGGCAGCGCGGGCAAGCCGATCACCATCTCGGCGTACGGCGACCCGAGCGCCGCCCGGCCGTACATCGCGACGAACGGGAAGGTGCCGAGCCCGTTCAACGCGGACGGCACGAAGAATCCCGAAACCGTCGGCCGGACCGGCGCCATCGTGCTGCGCAATCAGCAGTACTGGGAGATCAACAACGTCGCGCTGTCCAATGACGACGACTTCGCGACCGACATCACGACAGGTTCGTACGTTCGCGACGGAATCATGGTGTCGATCAATGCCGACCTCATGAAGGACGGCGCGGACAGCATCATGGACCACTTCCGCATCTCGGACGTGTACGTCCACAACCTCGACGGCCCGAGCAGCTGGCAGCGAATCCACTACGGCGGCGTCAACTTCCAGGTCTTCGGCAACCGCAGCTACAAGGAGTACGACACCGGCGGCTATTACTTCAAGAACGTCCGGATCGAGAACAACACCTTCGAGAACGTCGAACTGCACGCCATCCAGTTCGCGTTCAACTGGTTCTACGACCGCTCAGCGGACTCCGGCCAGTACGACGAGAGCGGGAAGTGGCACGAGGGCTGGGAGCAGCTATGGGTGCGTACCCGCGACCTGTACAGCCGTGACGTCTACATCGGCCACAACTACGCCGAGAGCATCGGCCAAGGCGCGATCCAGCTCGCCAACACCAAGAACATGAAGGTCGAGTACAACGAGGTCAACGGCTATCTGGAGCGCTACGACGCGGTGTCCTGCGCCCTCTATCTATGGGCGGGCGCCGACTCGGTCATGCAGTTCAACGAGGTGTACGGCGGCCCGAACAACGAGTTCGACGGCACCCCCTGGGACCTCGAGTACACGAACTTCAACGTCACGTACCAGTTCAACTACTCGCACGACAACGCGGCGGGCTGGATGGCCTACATGGGCAACAGCTCCAATTCAACAGCCCGCTACAACCTGAGCGTCAACGACAACGGCGTACTCGTGAAAAACATGCTGTCGACGAACTACTCGCCGACGTATTTCACGAACAACACCTTCGTCTACGACGGCGCGGACCTCGACTACGTCCACGACGAGACATTCCTGAGCCGCGTCTACTTCCTGAACAACATCTTCTACAACACTTCGAAGACGACGGAGACACCGTGGTATCGCAGGACCGGCGCCCTGCGGCAGGCCGTGTTCTCCAACAACGACTACTACGAGGCGAGCGGCACTCACTCCACCCAGGAACCGGCCGACCCGAAGGGCTCCCGGGCCGACCCACGGTTCGTCGGTGACCCCGCCGACTACGTCACCGGGGCAAGCGTGAAACAGATCCGAAAGTCCGCGGCGCACTTCGCCCTCCGAGACGACTCGCCGCTCATCGACGCCGGCCGCTACAACCCGCACCTGGGCACCAAGGACTTCCTCGGCAGGCACATCTACTACGGCGACGCACCGGACATGGGCATCGCCGAGACGCGGATCGGTCCGCAGGTCACCAACCCGGTCGACGACGACCCCATCGAGGAAGAGGCGGACAACCGGGTCGACCTCGCACTCGGCAAACCGGCCACCGCGAGCTCGACCCACCCCGGGGCGAACGGGACCCTCACCGCGGACAAGCTGACCGACGGCGACCTCACCACCCGCTGGGCAGCGGCCGATGACGCGGCCTACCCGATCACGCTCGACATCGACTTCGGCACGGACACCACCTTCGACGAGGTGTACCTGGACGAGTACACCGACTCGGGCACGAACCCGCGGGTGCAGTCCTTCGAGCTGCAACGGTGGGACGCCGGAACCGGTGCATGGGTGACCTTCGCAAGCCGCGACGACGGCATCGGGCACGACCGCACCGTGACCGGCTTCGGCAGCATCACGACCTCCCGGCTCCGGGTGGCGCTCACGGGGCAGATCACGACGGAGCAGTACACCCCGACGCTGACCGAGGTCGCCGCGTACCGGACCGGCGAGTAGGCAGGGCCGGAGCGTGTCACGGCCACCGGCGGGTGGATGCCACGGCGTCCACCCGCCGGTGGCTTGTCTCGGGGTGGCGGCGATGACGTAATTGCACACACGTCTGGAGAGAAGTCAAGCGCTATTCGTGCGCCTTCCGCATTCCGTCCGCCGAGATGTGTATTTCCGTGCTCACGCGGCCTCACCCCTTGTCAAGGGCGATATTCCCCACACCTGAACGACGCCGAACAGCGGCCCTAGCCAGTGATGTTGCGGTGTTACGGTGGGTCCCGTGAGAAATCGGATCGTCGTCAAAGGTGCCCGTCAGCACAATCTCCGTGACGTGTCCGTGGAACTACCCCGGGATGCGCTGATCGTATTCACGGGAGTATCCGGATCAGGAAAGTCAAGCCTGGCGTTCGACACCATATTCGCCGAAGGTCAGCGGCGTTATATCGAATCCCTCTCGGCATATGCACGGCAGTTTCTCGGGCAGCTCGACAAGCCCGATGTCGACGCCATCGAGGGACTGTCCCCGGCGATCGCCATCGACCAGAAGACGTCGAGCCGCAACCCGCGCTCCACGGTCGGCACCATCACCGAGGTCTACGACCACCTGCGGCTGCTCTACGCCCGGATCGGCCACCCCCACTGCCCCGAGTGCGGGGAGCCGGTCAGCCGGCAGACGCCGCAGCGGATCGTCGACCTGCTGCTGGACGAGGACGAGGGGACCCGCTTCCAGGTGCTGGCCCCGGTCGTCCGCGACCGCAAGGGCGAACATGCCGAGGTGTTCCGGCAGTTGTCCGCCGACGGGTTCAGCCGGGTCCGGGTGGACGGGACGGTCCTCGCGCTGGCCACGCCGCCCGCGCTCGACAAGCGCAAGAAGCACTCCATCGACGTGGTCGTGGACCGGCTGGCCGTCAAGCCGGGGGTACGACAGCGGCTGACGGAGTCCGTGGAGACCGCGCTGGGGCTCGGCGGCGGTGTCCTCCGGGTCGAGTTCGTGGATCGCGAACTCGGCTCCGCGGCCCGCGAGTTGGCCTTCTCCGAGGCGATGGCCTGCCCGCGCTCCCACGGCATCGGCCTGGAGTCGCTGGAGCCACGGCTGTTCTCCTTCAACGCGCCCTGGGGCGCCTGCCCCGCCTGCACCGGCCTCGGCTCGCGCATGGAGGTCGACCCCGCTCTCGTCGTACCGGACGACACCAAGTCGCTGGCGGCGGGCGCCATCGCGCCCTGGACCAACACCAGCGGCGCCGACTACTTCACCCGCCTGCTCGAAGCCCTGGCCACCGACGCCGGCTTCAGCACCGCCACCCCCTGGCGCGAACTCCCCGCCGACATACGGCAGATGGTGCTACACGGGGCGGAACGGCGGCTGCACCTCGCGTACCAGAACCGGTTCGGCCGTGAGCGCTCGCACCTGTCCCGCTACGAGGGCGTGATTCCGCATATTGAGCGCCGCTTTGCCGAGGGCGCCGAGTCCGGAGCGGCCAACCGGTTCGCCGGGTATATGCGCGAGGTGCCCTGCGCGGCCTGCGGGGGTGCCCGGCTCGCCCCGGGTGTCCTGGCGGTCACGGTCGGCGGCCGCAGTATCGCTCAGGTGGCTGCTTTGCCGCTCAACGAACTCGCCGATTTCATAAGGGCGTTGGAGCTGTTGGACAGCGAGCGGCGGATCGCCGAGGCCGTGCTGTCGGAGATCGGGGAGCGGCTGCGATTCCTGCTCGACGTAGGGCTCGACTACCTCTCGCTCGACCGGCCCGCCGCCTCCCTCTCGGGCGGGGAGGCGCAGCGGATCCGGCTGGCGACCCAGATCGGCGCCGGACTGACGGGTGTCCTGTACGTGCTCGACGAACCGTCCATCGGACTGCACCAGCGGGACAACCAACGGCTCATCGAGACGCTGAAGCGGCTGCGCGACCGCGGCAACACCGTGATCGTCGTCGAGCACGACGAGGAGACCCTGCGGGTCGCCGACTGGGTCGTGGACATCGGGCCCGGCGCCGGCACTCACGGCGGCCGGATCGTCTGCTCGGGCACCATGCAGGAACTGGCCGAACACCCCGAGTCCGTCACCGGCGCCTACCTCTCCGGGCGCCGTACGATCCCGCTGCCCGCGCAGCGCAGGAAGCCGAGCGAGGGGCGGGAGCTCACCGTGCACGCGGCGTCCGAGCACAACCTGCGCGACGTCACGGTGTCCTTCCCGCTCGGGGTCTTCACGGCGGTCACCGGCGTCTCCGGCTCCGGCAAGTCGACGCTCGTCAACGACATCCTGCACGCCTCCCTCGCCCAGCAGATCCACCGCGCGCACCAAGTGCCCGGCCGGCACCGCACCATCACCGGCATCGAGCACCTCGACAAAGTCGTCCAGGTCGACCAGTCGCCGATCGGCCGCAGCCCGCGCTCCAACCCGGCGACGTACACGGGCGTCTTCGACCATCTGCGCAAGCTGTTCGGGCAGACCCCGGAGGCGAAGGTGCGCGGCTACCAGCCCGGCCGGTTCTCCTTCAACGTCAAGGGCGGCCGCTGCGAGCACTGCTACGGCGACGGCACGATCAAGGTCGAGATGAACTTCCTCCCGGACGTGTACGTCCCGTGCGAGGTGTGCAAGGGCGCCCAGTACAACCGGGAAACCCTCGACGTGCGCTACAAGGGCCAGTCCATCGCGGACGTGCTCGCCATGACCGTCGCGGAGAGCGTGGACTTCTTCGACGGCCACCAGATCATCTCCCGGCATCTGCGGACTCTGGACGACGTGGGGCTGGGCTATGTGAAGCTCGGCCAGGCGGCCACCACTCTCTCCGGTGGCGAGGCACAGCGCGTCAAGCTCGCCGCCGAACTCCAGCGCCGTACCCGCGGACGCACCCTCTACGTCCTCGACGAACCCACCACCGGCCTCCACGCCGCCGACGTCGACCGGCTGCTCACGGCGCTGCAACGACTGGTCGACGGCGGCGACACGGTCGTCGTCATCGAGCACAACCTCGACGTGATCAAGACGGCCGACTGGCTGATCGACATGGGACCGGAAGGCGGCCTGCGGGGCGGTGCGATCGTCGCCGAGGGCACCCCGGAACAGGTCGCGGCCGAGCCCCGGTCGCACACCGGACGGTTCCTCAACTCCCTGCTGGAGCAGCCCAGGTGAACGCCACGGACATACAGGACCCGGAGGAACTCCTGCTCGCGCAGTACGACGAGACCGACGCCCCCGCGCCCCGGCTCCCCTCCGACAGCGGCACGGTCGACCAGGTGAAGGACTACCTGCGGCTCATCGCCAAGGTCCGGCTGCTGACCGCCGAACAGGAGGTGGACCTGGGCAAGCGCATCGAAGCCGGGCTCTACGCCGAGTACCTCCTCACCGAAGAACCCGGCCTGGACCCGCACTTCCGCCGGGAACTGTCCCTCCTCGCCGACGACGGCCGCCGCGCGAAGAACCACCTCACCGAGGCCAACCTCCGCCTGGTGGTCTCGGTCGCCAAGCGCTACACCGGACGCGGACTGCACTTCCTGGACCTGATCCAGGAAGGCAACACCGGGCTGATCAGGGCCGTGGAGAAGTTCGACTACACGAAGGGTTTCAAGTTCTCCACATACGCGACCTGGTGGATCAAACAGGCGGTCACCCGGGCCCTGGCCGACCAGAGCCGCACCATCCGCATCCCGGTCCACACTGTGGAGATCATCAACCGCGTGGCACGGGTCCGCCGCGAACTGCTCCACGACACCGGGCAAGAGCCCACCCCGGAGGAAGTGGCCGAGAAGGCGGAGATCCCGGTGGAGCGCCTCACCGAACTCAACGCCTACACCAAGGACCCCGTCTCCCTGGACATCACCCTGTCCGATGACGGTGACACCGAGTTCGGCGACCTCATCATGGACAGCGACTCGCCCTCCCCCTGGGAGATGGTCACCTTCGGCCTCCTCCAGCAAGCCATCCAGACCATCCTGGCGGAGATGACCCAGCGCGAGGCCGGGATCATCTCCCTGCGCTACGGCCTCTTCGGAGGCCACCCGCGGACCCTGGAGGAGATCGGACAGATCTACGGCGTCACCCGCGAACGCATCCGCCAGATCGAAGCGAAGACGATGAGCAAGCTCCGCCATCCCTCACGGTCGCACGTGCTGCGGGACTACCTCGCGGACGAGTGACTGCTGGAGCGTACGCAGACCACCCCCGTGCTGCGGCCGGTCAGGCATGGGCTCATGACGATTCGCGTACGACGAGCTCGGTGGGAAGCGTGACGTGCCGACGCGGTTCCTCGGGATTGCCGATCTCTTCCAGAAGGATGTGGGCGATCATGCTGCCGATCTCCTCGACGGGCTGACGCACGGTGCTGAGGGGCGGATTGCTGTGCCGGGCGATGATGGAGTCGTCGAATCCGACCACGGCCACGTCGTCGGGGACGCCCCTCCCTTGCCTGCGCAGCTCCGCCAGCGCTCCCGCCGCCATGACGTCCGAGGCGACGAACACGGCGTCGAGTTCGGGGACTTGTTCAAGGAGTGAACGCATCGCGGCCCCGCCGCCCTCCTCGGTGAAGTCGCCCGAGGCCACGAGTCGGTCCGTGTCGTCGTGGCCCGCCTTCTCGAGGGCCTCGCGCCAGCCCTGGAGCCTGCTGCGCGCTACGTCCATGTCGAGCGGTCCGCTGATGGTGGCGACGGTCCGCCGCCCCCGCGTGAGGAGGTGGCTGACGGCCGTTGCGGCCCCGCCCGCGTTGTCGGAGTGCACATGGCTGAGTGACTCGTCGGGGGAGCGGCGCCCGGCGAGCACCGTGGGCAGCCCCATGTCCTCCAGCAGCCCCGGCAGCGGATCGTGCTCGTGCACCGAGACCAGGAGCACCCCGTCGACACGCCGCTCCGCCACCGAATCGGTGAGCTGGTCCCGCTCGGCCTGGTCGCGTACGAGCACCAGCTGGAGCTGTGTCCGGGTCTTCGCGAGGGCGGTGCTGACCCCGCGGATGACCGCCGAGAAGTAGGGCTCCGAGCCCAGTCTGCTCTCCGACTCGGGGATCACCAGGGCCACGGAGTTCGTCCTGTTCGTCACCAGCCCGCGGGCAACCGAGTTCGGTACATAGTTCAGCTCGGCGATGGCGGCGAGCACGGCGGCCCTGGCCTTCTCACTGACGAGCTCGGAGCCGTTGATGACTCGTGAAACCGTGGTGCGTCCGACACCGGCGCGCGCGGCCACGGTCTTGATGGTCGGGCGTTGTCTGCCCCCCATGACGCCTCCCTCGCTTCTGCGCTGCCCGGACGGCTCTCACCTGCGCGCATTGTGCCAGACGGTCGCAGAGCGTCCGCAGGGTCCGAGGGCGGTCCAGGACATCTTCCCGCAACGATGTGGCTTCGACTTCTTGACAGACGCCTCTCGTGGCGGCGAGGCTGCGGGCTCCCGAGTGGGTACGTTCCCATCGTCGTTTGGGAACGTACCCACCGGACAAATCGTGCCTACGGAGCGGACCGTGGGGCTCGAACTCCGGTGCGTCAGCGCCGCCGCTAGGAGGACGAAATGAACAAGTTCCGAAGGAAGTTGCGTACGAGAGTCGTGGCCGCCGTGTCGGCTGCGTCGGCTCTCGGTCTGGTCGTGGGCTGCGGGGGCAGCAGCGACGGGGGGACCGGTGGGGGGAAGAAGGACGGCAAGGTCACCATCACCATGGGGCTGTTCGGCGTCATGGGCTTCAAGGAGACCGGTCTGCTCGAGAAGTACATGAAGGAAAACCCGAACGTCGTCATCAAGGCGGACGTCGCGGGCGACGAGCAGACCTACTACACCGCCCTGCAGACCCACTTGGCCGCCGGCAGCGGGCTGAAGGACATCCAGGGCATAGAGATTGGTAGGGCCAAGGAACTGTCCGACACCCAGAAGGACAAGTTCGTCGATCTGGCCGGCGTGGCCGGGACGGATCACTTCCTTCCGTGGAAGCAGAGCCAGGTCACCACCGCGGACAAGAAGGTCATCGGCCTCGGCACCGACATCGGCCCGATGGCGGTCTGCTACCGCAAGGACCTCTTCGAGCAGGCCGGCCTGCCCACCGACCGCGACGAGGTCGCCAAGCTGTGGGAGGGCGACTGGTCGAAGTACGTCGACGCGGGCAAGCGGTTCAAGGAGAAGTCGAAGGACGACAAGGTCGCCTTCATGGACAGCTCCAGCGGGCTGTTCAACGCCATGATCTACGGCGACTCCCAGCAGTTCTACGACAAGAAGGGCGAGCTGATCTACGCCACCAACCCTGTCGTGAAGGACGCGTGGAAGCTGGCCTCCGAGGCGGCCACGTCCGATCTGACCGCGAAGCTCCGCCAGTTCCAGCCCGGTTGGGACCCCGGTCTGGCCAACAGCACCTTCGCCAGCACCGTCTGCCCGGCGTGGATGCTCGCCCACATCAGCGAGAAGGCGGGCCCGAAGAACAAGGGCAAGTGGGACGTCGCCAAGGCGCCCAAGGGCGCCAACTGGGGTGGAGCGTTCCTCGGCGTGATGGAGAAGAGCCCCGTCAAGAAGGAGGCGCAGGAGCTCGTGGCCTGGCTCACCGCCCCTGAGCAGCAGGCCTACCTCTTCAAGGAGATCGGCAACTTCCCCTCGTCGCAGACCGCGTTGGAGACACCCGAAGTGGTCGATGCCAAGTCGGACTACTTCAGCGGCGCGCCCATCGGGCAGATCTTCGGCGCCGCGGCCCAGGAGATCCCCGACGAGCAGGTGCTCGGCCGCAAGGACGGCACCATCAAGGACATCTTCTCGCAGGGCCTGACCTTGATCGAGGCGCAGAACAAGAGCCCGAACGAGGCATGGAAGACCACTGACACGCGCATCGAGAAGGCCGCCGGCTGACCTCGGGCCCCGTCCGTCGCCCATCTCCGTAGCCGCCCGGCGCCCCACGCACGGCCCGTGTGGGCCGCCGGGCCCTGCTCGCCTCCCTCACCCTCCAGGAAGGACACCTTCCGGTGGCCATCTCCACCTCGACACCCCAAGACGGTGCGCCCGGCACCGCCCCGCCGGCCGGGACCGGCACCGGCGGGGACGGTCAGCGGCGCCGTACGCTGCTGCACCGCCTCGACGTCCGGGGAGCGCCGTACGCCTTCGTTGCCCCGTTCTTCGTCGTCTTCGCCGCCTTCAGCTTCTACCCGCTCATCTACACCTCGTGGATCTCGCTGCACCGCGTCGAACTGTCGACCCTGAACCTCATGGAGTGGGTCGGCTTCGACAACTACACGGCGCTGTGGGACGACGAGCGCTTCTGGAACGCGCTGTTCAACACCTTCACCATCGGCGTCCTGTCGACCGTGCCGCAGCTGCTGATGGCGCTCGGGCTGGCGCACCTGCTCAACTACCGGCTGCGCGGCTCGACGTTCTTCCGCGTCGCTGCCCTGACGCCGTACGCCACGTCGGTCGGTGCCGCGGCCCTCGTGTTCACGATGCTCTTCGAACGCGACTTCGGCATGATCAACTGGGTGTTGAGCCTGATCGGTGTCGACAACATCGACTGGGAGAACAACAAGTGGGCCGCGCAGACGGCGATTTCCTCGATCGTCATCTGGCGCTGGACCGGCTACAACGCCCTGCTCTACCTCGCCGCGATGCAGGCGATCCCGCGCGACCGCTACGAGGCCGCGGCCATCGACGGCGCCTCGCGGTGGCAGCAGTTCCTGAAGGTCACCGTCCCCGGCATCCGCTCCACCATCGTGTTCACCATCGTCCTGTCCACGATCGGCGCCACCCAGCTCTTCGGTGAGCCCCTGATCTTCGGCCAGGGTCCGAACGGCATCACCGGGGGAGCGGACAACCAGTACCAGACGCTGGGTCTGCTGCTGTACGAGGAGGGCTGGAAGAACTACCAGATGGGCCGGGCCGCCACGGTCGCCTGGGCGATGTTCCTGCTGCTCATCGTCGTGTTCATCGTCCAACGAGTCGTCAAGCGCGTCCTGGCGCGCAAGGCCTGACCGGGAGGTTTCCATGACCACAGACAGCATCCCGGTCCAGACGGCGGACACGCGCCCCGGGGTCGCGAAGAAGGCCCGGAAGGACACCCCGTCCGGCGGACGGCGCCGCCAACTGTTCCGGCACCCGGGTGCCGGACGTCAGCACCACGCGGGTCCCGTCGCCTACATCCTGCTGGGGATCGCGGCCCTGTTCTCACTGTTCCCGCTCTACTGGACGATGGTGGCGGCGTCGACCGACAACACGCGCGTCACCCAGACGCCTCCGCCGTTCCTGCCGGGACCCCACCTCCTGGAGAACCTCGGCAAGGCCTGGCAGGACGCCGCGCTGGGCAAGGCCATGCTCAACAGCCTGATCGTGGCGGGTGTGATCGCCCTGTCCACGGTGCTGTTCGCCACCCTCGCCGGCTTCGCGTTCGCCAAACTCCGCTTCAAGGGCCGCAACATCCTGCTGATGCTCGTGATCGGCACGATGATGGTGCCGCCCCAACTCGGCGTCGTACCACTGTTCATGATGATGACGGAACTGGGCTGGGGCCAGAAGCTGCCCGCGGTCATCTTCCCCACGCTCGTCAGCGCCGTCGGCGTGTTCTTCATGCGGCAGTACCTGTCCGAGGCGCTGCCCGACGAACTCGTCGAGGCCGGGCGGGTGGATGGTGCGCACTCCCTGCGCATCTTCTGGAGCATCGTGCTGCCGATCGCCCGGCCTCCCATGGCCGTACTGTTCATGATCACGTTCGTACACGCCTGGAACGACTTCTTCTGGCCCTTCATCGTGCTCGACATGACCAATCCGACGGTCCCCGTCGCCCTCACCCAGCTCAGCGCGGGATACGTGCGCGACCAGTCGCTGATCATGGCGGGCGCGCTGCTCGGCACGCTGCCCCTGCTCGCCCTGTTCGTCGTCTTCGGCCGTCAGATCGTCGGCGGAATCATGCAGGGAGCGGTCAAGGGGTGAGCGCCCCGCCGTCCCCCCGCTGCCGCGGCCCTTCGACGCCCGCCACCCCACTTCGCCGCCTCCGCCCCGCAGTACATCTGGAAGGACCCACGTGACCACCGCAACCCGACGCGTCGCGCCCGCCCCGGAGAACACCACCGCCATCAGATTCCCGCAAGGATTCACCTGGGGCACGGCGACCGCCGCGTACCAGATCGAGGGTGCCGCCTCCGTGGACGGACGCACTCCTTCGATCTGGGACACCTACTCGCACACGCCCGGCAGGGTGCGCAACGGCGACACCGGTGACGTCGCCACCGACCATTACCACCGCTGGCGCGAGGACGTCGAGATCATGGCCGACCTCGGAGTGAGCGCCTACCGGTTCTCCCTGTCGTGGCCGCGCGTGCAGCCGACCGGCCGCGGCCCGGCCGTCGAAAAGGGGCTCGACTTCTATCGCGCCCTGACCGACGCACTGCTGGAAAAGGGCATCGAACCGGTCGTCACGCTGTACCACTGGGACCTGCCCCAGGAGCTGGAAGATGCCGGCGGCTGGCCGGAGCGCGCCACCGCCGACCGGTTCGCCGACTACGCGGCCCTGGCAGCACATGCGCTGGGGGACCGGGTGAAGACCTGGATCACCCTCAACGAGCCCTGGTGCAGCGCCTTCCTCGGATACGGCTCGGGTGTCCACGCGCCCGGACGCACCGACCCGGTCGCGGCCCTGCGCGCGGCGCACCACCTCAACCTCGCCCACGGCAAGGCCGTTCAGGCGCTGCGCGCCGAACTGCCCGCCCGCGCGCAGGCGTCCATCACACTCAACATCCACCACGTCCGCGCGCTGACCGAGGCAGCCGAGGACCTCGACGCGGCCCGGCGGATCGACGCACTGGCCAACCGCGTCTTCACCGGCCCTCTGCTCGAAGGCCAATACCCTCAGGACCTCCTCCAGGACACGGCGAGCCTGACCGACTGGTCCTTCGTACGGGACGGCGACACCGCCACGATCCACCAGCCGCTGGACTTCCTGGGCGTCAACTACTACACACCCACGCTCGTTTCCGCCACCGGCGGCGAGGCCAGCCACGGCTCCGACGGCCACGGGGCGAGCGAGCACAGCCCCTGGCCGGGCGCCGACAACGTCGCCTTCCACCGGCCGCCGGGCAGCACCACCGCGATGGGCTGGGCGGTCGACCCCAGCGGCCTGTACGACCTGCTGACGCGACTCAAGGCAGACTTCCCCGCGATGCCTCTGATGATCACCGAGAACGGGGCCGCGTTCGACGACTACGTGAACCCGGAGGGCGAGGTGGCCGACCCCGAACGCATCGCCTACCTCCACGGCCACCTGTCGGCCGTGCACCGGGCGATCGTGGCCGGCGTCGACGTCCGGGGCTACTTCCTGTGGTCTCTGCTGGACAACTTCGAGTGGGGCTACGGCTACAGCAAACGCTTCGGTGCCGTCTACGTCGACTACCCGACCGGCAAGCGCATCCCCAAGGCCAGCGCGCGGTGGTACGCCGACGTGGCCCGCACCGGCACCTTGCCGGAGGGGAGCGGCGGGAACCCTTGAGCAAGGGAGAGAGCCGGACGGTCGGCCGGTCCGCTGGGGGGACCTCGCCACCAGTCCCATGACGACAGCTTTCACGGGGGGCCTGCCGCTGGTCCCGGGGTCACGTCCGCGGACGTGACCCCGACGTGGGTTGAACACAGTGATGTAGAGGTCCTGTAATGCCTCTGCGGTCCAGCGCTGCCAGTCCGGGCAGTCGCTGATACCGCCAGACGAACGTCTGACACAGTCTCTGAACCAGCGCGGGGCACGGGGTCCTGTGACCACTGGTGGCAAGACCCCGCTTGGCAGGGGTCGGCAGAGGCGTGATCGTGCTGTGCCGGTGTCGTCCGGCAGGGCCGGGCCGTCGTCTCGTAGCCGAGCTTCCGGGCTACCGCCTCGGCGTGCTGACCGCGGCCGTCGCAGTCACAGAGATCACGCCACCGTGAATCCGTCGAACGTGGCGATGCCCCGTGCGCCGTTCCAGCCGTTGGCCGCGGTCATGAAGACCCCGACGTCCTGTGCGGCCGCCGCGCCTCCCGGCGTGGCCGTGCCCAACATCGTCCAGGTGACGCCGTCCGCGCTGGCTTCCCCGATGTACGAGGCGCCGGACCTGGTCAGCCGCAGCCGCACCGGCGCGGTGAAGGAGCCCGACAGCGCGATCGAGTCGAAACCGCCGTCACCGTCGGCGTCCCAGCTCAGCGCGCAGCCGTTGGACGGCGTGACCGCCAGGTTCACATAGCCCGCGTCGGCCTGAGTGCCCAGGTCGTTGCGGACGACGAGGCCCGCCCGTGCCCAGCCCCCGGTCGCGTCCTGGGACGTGACCATGACCTCGGCCACGGTTCCGTCGCCGTACGCGCCCGCCCGGTACACCGCCCCGAACTCGTTGGTGGCGCCCCACAGGTCGGCCCCGGCGCCCTCGACAGCGATCTCGTCGCCGGCCTGGCCGAACACGGCGTCGTTGTAGGTGACCGTGCGGTACGGGTCGCCGACCCCGGCCGCGGCCACCAGCCGTACCGGCGCGACCGCCTTCCCGCCGCCCGCGTACGCCGCCGCCGCGACGACCTGGGCGACCAGTTCCGTCGGCTCACCCGCAAGAGAGACCTCGAAGCGAGCGGCGAACGTCTCGCCGGACGCCACCGACTCGGTGCGCACCGGATCGAGCGGCTTCACCGCCATGCCCTCGGGGGCGGTGACGGAGAGGGTCACGCCGCGTGCCGCCGCGAACCCGTTCCTGTTGGTGAAGGTGACTGTCACCGTCGCGGGCGTGTCCTCGGCCACCGCTCCCCGGTCGGCCCCCGCGGTGAGGGCCGCCTGATGGGGAGTCGCGGCGAGCAGGTCGCGCACGCGGCGGGCCAGGGCGTACGGGGAGCCGTGGGGCTCGGTCGGGTGCGTCTCGTGCGCGTGAGCCCAGCGGTCCTCCAGGGCGAACCAGTCGATCGTCGCCGGGTCCTTTCCCGTGGCGAGTCCCGTGGCGAGCGCGTCGAAGTACGTCTTCCACCGGGTGCGGTACAGGCCGCCGACCAGCCCGGACCACTCCCGGTTCGCGTAGTCGTGCAGGCCCTCGTCGCTGCTGGCGCGTCCGCCCCAGGTGGTGAGGAGAGAGCGGGCGTCGTATTCCAGGCGGTCCTTCTCGGTACGGTCGGCGCCCCAGGAGCGTGCGTCGGCAAGCCACCGCCCGAGCAGGTGCGGGCCGGAGGCCGCCAGCAGGTCGTCGAGGAGGTTCATCCAGTACAGCCAGGTCCCGGTCAGCCTGCCGAACAGGGCCCTTTCCCCGGCCTCGTACGCGGCCTTGATCTGCGGCAGCAGGACACGGCTGCGGTTGGACAGGACCTGCCGGGCCACGTCGACGACGTCGTACCGGTAGGCCGAGCTGTCTCTCAACTCCGCGCGTACAGCAAGGAGTTCGGTGAGTGCGGTGTCGAAGGCGGTGGTGTCGTAGCGGTCCTTCTCCGGGCCCCAGGCGGCGGCCTTGTTCGCCGTCAGGCTTGGACGGGCGCCGAACAGGCCGTCGGGTGCCTCGCTCCAGGAGTCCGCGCGGGACATGTTGTACGCGGTGTCGCGGATCGTCTGCCAGGCTGCGGCGGCGTGCCGGTCGGGGCCGCCGTAGCGGGAGAGGGCGTAGGCGGCGAACCAGTCGTCCAGGTCGATGACGCCGGGTGTCCAGGCCAGGTCGGTGAGGAGGGCGAGGGCGGGTGCGTTGTTGTCGGCGGCCTCCGGCATCGCCGCGATACCGGCGAGCGCGCTGCCTTCCTTGTCACGCCACTTGGGGTACTGCTCCACCCAGTCCGGGGCGTTGGCGCCCATCGGGGTGTGGCCGCCGAAGTTCCAGATGCTGCCGAAGGCGTACGGGGTGCCGTCCCAGTCGCTCTCCCGGTCCGTGACGGTGGTGTAGCGGTCGGACAGGCCGTCCACGATCAGCATCCGGGACTTGTCGACGCCGTCGAGAAGCGCCTTCGACGGGTTGGACTGCCAGCCCAGGATGGCCCAGATCGCGCCCGGGTGAGTTTTCTGGAGCGCCCCTTCGACGGCTGCCGCGGCCTCGTCCACCGGGACGTCACCAGGGTTGCCGCCCTCGTGCAGCAGGTCCATCTTGTACATCGTGCTGTCGCCGAACCGCTCCGATTGGGCCCGGTAGAAGGCGGCGGACACCTCGGCGAAGGCCGTCGTGCGCGGGTCGAGCCAGTCGGGCCGTTTGAAGGCTCCCCAGTCGCCCTGGGGCACCACGGCCGCATCCCCGCCGTGCTTCGCGACGAAGTCGTCCGGCACAGTACCGAAGTAGCCGGGCAGGACCGGGGTCATGCCCAGTTCCCGTACCCGGTCGGCGATCTTCCGCGCGAGGTCGGCCCGGCGCTCGATGAGCCGCCGGGACACCGGGCCGCCGAACCCCGACATGTTCTGCAGCAACCACCACGGCTGATGGGCCGGTGCCGGAATCCACGCCCGCATTTCGGCGTCCGAGTAGCCGAACTGCCTGAAGGCGTCGTAGTAGACGGCATCGCCGCCGGTGTAGACCAGCACCCTGTTGATGCCGTGCAGCGCGAGCACGTCCAGCTCGCGCTCCCACGCGTCCCAGTCCCGGTAGGGGCCGGTGTAGCCGTCGTTGGTGTCGTTGAGGGCGAACCGGTGCGGCACATTCGCCGATCCGGCGATCTCCCCGTCGGGGGCGGGCAGCAATCTGGGGAGGTTCAGCTGTTCGCCGTTCCAGGAGATGTCGGCCTTCGCCGCCCGCGCGAGATAGGTGTTGAGGCCGGTGAGCAGCACCGCCGGGCTGGTGCCCTCCACGGTGATCGCCCCGGCCCGGCCGGTGACCCTGAACCGGTCGGCACTGCCGGCGTCCAGCGCGCGCAGCGTCACCTGCCGGTGGTGGTCGGGCAGCAGCCGTCGTAGCGCGACCGATGCGGGGATCGTGTTGAACGGCTTGTCGGCCTTGTCCGCGGCCCCTGGGGCGGCGTGGGCACCTGGCTGCGGGGTCAGCAGCACCACTCCGCCGAACGCGGTCGCTCCGGTCAGCAGGCGTCTGCGGCTGAGGGGTTGATTGCCTGTCATGAACGTCCTCTCAGAACTTTTCGGATCTTCCGAGCCGCGGTGCGATGTGGTGGTCGCACCGCACCGCGGCTCGGTTCAGGCGACGGTCATCGCGAAGATGTGCAGAGCGGGAACACCGCTCGTCAGGCCGTCGCTGACCTTCGGCAGCACGACGGAGTGCAGTTCCTTGTCCTCCAGCTCGACGCCGAAGGCGAAGAGGCTGACCGGGTTCCTGTCCTGGCCCGAGGGGGTGTTGCGGTACGGCA
Source organism: Streptomyces pseudoechinosporeus (assembly GCF_054783935.1). Lineage (NCBI taxonomy): Bacteria > Bacillati > Actinomycetota > Actinomycetes > Kitasatosporales > Streptomycetaceae > Streptomyces > Streptomyces pseudoechinosporeus. The sequence continues at coordinate 721,178 of NZ_BAAGPS010000009.1, forward strand.
GTACCACCGCGGCCTCGGGGTTCGCCGAGTACCAGTCGGAGACCTCGACGGAGAAGGCCTGCTCTGTACCGTCCGCGTACACGACCCTCCCCGGCCCCTTGCCGTCGCCCCAGGTGCAGGTGCCGAGGAAGGCCAGCCGCGAGCCGGTGCCGGACAGCCGCACGGTCTGCCCGGAGGACACCACGTTGTCCTTGGCCCCGGGCTCGGTGTCCGGCCAGGTGAAGGTCGTCCCGCCGTACGTGACCGAGGCTCCGCGAGTCAGTCCGACCGATGCCAGCGCCTCGGCGGACAGGCTGGAACGTGAGGCGTCGATGTCGGCGGTGGTGGTGGCGTCGTCGGAGGAGATGCCGGCGTTGTCGAAGGAACTGGCCAGCGACCTGTACGGCAGCAGCAGCCGCGAGGTGGTGCGAGTGCAGTCGGACCCGTCCTCGTGCACGTCGAAGAGCGCGTGGGCGGTGAGCTCGATCCGGCCCTCGACGTCGTCGGGGAGCCGGGTCCGCCAGCTGCGGGTGACCGACCGTCCGGGCGCGATGCCGCCCAGGCCGTCCGACTCCGCGAGGTCGCCCACGGCGAGGTAGAGAACGGTGCCGCGCAGGGTGATGCCGGTGGTGTTCTTGAGGGTGGCGGTCAGGGTCACGTCCTGGCCCGGCCCGGGGGTGGCCGGGATGACGGTGAGGGAGACGGGAGGCGGGAGGAAGTCCTGTTCGGGGCGGTAGGCGGCCTGGGCGAGGCGATGGGTTGTCATCTCGTCTCCACTGAGAAGTGGTCGAACACGGCCTGCACGGTGGTGCCGGGGTAGTTGAGGTTCACGGCGCTCGCCACCACGCCGGCGTCCAGGGCGCCGCTCGAGGAGGGGACGTTCACGCTCGCGATCTCGGTCCAGGAAAGGCCGTTGTTGGTGCTGGAGTACGCGGTGCAGGTGGTGCCGTCGCGGACCATGCGCAGCCAGGCGGGGTGGGTGGAGCCGCCGCCACCGGCCCAGGTGTCGAGCCGTCCGTCGCCGTCGCTGTCGGTCATGAACTCCAGGCCGAACGACTTCGACATGGTGAGTACGGCGTAGCCGCCCTTCTCCGGGGCGGTGAGGTCGCTGGCGACTGCGATGCCGTACTTGGCGGTGGGGTTGTCGCTGCCGGTGAGGCTGACCGTCTTGACCTGCACCACGCTCGCCTCGGCGGCGGAGCCGGGACGGAGGATGCCCCCCTTCTCGTCGGTGCCGCCGGAGAAGTCGCGGCCGCCCGCCCAGATCACCAGCTGGCTGCCGTACTGGCCGAACTCGGCGTCGTCGGTGGTGGCGAACGTCCGGTACGGGTCCCGCACCTCATTGGGCTCGTAGGGCACCGTGACCGTCTTCGCGGACCGCGCGCAGTCGCTGCTGCGCCCGTCGACGTCGAAGACCACGTGCGCGGTGAACGACACGTTCCCGGCCACGTCGGCCGGCATCGCCGTCTCCCAGCGCCGGGTTGTCCTCGCGCCGCGCCGCAGGTCGCCGAGCGGGATGGTCCTCGCCGCCGTGGTGGCGCCGGGGTCTATCAGGTGGAGCACGGCGTTGCGGAGCGGGAACGGGCAGTCGTTGGTGAGGACCGCTGTGGCGGTGACCGTGTCACCGCCGGCCGGCTCGGCCGGCTGCGTGGTGACGGTGAGGGTGGGGCCCAGGGTGTCGAACTGGGTGCCGTTACGGATTCCCATGCCGGTCACCGGGCCCAGTCGACGGTGAAGACGTTGGCGATGTCGCTGGGCAGGGAGGACGGGACGGTGATGTTGATCTTTCCGTCACCGCGGGTCCACCTCAGACTGCCGCTCGTGCCGAGCAGCCGGATCCGGGACGTGGCGCTGATGGGGATGTCGCCGGGCACCGAGAGGGTGCCACTGGGCGCGCCCAGCACGATGATGTTGAACTTGCCCGGCGAGACGGTGTAGCGGATGCCGAGCGAGCCGCCCTCCTCCTCCGCCCGCACCCAGGGCGTCGACCCGTAGATCGCCGGGCCGTTGACCTTCAGCCAGGCGCCGATGTCCCGCAGCCGCTCCCGCATGATCTCGGGGATCGTGCCGTCCGGCCTGGGACCTATGTTGAGCAGCAGGTTGCCGTTCTTGCTGACCACGTCGGCGAGCAGCTGGATCAGGAACTCGGAGGTCTTGTAGTCCTCGTCCAGCTCGTGCTTGTTGTAGCCCCAGGAGTAGCCCATGGTGATGCAGCACTCCCACTTCTGCGGATCCATGGTGGGGTTGGTGCGCTGCTCGTACGTCGCGAAGTCGAAGTGCGTGTCGAAGCGGTCGTTGACCACGACTCCCTTGGGCCTGCGACGGTTCTTGGCCTGGTTGTAGTAGTGGGCGAGGGGTTCTTCGCTGCGCCACGGCGGTTCGCCCGTCGGCCGGAACCACTGGCCGTCCGCCCAGAGCAGCTCCGGGTCGTAGCGGTCGACGATCTCGTACAGCTGCTTGAGTTCGTAGTCGCCGATGTAGTCCTGGACCGGCTTGTAGCCGACCATCGGGATCTCTTCGTCGGTGTAGAAGTTCTTCATCGGCCGGCCGATCGACGGGTTGAAGAACTCGCCGAGCGAGTAGTACAGGCCGGGCCGTACGGTGCCGCGCTTGCGGGCCGCGGTCATCAGCTCGCCGACCAGGTCGCGCTTCGGGCCGTACTCGACCGAGTGCCGGTCGGTGAACTCGCTGGGGTACAGGGCGAATCCGTCGTGGTGCTTGCTGGTCAGCGCGAAGTACTCGGCGCCCGCCTGCTCGAACAGCTTCACCCAGGAGTCCGGGTCGTAGTTCTCCGCCGTGAACTGCGGGATGAAGTCGTCGTAGACGAAATCCTGGCCGTAGGTGTCGCGGTGATACCTCCACTCAGCGGTGTCCTTGTAGCTCTGGTACCAGAGGTACCACTCGGCGGCGATGTGCCGTCCGGAGCCGGCGGGCACCGAGTAGACGCCCCAGTGAATGAAGATGCCGAACTTGGCGTCCTTGTACCAGCGCGGCACCGGGTGGGTGTCCAGGGATGCCTTGGTGGGCTGGTAGTCGGGAACGCCCGAGGCGCCGGGCGTCGCACCTCGGGCGAGGGCCTGGGCGGTGCCGGGCGGGGCGAGCAGTACCGCGCCGCCGAGGGCGGCCGCGGTGGTCATGAAGTGTCTGCGGTCGACTGCCATGAACGTGCCTCTCACTCGTGGGTGGAGAACTCGTGGGTGGATCACGCGTGCGTGGAGAAGGAGTCGAAGAGTGCTGTCGTGGTCTGGCCGGGGTAATTGAGGTTGACGGCGCTCGCGACCAGCCCGGCGTCGCCGGTGCCGCTCGCGGACGGCACGGTGGCGGTGGTGATCTGCTGCCAGGCGGTGCCGTCGGGGCTGGCGTACGCGGTGTAGGCAGTGCCGTCACGGACGAGCTTCAGCCAGGCGGGATGGTACGAACTGCCGCCACCCGCCCAGGTGTCGAGCCTCCCGTCGCCGTCACTGTCGGTCAGGAACTCCAGGCCGTACTGCGCGGACATGGTGAGCACCGCGTAGCCGCCCGCCTCCGGTGCGGTGAAGTCGTTGGCGACGGCGATCCCTGCCTTGGCGGACGGGCCGCTGCCGGTCTGACCGGCGACCCGGGCGGTCACGGTGCCGGACGGCGGCGCGGCGTCGGCGAGGTAGACCGCCGCCTTCTCGTCCTTCCAGCCGGATAGGTCCTGGCCGCCTGCCCAGATGGCGAACTGGTCGCCGTTCTGCGCGTATTGAGCCTCCTCGGTGGTCGTGGCGGTCGTCAGATACGGCGCCCGCACCTCGGACGGAACGGGGGTCACCGTGGCGTCCACGCTGTCCGAGTCGTGCCGTGTGCGGCCGTCCTGAACGAAGGATGTGCGTACGCCGATCTCGTGGGTACCCCAGGCCGCGTCGGCCGCCGGGGTCACCGTCCAGGTGACGGTGGCGCTGTCGCCCGGCGCGAGGGAGCGGAAGCGTGCGCTGTCGGCCGGTTCGGCGGACCAGCCGTCGGGGACATCGAGGCGAGTGCTGACCTGAGTGACCGTTTTGGGGCCGGTGTTGGTGACGGTCGACGTGACCTCCGTACCGTCACCGCCGGCTTGCAGGGTCGGCCGGTACGGGGTGAGCCGGACGCGGGCCGAGGGGCAGTCGCGGGCCGCCCCGAGCGTGGTGAGGTCGACCGCGTCGGCGAACGCCTTCATCCCGGTGTCGTTCGGGTGCAGATGGTCACCGGAGTCGAACGCGGGGGCGTAGCGCGTGGGGTCGGCCGGATCCCGTACCGCCTTGTCGAAATCGGCGTAGTCGTCGAAGACTCCGCCGTCGCGTACGAATGTGTTGACCTTCTGCCGGTCGGCCTCCTTCGCCTCGGTCCACCAGTCGCCCCAGCCGCGATACGGGACGACGGTCGCGCCGATCACGCGCAGCCCGCGGGCGTGGGCGCGGCGCGCGATCTCCTTCATGCCGTCGATCACCTGATCGCCGGTGGCGCCGCCCCAGCTGAGGTCGTTGACGCCCTCGAACAGGAGCACCGTCCGGGCGCCCGGCTGCGACAGCACATCGCGTTCCAGCCGGTCCAGCGCCGACGGGTTGCCGTCGACACCGGCCGTGATCCGGTTGCCGCTGATGCCCTCGTTCAGCACTCCGGCGGTGGACGAACAGGCCGACAGCCGCCCCGCCAGATAGTCCGGCCAGCGCCGGTTGGCGTTGGCCGTGGAGGACGCCCCGTCGGTGATGGAGTCGCCGAGCGCTACCACGGCGCCCGCCGTGTCACCGCCCTGTACGTCGACACCTGTCAGGAACGGGAAGGTGGAGTCGGTCCTGGTGAAGGCGTCTCCGTCGGCGTCCGAGGCGTGGTCGCCGCCGCCGTCGGGCGTCCAGTAGACGGTCTGGAGGCCCATCCAGTGCTGGCTGATGTGGGTCAGCCGCCCCGGGAAATACAGGCTGACCACCAGGTCGCTGCGCGCGACCACAGGGAGCCGGACGGAATCGCTCACGGCCTGCTCCCCCGCGGCGATCGTCACCTCCTCCTTGCCGCCGAAGCGCAACTCGTACGGCTTCGCGACGGCCGAGCCGCCGTCACTGCGGCCCACGGTCGCGTGCCCGATCTTCACCGGCTCGGTGGTGAAGTCGTTGGTCAGGCGGATGCGTACGCTCGACCCGCCGGCGCTCACCCGCACGGGTATCCGTACGGTCACCTCCGAGGTGCCGGGGTCGTACGAGGCGTGCTGCGCGGTCGCCCAAGTGCCTGTCCACTCCCGCTGATCGGTCCCGGCCGCGGCCGGCGCCGCCGGAAGCAGAGCTGCCAAGGTGGCCGCCACGGCCGAGATGAGGGCCACGAGTCTTCGGTGTCCACGCGGGCGTCCAAGCGGTCCAAGCACAGGTCTTCCTCGCATCCTGGCCCCTACCGTTCCGCGCCGGTGCGCACGAGCGCCTGGTACGCCTTGGCGGCGCCCTTGGCCTTGAGGTTCACGAACACCGGGGTCACCCCGAGCGGGGCCGCGTATTCCTTGAGCGTCACGGGGCCGCGCACGACCTTGCCGTTGGTGACGTCACGCCACGTGCCGGTCGGCAGGAAGACGTCCCGGGTGGTCCCTTCGTCGAGCTTCGGCGCGGCCAGCACGGCCGGGCCGAGCATCCACTCGTCGGTGACCGTGTAACTCGCCGCGTCCTTCGGGAAGTCGAAGAACAGCGGCCGCATGATCGGATCACCGGTCTTCAGCGTCTGCTGCACCTGGTCCCAGATGTACGGGGCCAGCCGTTCGTGCGTCGCGATGGCCGACCGGTAGAGCTCGACCGTCTCCTGGTCGTAGCCGACCCACTCGCCGGTCGTCGCGTCCCGTACGCCGGTAGGCGAGGTCGAGGCGTACATCAGCGGCATCAGGGACGCAGCCTGTGCCCAGCGGGCCAGGACCTGCTTGGTGGGCGGTGGGTAGCTGAGCGAGCCGCCGATCATGTCGGTCTCGACGAACGGGTAACCGATCGTGGAGACCGCCAGGTTGGCCGAGACCGAGGCACGCAGCCCCGCGAAGGTGGTCGGTTTGTCGGCCGTGCGGGTGGCGAAGCCCTTGGACTGCGCGGCGTTCCAGGCGACCCGTAATCCTGCCCCCTGCTGGTCGAACTCGTCGGCCAGCTCCGTGCCGTACTTCACGTAGTCGGCACGGGTGGCCCCTGGATAGGGGGCGCACCGGTCGTCGAAGAAGGCGGTGTCGAACTTGAACCCGGCGACCCCCAACTCACGTGTCTGCGCCTTGAGATCGTCGGTGTACCACTGCCGGGCGGCCGGGTTCGCCAGGTCGATCAGCCCGGTCTGGCGGCCGTTCCACCAGGTGAACAGGCACGGCTTGGTCGGGTCGGAAGGGTCCTTCAACAGGTAGCCGTTGTCGACGGCGTGGGAGAAGTTGGCGGCGGTCTCGGGCATGTACAGGCCGGTCCACATGCCGAGGTCGAAGCCGAGGCGGCCCAGTTCCTTCGACAGGGCGGGCAGGTCGGGGAAGCGTTCGCCGAAGTCGGCGGCGATGACGCTCTCCTCTATTTGCAGGGCGTGCCCGCCGAGCCCGGCGCCGGCCAGCGCGCGGGCCCAGTCAAGGACGTTCTCCTGGTTCTGCTCGCCGTAGAGCTGGGCCCAGGAGTTCCACAGCGGAGTGGCGTACTGCTCGTAGGGGGTGTCGGAGCGTTCGGGCTTGCCGACCAGCGCGATGTGGTCGCGGTACACCTCGACGGGGGTGTCCTCGACGAACACCGTGGAGGCGTAGGGCCGGTCACCGGTGACCGTGAACTCGCCGAGCCCGTTGCCGCCGGAGTTGATCCGCACGTCCATCGGGTCGTTCGTGTCCGCCCGCAGTCCGGTGGCGCTGGAGGTGTACCAGAAGGGGGAGACCACCTGGTAGGAAGCCGGGCTGAACCCGGTGTCCACCAGCTGCCCGGAGTCCAGCGGCCAGGGCTGGACGGTCTGGTCGCTGTTCTCGCCGTGTCCGTACCAGTGCCCGGCGCTGCTGAGGTCGTACGCCGTGCTGAGCGCGTCGGCCTGCGTGCCCGACAGGGACCAGTTCATGTCGTACCGGTCGGAGCGCAGGGTGATCCGCAGATCTACGGTGACGTCCGGCAGGTCGGTGGCGGCGGTGACGCGCAGGGAGTTGCCGCTACGGGTGCTGCCGATGACTTCCCGGACGATGTGCCAGTCGGCGCCGATCCGGAACCGGAACGCCGCGGGCGCGGTGGCCAGGACGGTCCGGCTCGCCCTCACGGTGGTGACGGCCAACCGGTCCGTGGCGACGCGCAGTTCGTACGCGGGTGTCGCGAAGGTGATCGGCCCGGAGTCGGCGGCCGCAGGGGCCGTGCCGAGCAGCGGGGCGGCCAGGATCAGCGCCGCCGAGCCGCTGCGGACGGTTCGTCTCAGACTGGGCATCAGGTACCGCCGCCGCACGTCAGCTTGGCGTCGGCCCAGTCGGCGTGGTCGAGGGCGTTGCCGTCCCCGGCGTCCGAGACGACGAGTTCGAGCCGGCGCGCGCCTGCCACGTCGACGTTGATCTCCTTCGTCGCGGTGTCCCGGTCGACGGTGCCGCTCTCGTAGACGGGCGTTCCGTCGGCGAGGACGGTGTAGGTGACGGTGGCCGGGCCGTCGGACCGGCCGTAGGTCTCCTGGTCGAGGCCGAGCGCGGCGTGGAAGGTGGTGCAGGTGCCGCCGAGCCACACCTGGGCACTGCTGCCGGCGTGGGTGCCAAGACCCTTGTTGTAGACGGTGTCGTGGAGGGTGATCGGCAGGCCGTCGCCCTCGGCGTTCTCGCCGTTGGACTGGTCGCGTTCGACCGGGCCCCAGCCGTTGCTGCTGGACTGGAACGGCAGATCGCTGACGTAGTGTTCGCCGGCCGTCAGCGGCGGTGGCTGCGCCGCCACCACCTGTTCCCCGGTCACCGAACCGGGCTTGCCGGCGCGCGTGAAGTCGGCGGTGGTGCCGAGGATGGCGACGGTGCCGGTCTTCTGGTCGGCGGGCACGGTGACAGTCCACTGCGCTTTCGCCGAGCCACCCGGTTCGAGGGTGCCGAGTTTCACCGGATCAGCCGGGGTCGCGGTCCAACCGTCGGGCAGCTTCGGGCTCAGGGTGAGGTCGCCAAGCGTCTTGCCGTTGTCGGGTACGGCGGCCGATGCCGTGACCTGGTATCTGTTGCCCGGCTCGACAGTGTCGGGGGCGTCGACGGTCACCCGCGCCGGGGTTGCCGGGGTGGCGTAGGTGGCGGCGTCGTAGGCCGGGGCGGCCACATTGCCGACCTGCAGCGAGGACGTGACATTGCCGAGCGTGGTGAGGCCGACCTTTCCGAGGCCGCCGCTCTTCGCGTCCTCGCTCCACGAGGCGATGGCGATGGTGTTCTTGCCGTCGGCGCGCAGGATGCCGTTGGGAATGGGGAAGGTGTGCTGGGGGCCGGTGTCGTTGACGTAGTGGCCCATCAGCCAGCCGTTGACGTAGATGAGGGCGCGGTAGTTGCGGTCGGGGTCGTCGGTGATGGTGACGCCGACGGAGACGTCCTGGCCCTTGGGCAGCCGCGGGTTGAACGTGGTGCGGTACCAGGCGACGCCGGGGGTTGTGTCACTGGCCGGCAGCGTGGCGTCGTCCCAGGAGCGGTCCGGGTAGCCGGGCAGGGTCCAGCCCGAACGCTCCCCGTACAGACCGCCGTTGTTCATGTGCCCGCGCACGGTGTCGACGGGCTGCTCACCGCTCCGGGCGCCCTGAATGCGCCAGGTGATCTGCGCGTCGGAGCCGGCGAGATACGCCGTGGTCAGGCCACGCGGCTGCTTGTGGTCGTCGCTGTTCCAGACGAAGTCCTCGTTGTGGCCCATAGTGCCGACCAGGACGGAGATCACGTTCTCCTCGCCCTCGCGCAGCAGGCCGTCGGCGATGGGGAAGGTCTTGCGGCCGGTCTGACTCGTCCCGGCGAACTTCCCGTTGATCCACACCGAGTACGCGCCCACCGCCGCCGACGAGGTGTCGGGGTTGGTGGCGTACGCGGTGAGGGACAGGGACTTCTCGGTGCCGGTGGCCTTGAAGCGGCCCCGGTACCAGACGTAGCCGTAGTGGTAGCCGTACTCGTCCTGGTAGAGCACCGGCAGCGTTCCGGGCTTGGTCGGATTGTTGGTGGTCAGCTTGTCGGCGTACGTCCATGACGAGTCGTCGAAGTCCGGGTCGGCCTCGGGGGTTTCGGCGGACGTCTTCCAGCCGGTCAGCTCGGGGAGCTTGACGTCCTTCGGGCCGGGCACGGTGCCCAGCAGACTGCCGGAGGAGGTCGGCTTCACCTTCAGGGGTACGCCGTTCCAGGTGACGGTCCGTACGCCGGGCGGGGCGAAGACCTCCAGTGGGCCTGCCTTCTTCGCATCGCCGGTGAGTGCGAGCGTCGTCCCCCGGCCGGTGACGGACGCCGTACGGACCAGTTCGGTGCCGTGTTCCAGGACCGGACCGGCCGCCGTGTCCTGCCGCCAGAATCCGGCGGCCTCGTCGTCGGTGCCGATGAGCAGCAGCAGATCGGGGCGGCCGCCGCCCTGGACGAGGACCCGGGTGAGGCCGGAGTGGGTGTAGTCCAGCTTCAGGTCGCCGCGCTCGGCGTCCCAGGTGGCGTCCGCCTTGCCGTCGAGCACGGTGACCTTGGGCTCGGTGGAGTAGCGGAGCATGATCTGTCCCGGGTCGCCCTCGCCGCCGTACAACACGGCTTGCGTGCGGTCACCGGTCCGGGTCCGTGTGCTGGTCAGCAGTTCGCTGGTGGAGTAGACGAGCCGCTGCCCGCCGCCGAGGTCGTGGCCGGCGACGAGGATCTTGCCGGTCTTGCCGTTGAGCCGTGCGGTGACCGGATAGGTGCCGTCCGGGGTCTGCCAGTCGAAGGTGGTGGTGGCGTCGGCGTCGGCCATCGGGTCGCTGTGCCGGAGGTAGAGGAACTGGGTGTCGGTGTCCGGGTTGGCGCGGGCCTCGATGTGCACGGCGGTGTTGGAGGAGGCGGGCGCGTCGGCCGGATCGGTCGCGGTGAGCGGGGCAGTGGTGGTGTAGAAGAGGCCCTGCCGCTTCATCTCGTCGTAGTCGGCGCCGGTCTGGCGGGGCTCGCTGATCGGTGCGCCGTAGTCGTACGAGGTGTAGACCTGGCGCGGGTCGGCGAGCCAGCCCCAGTTTGTGCCGCCGTAGGTCATGTAGAGGTTCTCGATCGTCGTGCCCTGCATGACCTCGTGCTTGTTGACGATCTTCTGGTAGGCGGGGCCCATCTTCTCCCGGCACTTCTCGTAGCCGGTGTCGCCCCAGGTCTGGAACCAGCCGGTGCCAGCCTCGAAGATCGCCAGCGGGGCGTCGTCCTGCTGCCGCTTGAGGGTGGGCAGCCACCACTCGCCCTTGCAGAAGGAGTTGTACTGGTCCAGCTCTCCGACGAAATCCAAGCCCTCACCGCCTGCGTACTGCGGCATCGGCTCGTTGCCGACGAGGGGCACGGTGATGCCGTCGGCCCGTACCTGCTTGGAGAGTTCGACGATGTAGTCGCGGCCTTCCGGGTCGTACAGCTCGTTCTCGACCTGGTAGAGCAGCACCGGTCCGGTGCCGTCGGTGACCTGGCGGCGGGCGAGGATCCGGTCGATTTCCTTCAGCCACTCGCGGGCGGCGTCGAGATATTCGGGGTCGGTTGAACGGGCCTGTCCCTTCTGCGTCATCAGCCAGCCGGGGAAGCCTCCGCCGTCCGTCTCGGCGTTGATGTACGGGCCCGGCCGGGCGATGACATAGAGCCCGGCCTCCTCGGCCATGTCGAGGAGCTTGTCGACGTCACGGACACCGGTGAAGTCGTAACGGCCCTTCGCCGGGGAGTGGAAGCCCCAGTCGAAGTAGATCGAGACGGCGTTCATGCCGCTCGCCTTGATCTTCTGGAGCACGTCGCGCCACAGGTCGGGGCTGGGGAGCCGCCAGTAGTGGAACTCTCCGGACCAGACGAAGAGCCGCTCGCCGTCGATCTTGACGGAGTACTTGTCGTAACCGACCGTGTGCGGCGTGGCCTTGGCGGCCGTGGTGTCTTTGGCGGCCTTGGCGGTGGCGGGGGCGGGCACCGCCGCAGTCAGGACTGCGAGCAGTACGGCGGCCAACGCTCCGGCCAGTGCGGTACGCAGTTGTCCAACTCGGGCGAGGTTCACGAGGTGCCTCCCGAGCAGGTCAGCTTGGCGTCGGCCCAGTCGGCGTGGTCCGTGGAGACATCGCCGTCCCCGTCGACCAGGAGGTCCAGCCAGCGGGCGCCGGTCACGTCCACGTCGACCGTGGCGCCGCCGTCGGAGCCGTACAGCACTGGGCTGTCGAAGAGGGAGCGGCCGTCGGCGATCACCTCGAAGGAGACGCTGCCGTTGTCGCCTACCTCGTCGTCCACCCCGGCGGTGGCGGTGAACCGGGTGCAGCCACCGCCGAGATAGACCCGGATCTGGCTGTTCGCGTGCGCGCCGAGGCCCTTGGCGTAGGTGGTGCCGCCGATGCTCAGGGGGCGTCCGTCGCCGGCTGCGGACTCCCCGTTGGAGGCGTCCTTCTCCACCGGACCCCAGCCGTTGACCGCCTTGACCAGGGTCAGGTCGCTCACATAGGCGTCGGCGGAGAGCCCCGGCGGCGGCACCTGTACGGCCCGTACACCCGTGACGGTGCTCGGACGGCCCGGCTGCGTGAGCGTGGCGGTCGCGGACAGGACGGCGTAGTGGACCGGGTCACCCGGCGGGGTGACGGTGTAGTCCGCGGTCACCGTCTGGCCGGGTCGCACCCGGTCGAAACGGGTGGTGTCGTCGGTGGTCGCGGTCCAGCCGTCCGGGACATTCAGCGCCAGCTCGACGTTCCGGGCGACCGGCGCGTCCTTCGGCACGCTGAGGGTGACGGGGGCCTTGGCGGCGGTGCCGGTGCTCAGGAACGGCTCGGCGTCGACGGTGACATGGGTGCCCGCGGTCGGCATGGCGTAGGCCTTGGGGTCGTACGAGGGCGCGGCCACCGTCCCGACCTTGATCCCGCCCGCCGAGGCGCCGAGGTCGACGAGCTTCGCGGCACCCGGGCCCGCGCCGGCCTCGGTGGACCACACGGCCAGGGCGATGGTGTTGCTGCCCTGCTCGCGCAGGATCCCCTTGGGGATGACGAAGCGTGTCTGGGGTCCGGTGTCCGGCAGGTAGCGGCCGATCAGCCAGCCGTTGACGAAGATCTGGGCGCGGTAGCCGGTGCTGCCACCTTCGGCTTCGGCGAGATCCAGTGCCACCGCGTTGTCCTGGCCCTGCGGCAGGTCGAGCCGGGCGGAGGTGCGGTACCAGCGCACGCCAGGCCCGGTCTTCCCAGACTGCTCGGCGAGGGTGGTGCGTTTCCAACTGCCGTCGGAGTAGCCCGGCAGCGACCAGCCGGCCCTCTCCCCGTACAGCCCGCCGTTGTTGTACGGGCCCCGGGCGGTGTCGACCGGGTCTTCGCCGCCCCGGCTGCCCTGGATCTTCCAGGTGAGGGTGGTGGCCCCACGGACCACCTCGGCGCCGAGCAGACCGCGCGGCTCCTTGGAGTAGTCGTGGCCCCATTCCTCGTTGTGACCCGCGTTCTCCACGAGGACGGAGAGCACGTTGTCTGCGCTGTCTCCGCCGGCCTTCAACGTGCCCGCCGGGATGTCGAAGGTGTGCGCGCCGTCGCCGGAGCTGCCGAGATAGCGGCCGTTGAGCCAGACCGCGTACTGGCCGGTCGGACCGGTGTTGGCGTCGAGTGCGAGCGCGGTCGCGGCGCCGGTGGTCCGGAACCGGCCGCGGTACCAGACGTTGCCGTGGTGGTAGCCGTATTCGTCCATCGCGAGGACCGGCAGCGCCCCGGCCAGCTCAGGGTTGTTGGCGGTGAGATGGTCGGCGGTGGCCCAGGTGGAATCGTCGAAGCCGGGAGCGGACTCCGGCGCCTCCTCCTTGTACTTCCACGTCGTCAGCGTGGGCAGCTCGACCGCGCGCGGCGCCTGGGTGACGGCGACCTTGCGGCCGTTCCAGGTCACCTTCTTGGCCTCCGCGACGACCTCGATCTTCGCGGCCTTCGTGGAGTCGCCGGTCAACTTCAGGGTTCCGTCCGCCAGTTCGGCCGCACGGACGAGAGACGGTCCGCGTACGAGGACCGGGCCCGCGGCGGTGTCCTGCCGCCACCAGTGGGCGGTCTCGGCGGTGTCGGCGATCAGCAGTTCCATGCCGTTCACCAGCACCCGGGCCAGGCCCTTGTGCGCGTAGTTCAGGCGCAGGTCGCCGCGTTCGGCGTCCCAGGCGGTGGTGACATCGCCGTCGAGGACAGTGACCTCGGGCCGCTCGGCGTACCGCAGCACGGTCTCGCCGGCCTCGCCCGCACGCCCGTACAGCAGGGCCACGTCCCGGTCGCCGATCCGGGCGTGCGTCATGATCTCCGAGGTGGAGTAGACGAGCCGCTGGTCCTCGCTCAAGTCGTAGCCCGCGACGAGGAGTTTGGCGTCACGGCCGTCGACGGTGATCGTGCCCTGTTGCGGCACACGCGGGTACTCGCCGTCCACACCCTTCAGCGACAGGGTGGTCTCGTCCTTGTCCTTCACGCGGGTGTCGGCGTGCCGGACGGTGAAGAACTGAGTGCCGTCGTCGGGATTGACGCGCCGGTCGATGCGCAGGGCGTCGTCAGACGGGGCCGGGGCCTCGGCTTTATCGGTGCGCGCCAGTGGGGTGACGGAGTTGACTATGTATCCGAGGCGCTTGAACTCCTGGTACTTGTCCGTCAGTTGGCGGGACTCGTTGATCGGGGCCCCGTAGTCGTACGACGTGTAGACCGCGTTGGGGTCGGCGAGCCAGCCCCAGTTGGTGCCGCCGTACGCCATGTAGAAGGACTGGCCGCTCACCCCGGCGGCGATGTTCATCTTGCTGAACACCCGGGTGAAGTCGGTGCCGGTGAGCTTCGCGCAGTCCTGGTATCCGGTGCCGCCCCAAGGGTCGAAGGCGCCGCCCTGTGCCTCCGGGATGATCAGGGGCGACTCGGGCTTCCACTCATTGACGTACGAGTAGTCGGGCAGGTTCTTCCAGGTGTCGGGGTCCTTGCAGTCGAAGCCCTGCGGGTAGGCGTCGAAACCGTAGATGTCCGGGGCGCCCTTGCCGCTGACCCAGTTTTTATTGGCGCCACCGTCGTTGACGAAGGTGGGCACATCGATGCCGTCTTCCTTCGCCCAGTCGATGAGCGTCTGCATGTAGTCGGCGTCCTGGCGACCGCCTTGGTACTCGTTCTCGACCTGATACAGGATCACCGAGCCAGTGCCACGGGTGAGTTGGTGGCGCGCGATGATCGGGTTGATCCGGCTCATCCACTCCCGGGCCGCCTTCATGTACTCCGGCTCGGAGGTGCGGTTCACGCCGGCTTGTGTCTTCCGCCAGGCGGGCATGCCGCCGCCGGAGACCTCCGCGTTGATGTACGGGCCCGGCCGGGCGATCACATACAGGCCCGCGCGCTCGGCCTCGTCGAGCAGCCGTTCCACGTCACGGGTGCCGGTGAAGTCGTACGAGCCAGGCTTGGCGGAGTGGTAGCCCCAGTCGAAGTAGAGCGAGACGGCGTTGAATCCGCCCGCCTTGATCTTCTGCAGGACATCGCGCCACGCGTCGGGGCTGGGCAGCCGGAAGTAGTGGAACTCGGCGCCCCAGAGGTACAGGGGTTTGCCGTCGACCTGTACGGAGTGCTGGTCGTAGGTGACGGTGTGCGGGGCCTGGGCCTGCGGCTCCGCCTGGACCGGTGCTGCGGCCGCACCTGTGCTGGTCAGGGCCATGACACTCAGGGCCGCGGCGAGCAGCAAGGATTTCCACTTCCCTCTCATGGCGTCAGCCCCTTGACGACCGCCGCTCGCGCGGTCTCGATGTCGCTGACGTCCTTCGTCCGGCCGTCGAGGTTCCGGGTCGCGGTGGTGAGGGCCTCGGTCAGGGCGTCGCTGTCGGCGCCGCCGTCCTTCTTCCGCAGCTGGGCGATGAGTTCGTAGTCCTCGATGCCCTCCTTCAGCTGCTCCCAGCGGATGCTGGACATCGGGCCGTCCTTGCCCGGGTAGACCAGGTACTCGTCGCCCTGCGTGAAGATGTGCACCGGCTGTTTGAAGGGGTCGCTGGTCCAGCTGTTGTACGACCAGCGCAGGAAACCGTCCAGGTTCCGCTGGGCGGAGATCCACGGCAGCATCCGCGACTCGACGGCGGGCGAGTACGACAGCGTGTTGGGGTGGGCCGGCGAACCGTACACGTAGAAGGTCGTGGTTTTCCCGGCCTTGCGCCGCTCCGCGACCTTCTCCTTCGTCATCGCGTCGATGCCGCCCCAGTCGACGGACAGGTTGGACGCGACGCCTTCGGTGCTGATCGAACCGGCCACGGAGATACGGTCGTCGAAGACCGGCGCGACCTCGTGGACGAAGTCCTTGACGACCGTCATGGTGTCGATGGGCCGCTCGTCGAAAGACAGCCAGGTGTCCTCCAGCCAGCCCTTCGCCTTCAGATGCTTCTCGAAGGCGGGAAGGAACGCTCCCCACGCCTCCCGCCAGCGGTCGCCGCCCAGATCGACGTTCTCGTAGACGGTCTTGCCGGTGCGGGTGTCGGTGTAGGTGAGGTGCTCCTGGTCCTGGAACGCCAGCATGGAGAAGGCACCGATGTCGGGGCCGAGACCGGCGCGTCTGGCGGTCTGGACGTACTTGTCCCAGCGGCCGAAGTCGAAGGAGAACGTCTTTCCGTTCCAGGTCCAGCCCACCATGCTGGTGTACGGCGTGGCCGTCTGCGACTCCCGGGTGCCGAGCGACCACTGGTGGTGCCACGGGTTGTCGACGATCGTGGTGTTGATGACCTTCTGGCCGCGCGACGCCAGGTCGCGGTTGTACTTCTCGATCAGCTTCCAGTGCTGGTCGGACCAGAGCCTGACGCCGTGGTTCTTGGCGATCGTCTCCGGCTGCGCCCATACGTCGAGGAAGAAGTCGTAGTCCTCCGGGTCGGGCACGCTCGCGTCCGCGACCTCGATGGTCAGTGGGTAGCTGGCCTGGGTACGGCCGTCGGCGTCGACCTTCACCGTGCCGGTGTAGGTGCCGGGCCTGGCCTTCTCGGGGATCTGGAAGGTGAACCACAGCGGCTGCGCCGCGTACGCGGGCACGTCCACGGAGGACCGCTCCTCGAGCGCGTCGCCGACCACATCGGGGTTGCGGTCGCCGGACACCTCTTTGCCGGAGCTGACCTGGTCGATGGTGGCGGACCAGTCGACCTCACTCTTGGAGCGCTGCACGGGCACGTACTTGACGAACCGGACCTGGGTGTCGTCGCCGGAGAACTTCGCGCCGCCGGGCCCGGTGAGATCGCCGACCACGGCCTTGACGTTGTCGAGGTCCTGGCCGGAGGCGATCGCTAGCTGCGCCGAGACCTGCTCGTTGCGCACGGCGGAGAGCTTCAGCTCCTTGGTGTCCTTGCCCTGGATGGCGGTCATCGGGTAGCGCGGGACCCGCTCCTCCGCGGAGCCGGCGAAGGAGCCGGTGGGAACCCAGGTGATGGTGTCCCTGGTGCCCATGGCGTCGGCGACCTTGACGGTCAGCCAGGTGGTGGTGGCCTTGGAATTGAGGTCGGTGCCGGTGGCCGTGCCAGTGGTGCCGGTGACGGCTATCGCGGTGGTGCTCGCGGCCACGACAACGCCCGCGACGAAGCCGGCGACAACTGAGGACGTACGTGCCATAGGGGTGGGTTCCCTCTCTCACGGACGTGCGGGGGCTGGTTCCCGGCAGGCCCCCAGGGGGTAAGGCCTGCCGGGAAGCGGGGGTGGCGCCAGTAACGCCAGTGGTGCAACTGGCGCCTGTGTGTCAGGAGGTGACGGAGAATCCGCTGAAGACGGCTTCGATGTTCTCGCCGGGATGGTTGGCGTTGGCCGCGCTGGCGACCATCCCGGCGTCGCCGGTGCCGGTGGCCGATGGCACCTGGGCGGTGGCGACCTGTGACCAGGTCTCGCCGTCCTTGCTGGCGTACGCGGTGTAGGTGGCGCCGTCCCGGGTCAGCTTGAGATACGCCGGGTGGTAGGTGGAGCCACCGCCCGCCCAGGTGTCGAGCTTCCCGTCGCCATCGCTGTCGGTCATGAACTCCAGGCCGTACTGCTCGGTCATGACCAGCACCGCGTAACCGCCCTTTTCCGGCGCGGTCAGGTCGTTGGCGAGGGCGACACCGGCCTTGCCGACCGGTGAGGCGCTGTCCTGGGAGACCAACTGAGCCTGAACGGTGGCCTTCTCACCGGCCACGTCGTCGCGGTAGATGACGCCCTTCTCGTCCTTCCAGCCGGACAAGTCCTGGCCGCCCGCCCAGATGGCGAACTGGTCGCCGCCCTGGGCGTATTGGGCGCCCCCGGAGGTCGTGTCGGCCGTCAGGTACGGCTCCTGCACGCTGCCCGGGGCGGCCTTCACCTGCGCCCGCACGGTGTCGGACACCTTCTGCGAGCCGTTGCCACCGTTGTAGGTAGCGGTGCCGGTGAGGTCGTGGCTGGCCCAGCGGGCGTCGTCGGCCGGCGTCACCGTCCAGGTGGTGGTGAGTGTGGCGCCGTTCTTGAGGGAGTTCGCGGTGGTCGGGCCGGTCGACTTGGCGCTCCAGCCGTCGGGCAGGTCCAGGGCCGCCTTGGCGTTCTTGAGGGTCCCGGTGCCCCAGTTGGTCACCTCGGTGGTCACCTCGAACGGCTTACCGGCGTCGGTGGACGGGGCGTCCGGGGTGATCAGGACGGAGGCGGCCGGCGCGTCGTCGCGCTTGAGCGCCTTGACGGCCTTGGCGGCACCCTTGGCCTTGAGGTTGACGAAGGCCGGGGTGACGCCGAGCGGCGCCGCGTAGCCCTTGAGGGTCTTGGGGCCGCGGATCACGGTGCCCTGGTTCACGTCGTACCACGTGCCCGGCGGCAGATGGACGGAGCGGGTGACGCCGGTGCTCAGCTTGGGCGCGGCGAGCACGGCCGGGCCGAGCATCCACTCGTCGGTGACCGTGTAACTCGCTTCGTCCTTCGGGAAGTCGAAGAACAGCGGCCGCATGATCGGATCGCCGGTCTTCAGGGTGCTCTGCACCTGATCCCAGATGTAGGGGGCGAGCTTCTCGTGGGTCTCGATCGCCTTCCGGTAGAGGTCGACCGTCTCCTGGTCGTAGTCCACCTTCTGCCCGGTGGTGGTGTCGTTGGTGTCCACCGGGGAGGTCGAGGCGTACATCAGCGGCATCAGCGAGGCGGACTGCGCCCATCGCACCAGTACGTCCTTCGTCGGTGCCGGCTGGCCGCCGGAGCCGCCGATCATGTCGGACTCGACGAACGGGTAGCCGATGGTGGAGATGGCCAGGTTCTGGGTGGCGGAGGCGCGCAGGGAGTCCCAGCCGGTGCCCTTGTCGACCTGGCGGGTGACGAAGCCGGCCTCGTGGGCCGTCTGGTTCCAGTGCACCCGGATACCGGCGCCCTGGAGGTCGAACTCGTCGGCGAGCTCGGTGCCGAGCTTCTGGTAGTCCGTGGCCTGGTGGCCTTCGCGCGGCGCGCACTTCTCGTCGAAGAAGCGGGTGTCGAACTTCAGCCCGTCGATGTCGTACGTGTCCATCAGCTTCTTGAGGTTGCCCTCGTACCAGGCCTTGGCATCGGGGTTCGCCAGGTCGATGATCCCGGCCTGGCCGTTCCACCAGGTCACTTCGCACGGCTTGCTCGTGTCCTTGGCGTCCATGAGCAGGTAGCCGTTGTCGACCGCGTACTGGTAGTTGTCGGAGTCCAGGTTGATCCACAGGGTGACCCAGATGCCGAAGTCGAACCCCATGTCGTGGATCTTCTTGGACAGGCCCTTGGGATCAGGGAAGGTCTTGGGATCCCAGGTCAGATTGCCGTAGTTCGACTCCCACTTGTCGTCGAGCTGGATGGTGTGCCCGTCCAGGCCGTTGTCGTGGAGGTCGGTGGCGTAGTCGAGCAGTTTCTCTTGGTCGATCTTGGTGTAGAACTGCGCCCAGGAATTCCACAGCGGCTTGGCGTACTGCTCGTACGGGGCGTCGCTCTTGGTCGGCTTGCCGACGATGCCGATGTAGTCGCGGTAGACCTCGAGCGGGGTCGACTCGACGAACACGGTGGCCTTGTAGGTGTCGGGCGACTCGACGGTGAAGGTGCCGAGGCCGTCCTTGTCCTTGTTGAGCGCCACGTCCATGACGTCCCCGGTGTCGACGCGCAGACCGGTCGACTTGGAGGTGTACCAGAACGGGTCGATCATGTTGTACGACGCCGGGCCGAAGGTCTCGTGGTCGACCTCGCCGGCGTCGAGCGGCCAGGGCTGGTTGACGCCGGGACCGCCCTGCGGGGTCTCCGCCTCGCCGTGGCCGTACCAGTGGCCGGCTGATGACAGGTCGTAGGCGAGGCCCAGTTGCTCCGCTCCGCCGCCGCGGACGTCCCAGTCGAGCTGGTAGCGGTCGGCGCCGGGGGTGATCCGGGCCTCCACCGTGGTGCCGTCGAGGGTGCTGTCGGCGGTGACGGTCAGGACGCCGTTCTTCCACGTCCAGTCGGTGACGCCGGTCGCGTGCTGCCACGTGCCGTCGGCCGCGGTGAAGCGCAGGGCGCCGGTGTCGCCGGTGGCGGTGGCGAGCACAGTCTTCCCGGCGCGGCGCGTGGTCAGGGCGAGTTCGTCGGTGGCCACGTCGAGGGTGTAGCCAGGGGTTCCGGCGGAGGCCGGTACGGAGATCGTGACGGCGTGCGCGGTGCGGGCTACCTTCGGCCCGTCGGTGGTGGTGGGGCGGGCGGCGGCCGTTGCCGCGGTAGAGCCGGTGACGGGCGCCATCAGCATGGCGGCGGTCAGGGCGGCAGCGAGCAACAGGCCGCCGGGATTGCTCAGTCGGGCGTGCACTCGTGTCCTCCTGTCGGACAGGACGGTGACGGTGACTCAGAAGCTGCGGTGCGTGGTGCCGGTGGCGTGCGGAGTGCGCGGTCACGAGGAAGCGCGGCGCTTGGGAGGGCTTGATGTCTGTTTGATGCTGCGTGCAGATGCAAGATTCCAAGCGATTTCGCTCATGTTCTTGCGGTAACCGCCACCTGTCAACCTGTGGGACACGCGGCTTCCCAAGGGCCCCGAGAGTTCTCGTGGAACAGTTGTTGTCCCTGGTGGCAGTCGGTCCCGGGGCCCGCTGAGAGGCCTCGACGGGCCCGGAATCCGTTCGTAACGGACGGGTAAATTCTGCGACTTCCCCGAGATCCGTCCGGAGACGCCCGGTCAGGTCAGGATCACGGACCGGGCCAGATGGCGCGGATTGTCCGGGTCCAGCCCGCGTGCCGAGGCGAGGGTGGCGGCCAGCCGGTGCACCACGACGAGGTCGGACAGGGGGTCCCGGCCGAGTGCCACCAACTGCCCGCCGGTGCGGGCGATGTCGTCGGCGAGACCGGACGGAAGGGCCGCCGGGTCTCCGAACCACCACGCCACGCGGCCGGGTCCGGTAACACTGATCGGGCCGTGCCGGTACTCCATCACCGGATAGGCCTCCGTCCAGGCGCCCGCCGCCTCGCGCATCTTCAGCGCCGCCTCCTGGGCGATCCCGTATGCCCAGCCCTGCCCCAGGAAGGTGAACTGCTCGGCCTCGAGCACCCCGGCCGGCAGCGGTTCGTCCAGCGCAGAGTGCCCCTGCTGCGGCAGATGTCCCAGGTCCTCGCCCAAATGCGCCCGCAGGAGCACCAGTTCCGTGCTGGCGAACCGGGTCTGGACGACCGAGATCTCGTCGGCGAAGTCGAGCACGACGACGGCGTCCGCCAGCCCCGTCACCGGCGCCTGCGGTACCGCGGTCACCGCGGTCGTGGGGGTGCGCCCGTGCAGTCGGCGGAGCAGCTCCAGCACCTCGGTCGTGGTGCCGGACCGGGTCAGCGCGACCACCCGGTCGTAGGCGCGCCCGGCAGGCATCTCGGAGGCGGGAAAGGCGTCGGTCTCGCCGTGGCCACCCGACTCCCGCAGCGCCGCGTACGCCTGGGCGATGAACCAGGACGTCCCGCAGCCGACGACGGCCACCCGCTCGCCGGTTCGGGGCAGCGAGGCGAGGCCGTCGGGCCGCCGGGCCAGTGCCACGGCCTGCCGCCAGCAGTCGGGCTGGGTGGCGATCTCGATCTCGGTCTGACTCATCGGGAGTCTCCCCTCTCGGGCGCGCGGTGTGACCGATACGTGATGTGACGGCCCTTGACGCCGTGCGCGTTTCATTGAGCATCATGTCGTTGGATGATTGATAACACCAGTAATCGAGCATAAACAAGCAAGCGAGCGCGCCATCAGGCGAGCACGCGCTTGACGAAGCACGCCATGCGTGCGGAGAGGTACTCCGTGAAACGGCACCTCGCATGCCTCGCCGGGGGACTGTCCCTGGCACTGGCCCTCACCGGATGCGGCAAGGGCAGCTCGTCGGACGGCGGCGGATCCGACGGCAGGACGATCAGGTTCGTCGCGGCGAAGTACGACGACGACACCCAGGCCTACTGGACGGCGCTGATCAAGGACTTCGAATCCGCGAACCCCGGCTACCGGGTGAATCTCGAAGTCGTCGACTGGGAGCAGATGGACTCCAAGGTCAAGACGTACGTCCAGACCAAGCAGGAACCCGACATCCTCAACTACAACAAGTTCTCCGACTTCGCCCGCGACGGCCTGGTCCACAAGGCGCAGGACGTCGTCTCCCCCAAGGTGTTGGCCGACTTTCTCCCGTTGTTCCGGCAGAAGGCGCAGTACGAGGGAACCCAGTACGGCCTGCCCTTCATCTCCAGCGCGCGCCTGTTCTTCTACAACAAGGACATCTTCGCCAAGGCGGGCATCGCCCGGCCGCCGTCCACCTGGGCCGAGGTCGAGGCCGACGCCAAGAAGATCAAGCAGGCCGGTTACATCGGCCTGGGATTACCCCTGGGGGCCGAGGAGGCCCAGGCCGAGTTCCAGATCTGGGCGATGAACAACGGCGGCGGCTGGACCGACGCCTCGGGCACATGGGCGATCGACCAGCAGGCCAACGTCGACACGCTCACCTATCTGCGGAAACTGACGAAGGACAAGGTCACCCAGCCCAACCCGGAGACCACCAACCGCAAGGACGTCTTCAACCAGTTCGCCCAGGGCAGGATCGGCATGCTGAACGGGGCGGTCTTCATGCGGAAGGGCTTCATCGACCCGGTCGACGCGAAACTGAACTACGGCGTCGCGCCCCTGCCGAGCAAGGACGGCAGTACGCACAAGACGCTCGGTGTGCAGGACTACCTCGTCGCGTTCAAGAAGGGTGACGGGTCGAACAAGGCGGCGGTGAAGAAGTTCCTCGACTTCTTCTACCAGAAGGAGAACGCCGCCGAGTTCGTCTCCACCGAGGGGTTCCTGTCGGTCACCAAGTCGGCCGGTGAGGTGCTCAGTTCCGACAGCCGGAACGCCGCCTACTACAAACCGTTCGTCGACGCCCTCTCCGACGCGGAGTTCGCCCCCACCGACGACCCCGCATGGGCCGCGGTCGACGGCGCCGTGAAACAGCGCATCGGCACGGCGGTGGCGGGCGGCGACCCGGTGAAGGTCCTGGGCGAGATCCAGAAGACCGCGCAGAAGGGCGACTGACCTCGGTGGCCGTACACGATGTCACCGTGAGCGCCACCGGGGCCGAACACCCGGC